>JAKPXO010000265.1 GCA_029567505.1 Acidobacteriota bacterium
AGATGGCCGCGTTCAGGACGGCCTCGCTGACGCGGGCGACGTTGAAGACGGCGAGGAGGTCGGCGACGCCCCGGTCGGCGAAGGCGGCGCCTCGCGAGCGCTTCATTAGGGCGTGGAGCGTGGTAACGGCGTGCGCGGTGACGAGGCCGCGAGCCTGCCGGGTCTCGACGGCGGCCCAGAGCGTGGCCGCCGGGTCGGCCGCGGGAGCGCGGTCGAGGAGGACGTCGAGGAGGACCTCGAGGTCGAGAAAGAGCGTCTTCAATGACGTCTCGCCTCGGCAGGGCGGCCCGCCGCGACGTCGAGCCCCTTCAGGGACCCTCGCAGCCTGCGGAGGACGGGGACGGCTCCGGGGCCGGGCGAGGCCGGGGGTGTGGACGCCTCCCGGAGGAACCGTTCGACGAGCCGGGAGACGGACGTTCCCTCTTTCGCCGCCCAGGCCTTCGCCTGACGGATGACCTCGTCGTCGACGCTGAGCGTGAGCTTCGACATGTACGTATGACCTCTCCATCAATCATACGTACTCCGGCCTTTTCGGGCCCGCTCGTCCGCGGAGTCTCGGGAGCGCCTCGGTCACCAGGGGTTTCGCCGGTTCTTCCGACGATCGCGAGGACGTCCTCCGGGAGAACGCGAGCGGACCGACCAGACCGGGATGGCTTAGGTCCGGATCGCCTCGAGCTTCGCTCGGGCCGCTGCCACGGGACCTGGCCGGCGCGCCCGGCTTCACATCTTCGCGGTCGGAGCGCCTTCGGGGCGGAGACGGCGGCCGGTCACATTCCCTCCGTCGCCTCCAGCCACGCGTGCGGCACGCGCGCGTACTGCGCGGGGCTGAGGACGGGGAGAGGCTTGCCGTCGAGGACGGGGAGCTCGGACTGCTCGTCTGCGGCGACGAGGAGCCAGGCGGCGCCCGAGGCTCCCGCCCGGGTGTGCCGGTCGCGGAGGCGGTCGAGGAGGTCGAGCCGGTCGTAGCGGACGAGGAGGCCCGGCCAGGTCAGGAGGACGGGGCTCGGCGCGTTGTCGAGGCGCTCTTCGACCTTCGGGAGGGCGAGGCCGACGAGGGAGCGGAGGTTCGTCCAGTCGGTGGTGCCGGGCGAGGCGGCGTCGGCTTCGAGGACGACGGTCCAGTCGGCCCCGGCCTGTCGCGCGGCGTCCTTCATCTCGCGGAGGAGCTCGGCCTCGACGCTGACGGACGTGGCGTCGTAGCGAGCGCAGAGGGCGGCCTCGACACGTGGAAGGTGCCGGGGCGTTGCCATGAGGACGAGGTAGCCGCCCGATTCGGCGGTGCGCCGGAGGCGGGCGTCGAAGGCGGCGGCGTCGGCGTCGGCGGGCGCGGCGGGATGTTCGGCTCCCAGGGCCCCACGCGGGGCGACTGTCTGGCTGACGGTCTCGGAGGAGAGTCCCTCGACGTGGATCGTCGGCTGGCTGAAGCCGCCGGGGCGGACCCCGTCTCCAGGGACCCAGCGCAGCTCCAAGCCCGCCTCGGCGAGGAGGGCGTCGAGCGCGGGGCGAGGAGGAAGGGGCTCTGCCTCGGGATAGCGGGCGCGTACGCGTTCCTGGAGCTGCTCCGGGGTCAGGGAGGCCGCGGAGAGGACGGCGCCGGCCGCGAGCTTGAGGGCGCGGCCGGCCGAGAGGCCGCGCGGGTAGAGCTCGAGACGGCTGGAGACGGTGGCCCGCGTGGAGGCGGACGCCGCGAGACGGACGAGGCGGGCCCCGGAGAGGGGCTCGACGTTCGGCGGAGAGGCCGGAGCGGGAAGGGCCTGGAGCGCCTCGAGGACGCGCTGGGGCGAGGGGAGGGGATCGAGAAGGGCGAGCTGGTCGGCCTTGTTGCCGAGACGCTCCGCCCAGGAGGCGAGCTCGTCGGAGAGGGAGAGGAGCGATCGGTCTCCGGCGCGGTGGAGGAGCCAGCGCGGCTCCTTCATCCCTTTCTCGGTCTCCGAGGCCGCCCGCGCGACGGCGCGGGCGTGGCGAGTGCGGAAGGGCTCCTCCTCGGCCGAGCCGCGCGCGGCGAGGAGGAGGCTCTCCATCTCCTCGACGGCGAGGACGCCGCCGCTCGCGCGCAGGGCCTCGGCCACGTCGTCGCGGGCGAGGGTGACGTTGCGGTTGCGGAGCCAGCGCTCGCGGGCCTTCGACAGGGTGCGGCTGACCTGCGGCGCCGAGATGCCGATCTCCCGCGCCACGTCGTTCTGGGCGAGCCAGGCTGCGGCCTTCACCTTCGACGGCGGGTCGAGGCCGAGCGTGAGGCGGAGGAGGCGGGGCTCCGTCGTCGCGTCCTTCCTCGTCTTCTTCGGGAGGAGCTGCGCGACGAGGGCGTCGAGACTGAAGGCCTCGGGAAGGTCGGCGTCGGGCAGCGGCTCGGGCTCGGGGAGCGCCGTCGATTCGGGGAAGCGGGCGCGGAGGAGCGCGGCCACCTCGACGAGCTGGCGGCGCGTCCGGCTGCCGGCGCCGCGGAGATGGGCGAGGCGCTTCTGCGGGAGGGCGAGGAGGTCGCGAACGAGCGTGATGCCGGCCCGGTCGAGGGCGCTCAGAGCATTCGGCGAGAGTCCGACCTCGGCGAGAGGGCTCTCAAGCTTCGCCGCGGAGACGAGTGCGCCGACGTCGACGATCTCGTCGTGGCCGGTGGTGACGGCGGGACGCGCGGCGTCGGCGAAGGCCCGCTGCCAGGCCCAGAGCATCTCCTGCGCGTTGTCGAATCGCTCGCGCGGGCTCCGGCGGAACGCCTTCTCGAAGAATGCCCCGAGCGGCTCCTTGACGGAGGGCTCGAGGTGGTCGGCGTCGATCGTCGCCTCGCAGGCGAGGGCGGCCGGGTCGCTCCGGCCGTCGCCCCAGACGGGGTGCGAGCCGGTGGCCATCTCGTGGAGGGTGACGGCGGCGGCCCAGCGCTCGGCGGCGAGGTCCCAGCGGCGGGGCTTCCTCTCGGCGAGGAACGGCTCGAGGTAGGGGCGGGTGCCGGCGTGGATGGCTTCGAGGGGCGCGCGGGAGAGGGAGAAGTCGAAGAGGACGAGGTGGAGGGCGTCGTCCTTGCCGGTGCGGGCGATGCCGAGGTTGTCGGGCTTGAGGTCGCGGTGCGGGACGCCCTTCTCCTCGAGATAGGCGACGGCCTTCAGGAGGTCTTCGCCCCATCTCTGCAGGAGGTCGAGTGGGAGGCGGCCGTCGACGCGGAGGCGCTGGGCGAGCGTGAGGTCGCCCGCCTGCTCGAGGACGAGCCCGGCGCGGCCGTACATCTCGACGACCTCGACGCGCCGGACGATGCCCGGGAAGCGCAGGTCGTCGAGGACCGCGGCCTCGGCGCGAAGCCGGTCGTTCAGGCCGGCGTTCAGGGCGAGCTTCAGGACGAGCGGGCGCTTCTCGCCGTCGCGGTTGACGAGGAAGGCGACGGCGGTCGAGCCGGTGCCGAGGCGGCGGACGACGGTGAAGCCCTTCGGGAGCCTGTCCTTCGGGCCGGCGGTGTCGGGATTGGCGACCGAGCCGTCGGAGGGGCGGGTCAGCTCGTCCTCGGCGGCGTCGAGGCCTTCGAGGAACTCGCTCACCGAGCCGAGCCGGTGCGTGACCTCGGGGTGCGTCGACGAGCGGACGAGCGTCCGGAGGGACTCCGAGACGCCGTCGGCGGCGGCCGCGAGGTTAAGGCCGCCGCCTGCCGAGAGGACATTTCGCAGTGCGGAGGCGCTCTCGGCGGGAGGGGAGCCCGAGAGGAGGCGGTAGGCGAGGGCGCCGAGGGAGAAGACGTCGAGGAGCGGGCCGTCCTCGTCCGGGGCGCTCCCGGCCTCGGGGGCGATGTAGGCCCCGGCGCCGTCCTCGACGAGCTCGGTGATGTGCTCGGTCCCGGTGACGCCCCGGCTCGAGGCGCTGGAGCCCTCGCGAAGGCCCGTCTGCCAGTTGAAGATCCTCACCTTCGGCTCCGGGGCCTCGGGGTCGAGGACGAGGAGGCTCTGAGGGCCGAGGGCGCGGTGGTAGAGGCGGTGCTCGTGGGCGTTCTGGAGCGCCTCGGCCACCTGCCGAAGGATCCTGAGCCTCACCCAGAGGTCGAGCCCTTTCTCCTTCTCGGCGAGGAAGTGGTCGAGGCGGACGGCGCCCGGAGTGTGCTCGAAGAGGAGCGCCGGGCCGAGGTCGTGCGGGACGTAGTCGAGCGCCCGGAGGATGCCGGGATGCTCGACGCTCGCGAGGAGCTGGTACTCGCGCTTCGCGGCGCGGGCGATCGCGTCGCGCGCGAGCGGCTCGGCGGACGGGACGCCGTAGATGCGGACGCGGCGGTGCTCGTTCGGGAGGGTGTCGTGCGTGCCGACGAAGTCCTGGAAGTGCTTCCCCTGGAGGAGGAGGTCGCCGAGGACGTAGCTGCCGACGCGACGGAGGCGCTGCGAGGGGCGAATGCCGGCTTCCTCGACGGCCCGGGAAATGGCTCGGGCGAGACTGGCGTCGACGGTGCGGAACCTGGAATCGGAGAGCTCCTCGGGGCGGGTTTCGGTGAGGTAACGGCCGATCCCGGGCAGCTCCGTCCGGTCGTCGCGGCCGAAGACGAGCGTCCGCCCTTCGGGCGAGAGCTTCACGGAGAGGTCCCGCGCGGAGCAGAAGACGACGGCGTGGACGTAGGGGAGCGGGAGCTTCGCGAGGGCCTTCTGGGCCTGGAGGAGCGACTTGAGCTTCTTCGCCTTCTGGTTCGCGAGGAAGAGCGGGTTGTCGGCGAATCGCTCCCTGCGATCCGACTTCCAGCACCAGGTGCCCGCGTCGCCCGAGAGGCTCCCGCCGCCGCTCTTGATCTCGACGAGGAAGAGGCCCTTCCGCGTCAGGACGAGGGCGTCGACCTCGTTGATGGAGCCGTCCGCGGCGATGAACTCCAGGTTCGTGAAGGCCCGGTACGGCTCCTGGTCAGGGAGCGCCTCGCGGAGGTGGTCGAGGGCTTCCTTCTCGTGAGCGAAGCGCGACGCCGAGATCTGCGTCCACCGCTTCGAGTCGGCCTTCACGTCGTCGAACCTCCGCGTACCCGTGATGTCAGGCTCCACGGATCATTCCATGGAGGGGCGATTCGGGCACGCCTCGGCGCGCGCCCGCCCGCCCGTCGCGGGATACTCGGCGTCCATGAGCCGGCCCGCTCCGTACCCCCACCTCCTCGCACCGCTCGACCTCGGCTTCACGACGCTCCGGAACCGGGTCCTGATGGGCTCGATGCACACGGGGCTGGAAGACCGGGCGAGCCGGTTCCCGCGGCTCGCGGCCTACTTCGCGGCGCGGGCGCGCGGCGGGGCGGGGTTGATCGTGACGGGCGGGTTCGCCCCGAACGTCGAAGGGTGGCTCTCGCCGTTCGGCTCACGCCTCGCGAGCGCGCGGGCGGCGCGGGCGCATCGGCCGATCACCGACGCGGTCCACGCCGAGGGGGGGAAGATCGCGCTCCAGATCCTCCACTCGGGGCGTTACGGCTACACGCCGCTCGCGGTCGCCCCGTCGCGGGTCAAGTCGCCGATATCGCCGTTCACGCCGCGGGCGCTGACGGCGCGGGGCGTCGAGCGGCAGATCCGGGCCTTCGTGCGGTGCGGCGTCCTCGCGCGCGAGGCGGGGTACGACGGCGTCGAGGTGATGGGGTCGGAGGGGTACTTCCTGAACGAGTTCCTCGTCACCCGGACGAACCGGCGGACGGATCGGTGGGGCGGGCCGTACGAGAACCGGATGCGGTTCCCGGTGGAGGTCGTCTCGCGCGTGCGCGAGGCGGTCGGGAAGGACTTCATCCTCGTCTTCCGCCTCTCGATGCTCGACCTCGTCCCCGACGGGAGCAGCTGGGAGGAGGTCGTCGCGCTCGCGAAGGCGGTCGAGAAGGCCGGCGCGACGATCCTGAACACGGGGATCGGCTGGCACGAGGCACGCGTCCCGACGATCGCGACGAGCGTGCCGCGCGCCGCGTTCGCGTGGGTGACGCGGAAGCTGAAGGGAGAGGTCGGCATCCCCCTCTGCACGACGAACCGGATCAACGCGCCCGAGGTCGCCGAGGAGGTCCTCGCCTCGGGCAGCGCCGATATGGTCTCGATGGCCCGGCCGCTCCTCGCCGACCCGGACCTCGTCCGAAAGGCGGCGGAAGGGTGCGCGGACGAGATCAACACCTGCATCGCCTGCAACCAGGCTTGCCTCGACCACGTCTTCGACGGGAGGGAGGTCTCCTGCCTCGTCAACCCGCGGGCCTGCCGAGAGACCGTCCTCGTCTTTCCCGTGGCCGCAGCGCGCCGGCGCGTCGCCGTCGTCGGCGCCGGCCCGGCCGGCCTCGCCTGCACGACGGAGCTCGCCGCGCGCGGGCATGCCGTCGACCTCTTCGAGGCGGCTGGGGAGATCGGCGGGCAGTTCAACCTGGCGAAGAGGGTCCCGGGGAAGGAGGAGTTCGCCGAGACGCTCCGCTACTTCGCTCGGCGGGTCGAGACGACGGGCGTGCAGCTGAAGCTCGGGACGCGCGCGACGGCCGAGGCGCTCGTCGCGGGGAAGTACGACGAGGTCGTCCTCGCGACCGGCGTCGTGCCGCGGAGCCCCGGCATCCCGGGGCAGGAGCACCCGAAGGTCGTCTCGTACGTCGACGTCCTCCTCGGGCGGAAGCCGGTCGGCGAGCGGGTCGCGATCGTCGGCGCGGGCGGGATCGGCTTCGACGTCGCGACGTTCCTGGTGGAGGGAGCGGAAGGGCACGGCCGCGACCTCGAGCGATGGAAGGCGGAGTGGGGCGTCGCCGACCCGGCCACCGCGCGCGGCGGGCTCGTGAAGCCGCGCCCGGCGAAAGCGGCGCGCCGCGTCACGCTCCTCCAGCGCAAGGCCACGAGGCCCGGGGCCGGCCTCGCGAAGACGACGGGGTGGATCCACCGCGCCGCGCTCAAGGCGAAGGGGGTCGAGATGCTCGCCAGCGTTCGCTACGACCGGATCGACGACGCCGGCCTCACGATCACGCGCGGGACGAAGGAGCCCGAGACGCGCCTCCTCGAGGTCGACACGGTCGTCGTCTGCGCGGGACAGGAGCCGCTCCGCGAGCTGGAGACGCCGCTCCGAGCGGCAGGCGTCTCCGTGCATCTCATCGGGGGCGCCGACGTCGCGGCCGAGCTCGACGCGAAGCGGGCGATCGAGCAGGGGACGCTCCTTGCCGGCCGGCTCTGATCCCGCCGCCCGTCCGGGCGGCTTCGCCGAGGTCGATTGGTCGCGCTGGGAGCCGACCGAGCGCGCCGTCCTCTGCTTCGTGAGGGACGGCGACCGCGTCCTCCTCATCCACAAGAAGACCGGCCTCGGCGCCGGGAAGGTGAACGCCCCCGGCGGCCGGATCGACCCGGGCGAGACGGCGGAGGAGGCCGCGATCCGTGAGGTGCGCGAGGAGGTCTGCGTCGAAGCGTCGGGGCTGACGAAGGCCGGGGAGCTCTCGTTCCAGTTCGTCGACGGCTACGCGCTGCACGGGACGGTCTTCTTCGCCGCCTCGCACTCCGGGACGCCGCGCGAGACGCGCGAGGCGGACCCGTTCTGGTGCCCGGTCGACGCGATCCCGTACGAGCGGATGTGGGAGGACGACCGCCACTGGCTCCCCCTCGCCCTCGAGGGGAAGCCGTTCCGCGCCTTCTTCGTCTTCGACGGCGACCGGATGCTCAGCCGGAGGATCCACCTGTCATCGGGGTCAGGTCTACCTTCTACACTCTACGGAGAACCGTAGAGTGTAGAGGGTAGACCTGACCCCAGACGTTTGAGGTTCAACGCGGGCGGGTGACGAGGTCGAGGTCGACGTACTCCGGCTCGCCGGCGGGACGAGCGAGGTTGGCGAGCCAGAGACGGACGGGGGACTCCGGGCCGAGGGAGACGACCCACGCGTCGGGCTTCGGCTCGGCCTGCGCGGCGACCCACGCCCGGAGGGCGTCGAGAGCCGCCGCTTCCGACGCTTCGGGGGGCCGGTGCCGCGCGGAAGCGAGCGTGACGTGGGGTCGGAACTCCGCGTCGTACCGGTCGGGCTTCTTCAGGCCGAGGCGGTTCATCTCCGCCTTCGCCGCGGTGACCGCGGCGAGCCAGGAGGCGGGCGCGCCGCGCAGCTCGGCGACGACGACGTGCCCGTTCGCGCCGAAGCGGACGAGCTCGGGGTGGATCGCCACGGCCTCGGCCGGAGCGACGAGGGCGAGCGCGCGGATCCGCGCGAGCTCCTCGGCCCTCCAGCCGGGGCCGACGTAGACGACCGTCACGTGCAGGTCGGCGACCTCCGTGAGCTTCAGCCCGGGGAAGCGGGCAGAGACCTCCGGCAGGAGGCGCGCCCAGGCGAGGCCGAGCGGTGTCCCGGCGCAGGGAATCGTCGAGAAGAGACTCCCGCCGGGGTGCGCGGGGGGCGTCGCCGGGGCGGGGGAAGGCGCGGGCGCGACGGACCCGCCCGCGCACGAAGCGAGGAGGAGCGCGAGGGCGAGAGCGGCGCGCGCTCGCACGGGAGTCGTCGTCAGAAGACCGGCCCGAACTCCCCGTCGCGCATCAGGGCGAGGCGCTCGCCGCCCTCGAAGACGAGGTCGACGATCGTCGGGAGGACGTCGGGCTGCGTCTCGGGGACGTAGACCCGGTCGATGTGGACGACCGCCTCGGGCGAGGAGAAGGCGCTCGGGCCGACCTGCCCGCCGAAGTGCTCGCTCCGGCCGAACGCGATGTGGAGGCCGAGCTTCTCGTCGAGGAGGACCGAGCCGACCGGCTTGACTCCGAACGCCGCGAGGACTCCGAGGCCGAGCTCCGCGAGGTTCGCGTAGGCGGGCTCCTTCGCGAGGAGCGCCGTCTCCCGCTCCGACTCGGGTCCGCGCGTGAGGACCTCGACGGCGCGGTTCCGCTCGATGCGATAGCGGACGACCTCCTTGCCGAACTGGACGGGGAGGACGCCCTCCGAACGGCTCGGGTCGCCGTCGACCTCGCCCTCGTAGGGGACGATGTACGACTCGCCCGAGGGGAGGTTCCCCGCGACGCCGCGCTTCGGGAGGAGGCCGCCGGAGGCGTGGCCCGTCCGGTGGCGCAGGTCGAGGTGAAGGCGATCCTCGCCGCCGGGATGGCGGAAGACGAAGTCGGCGCCGGTCGCCCGGTCGAGGTGCGTCTTCAGGATGTCGACGCGGCGGTTCACCTCGCCGTAGTCGAGGCGGAGCGCCGGGATCATCGCGGCGGAGAAGCCGGGCATCGTCGCGGCGCGCATCGGGTGCTTCTTCGCGGCCATCTTCAGCGGCGCCGTCGAGCTGAACCTCGTCAGCGCGAGGAGCATCGGGAACGTGTCGAAGACCTCCGTCATCGCGACCGACGCAGCCGGGTCGAGCTCCGCCGCGCTTGCGGGGAGCGGGCCGCCCGCATGGATCCAGCAACGGCCGGGGAGGTCGCCGTTGTTCGTGTGGACGTTCGGGTAGAGGAGGAGGCGCGTCTCGTATCCCGTCTCGCGGGCCTGCATCCCGAGGAGCTCCGCCCACTCGGCCGCGATCGCGCGGCGCGCCGCCCAGCCGGCGTCGTCGGGGACCTTCTCGTCGGGGAGGTCGACCATGATCCCGAGGCGGGTGTCCTCGGGGGTCGGCTGGAAGACGCGGGAGACGAGGGCGGAGAGCTCGAGGGCGGTGATCGATTCGGGCACGGAAGCCTCCTCGGAGAGGATGGTGCCCGAAGCTCGAGGGGGTGTCGACCGGGCGAGCCCCGCGCCGGGCGAGGCGTACGCGCCGGTTTGCCACCGTCGGGCGGTAGACTGGCGGACCTCGTGAGGGAGAGCCCGCATCGGTCGCGCCCCGGGACCCGGCTGTCAGCTCGCGGGACGCACCGGGGTGTCGCGGTCCTGATTGCCGGGCTGCTCGTCATGGGCGGGATCTCCGTCCGGACGTCGGCCGCGAGCGGGGCGTCCGGACGGGAGCCGAATGCCTCGGTGCCGGATCTGAACGGAGGGCGTGTCGGGATGGCGGAGAGACGGGCGGTGGCGGCGAGGACCCTCGAGGCCTGGCTGGCGGAGCGCGGGGAGCTTCCCGGCGCGCGGGTGACTCCTCTCGGAATCGAAATCCCCGGATGGGTGTTCTTCCGGGTCTCGTACCCACCCAGACCGGGGCTCGAGGAGCTGGGCGAAACGCATGGCTATCACGTCGTTCGCGAGGACGGCACCGTCGTGTCCGGTCCCGTGGAGGAGGAGCTCTCGAAGCTCTTCCGCGCGGAGGGGCTGGCGAACGGGAAGCTCGTGCGGACGCCCGAGACGCTCGCCCAGGCGGTCCTCGTCCTCGCGGGGAGAGGGGGGCTCGTCACCTCGGACGGCGACGCCTCCGAGCTCGCTCGACGTTTCGAGGGGGCCGAGCTTGCCGGGCCGCGTCTGGAGCGGACGGCGGACGGAGTCGTTTTCGTCTTCTTCGCGCAGGAGGAGGCCGGGCCCGAACGCGCCCCGCTCTCGTTTCTCGCGGTGCGGGTCGTCGTCGATTCAGGCGGTCGCGCGAGCCTCACGCTCCGGTCGATCCCGGTCCGGTTCCGGGCCCGTCGCTGAGGGGTCGCGGAATCAGCCCGTGACGAGGACGACGGTCAGGTCGTTCACGTTCGTCCCGGTCGGTCCCGTCTTGAGCTGCGCTCCCGCGGCCTCGAGCGTCGGGTAGGCGTCGTTCGCCGCGAGCGCGAGGACCGGGTCGATACCCGCGGCTCGAATCGCCCGCGCCGTCTCGCCGTCGACGATCGCGCCGGAGGAATCGGTCGGGCCGTCGGAGCCGTCGGTGGCGAGCGCCATCACGGAGATCCCCTCGATTCCTTCGAGCGCGAGCGCGGCCGCGAGGGCGAGCTCCTGGTTCCGGCCTCCCGTGCCCCGACCCTTGACGGTCACGGTCGTCTCGCCGCCGAGGACCAGACAGGCGGGCGGGGGCACCGGGTCGCCGTGGGCGAGGACGCTGCGGCCGAGAGCGGCGACGACGCGGGCGACCTCGCGCGCCTCCCCCTCGACGAACGTCGAGAGGAGGAGCGCGTCGTAGCCGAGGCCTCGCGCCTCCTCTGTCGCCGCGAGGGCCGCGAGCCGGTTCGAGCCGACGATGTCGTTTCGGACGAGCTCGAAGAGCGGGTCGCCCGGCTTGGGCGTTTCCGGGAGCTTCCCGGCCCTGCCGGCCCGCAGACGCGCGCAGACCGCCGTTGGCAGGGCGTCGACGAGCCCGAGCCGATCGACGATCTCCCACGCGTCCGCGAACGTCGTCGGGTCGGGGGCGGTCGGACCCGACGCGATGACGTCGAGCGGGTCGCCGACGACGTCGGAGAGGATCAGCGAGACGACGGTGGCAGGCGCAGCGAGACGTGCGAGCTGTCCCCCCTTGAGCCGCGAGAGGTGTTTCCTCACGGCATTCAGCTCGACGATCGTCGCGCCGGAGCGCAGGAGGAGACGGGTCGTCTCACCGAGGTCCGCGAGGGTGAGCGGCTCGGCCGGGTCCGCGAGGAGCGCCGAGGCGCCGCCCGAGAGGAGCGCCAGGGCGACGTCGCCCTTGCGGCTTCCCGAGAGGAGCCTCTCGACGGCGGCGACGGCCTCGCGACCCGTCTCGTCGGGGACCGGGTGACCGGCCTCGAAGCTCCTCACCCCGGGGGGAATCGTCCGACCCTCGAGGTGCCCGTGCTTCGTGACGAGGACTCCTCGGTCGAGCCGGTCGCCGAGGGCGACGGCCGCGGCTTCGGCCATCGCCGCGGCCGCCTTGCCGGCGGCGACGACCCGGACGGAAGCGTCGCTGGCGAGCGGAAGGCGGGCGTCGCCGGCCCGAAGGACGCCGTCTTCGAGCGAGAGGAGCCGCGCGACCGCTCTCGCCGGCTCGACGGCCGCGAGTGCGGCGACGCGGATCCTCTCGAGGTGAGCCCGGCGGCGAGCGCTCGCGTGGTCCCTCATGCGCGGCATTGTGCGCCGGGGCGGGCCCTTCGCTCCGTTCTCCGGCGCGGCGGTCAATCGCCGTAGAGGCGGACGCGGTAGCGGAGCTCCAGGATCGGCCGCACGGCCTCGCCGCCTTCGCCGCCCGTCTTCTCCGCGAGGCGCGGCGCGATCCAGGGGCTCCAGTCGGCCTTCGGGTCCGGCTTCGCTTTCCAGCGGGGCGAGAAGACCTCGACGTGCCGGTCCGCCACGCGGACGACGACGAGGCGGCCGGTGGCGCGGTGGAGCGGGTTCTGGACGAGGGGGACGACGATTCCGTCACCCTCCTCACGCACCTTGTCCGAGAGGACGACGGCGGCCGGCCGCGTCTTCGCCGTCTGGACCTCGACGTCGAGCCAGCTCGACGGGGGCCCGGCCGGCGCATCCGCCTTCTTCACGCGCAGCTCGAGCTCGAGCGACGCGAGGGTGTCGCCGTAGCTCGCGGGCCCTTCGTGCGAGAGCGTCCAGGCCCACAGGATCGCCGCGACGACGACGACGACACCGAGGAGGCCGAGCAGGGCGGAGCCGGCGGCACTCGGTCCCTCACCGGCCGGGGCGGACCTCGCGTACAGGACGACGCCGACGACGAGGCCCGCGAGCGCCCCGAGGATCCCGACGGCGACGACGAGGTACCCGGCGGCCCCCTCGCGGGTCGTGACGTTCGCCGCCTTCGCGAAGACCGCCGCGAGGATCGTCGCGATCAGGCCGCCGGCGGCGGCGCCCGCGAGTCCGGCGAGGGCCCCGAGGACAGCCCTCACGCGAGGTTCCTCGCGGTGGCGGCCGCGTTCCGGTCGGAGCGGCCCGTCTCGACCGACGGCATCGCCGTGATCCTGCCACAGTGCCGGGCGGTCGCGAGGCTTGTCGATCGGCCCCTGCGGATGACATCCTCCTGGAACCCGTGCCTGAAGGACCGAGCCCGAGGCTGACCCTCCATCACGACCCGCCGGCCCGCCGTCCGCGCGGGATCCTCCCGTACGACTTCGCGAAGGTCGGCTTCTTCCTCTTCGGCATCCCGCGGAACGGCTTCGGCTCGATCGACGTCTCCAAGGAGTGCAACCTCCGCTGCTCGCACTGCTATTTCTTCGAGGGGGGAGAAGGGGAGGCGCCCGCCTACGCCGGCCGGGCGGAGCTCACCGTCGACGAGTGGATCGCGAAGCTCGAGCGGCTGAAGCGGAGCACCTCGCGCCTGGGCTTCCCGTTCTTCCAATGCACCTGGGTGGGCGGCGAGCCGCTCATCCGCAAGGAGCTGATCGAGCGCGGGCGGAGGTACTTCAAGTACAACACCGTCGTCACGAACGGCACGATCCCCCTTCCCGACTGGCCCGACGTGAGCTGGTGCCTCTCCATCGACGGCGACGAGGAGACGCACGAGCGGATCCGGCGCCGGAAGGGGATCTACCGGCGGGCCATGCAGAACGTCGCCGAGCGGCCGAACCTGAGCGTGACCGTCGCCTACTGCATCACCCGGGCGAACGTCCACTGCCTCGAGCAGGCCGTCATCGACTGGTCCCGCGCCGGTGCCAGGGACATGACGTTCGACTTCTACACGCCGATCGGCGACATGTGCGACGGGAACGACGAGCTCTTCCTGCCGCTCGCGGAGCGCGACGTCGTCCTCGACAAGCTCCTCGCCCTGAAGGCGATCTACGGGGAGTTCTTCGTCCTCCCCGAGCGGGCCTTCCGGATGATGAAGTCGGACGTCTGCCGGAAGGTCACCGACAGCTGCCTCTTCTCGAGGAAGTCCTTCGCCTTCGCCCCCGACGGCGTGCAGAAGGAGAAATGCATGATGGGGCCGAAGGCGGACTGCGACCGCTGCGGCTGCGTCGTGCCGTTCTACCTGGCGTCGCTGACCGACCGGAGCCGCATCCTGCGGGACCTCGGGGGCGAGCTCTCCCACGCCGCACGGCGGGTCGCCCGGGGGCTCTTTACCGCGGTCCCGGGCTGAGGGCCGCGCGCCCGGACGGGTCGAGGGACCCCGCCGGGGTCCGGGGTGGCGCGCGCGGTCCCGTCTCGTGGAGAATGCGCGACCGTGGGGTCGCGCATCCTCTTCGTCCTGCCCGGCTGGCCGAAAGGGCGTCTCTGGGGAGAGATGTCGTTTCGCTTCCCGAGCCTCTCGCTCGCGGTCGTCGCCGCGGCGACCCCGGAGAAGTGGGAGACCGCCCTCCACGACGAGGGCTTCGGGCCGGTCGACCTCGACGACCCGGCCGACGTCGTCGCCCTCACGGGGATGACGGCCCAAGCGACCCGGGCCTACGAGATCGCCGATGCGTTCCGCGCGCGCGGGAAGACCGTCGTCATGGGGGGCTTCCACGCGAGCAACCTGCCCGCCGAGGCGCTCCAGCATGTCGACGCCGTCGTTGTCGGCGAGGCCGAGTCCGTCTGGCCGAAGCTCCTCGGCGACCTCGGGGAGGGAAAGCTGCAGAAGGTCTACCGGCCCGACGGGCCGGTCGACACGGCGGCGATCCCGGTCGCGCGGCGGTCGATCTTCGACGGCAAGGGATACCTCCTGACGAACACGATCCAGACGACGCGCGGCTGCCCCTACGACTGCGAGTTCTGCTCGGTGACGGCCTACTTCGGGCGGAAATACCGCAAGCGCCCGGTCGAGGCGGTCCTCGCGGAGCTCGCGGAGATGAAGAAGCGCGGCTCCTACGCCTTCTTCGTCGACGACAACATCGTCGTCGACCGCAATTACTCGCTGAGGCTCTTCCGCGGGATGAAGGGCCTCGGGATGAAGTGGCTCTCGCACGCCTCGCTCGACCTCGCCGAGGACCCCGAGCTGCTCCTCGCGATGGGGGAGGCCGGCTGCATCGGCCTCTTCGTCGGCTTCGAGTCGCTCGACGAGAAGGCGCTCGCGGCGATGGGGAAGAAGACGAACCACGTCGCCACCTACCTCGACGCGGTGAAGGCGTTCCGGGATTCCGGGATCGGCATCCTCGGCTCCTTCGTCCTCGGTCTCGACGGCGACGGCCCCGACGTCTTCGAGCGGACGCTCCGCTTCTGCGAGACGGCGCGCCTTCCGGCGGCGATCTTCCCGATCCTCACGCCGTATCCCGGGACGAAGGTCCGCGAGCGCCTCCTCGCCGAGGACCGGATCCTCTCGAGCGACTGGCGGAACTACGACATGGAGCACGTCAACTTCCGGCCGAAGGGGATGACGGTGGACGAGCTCCAGGCGGGCTACGAGCTCCTGATGAAGGAGTTCTACTCGTTCGGCTCGATGTGGAGGCGGCTCGGCTGGCACCGGTCGCTCCCGGCCTTCGGGCCGATGAACTTCGGCTTCCGGGGCGCTCTGAGGCGCAAGGTGGCCGATGCCTGAGGGCCGCGGCGGAAGGGCGTTCCCGGCGTGAAGGTCCTGATGATCTCGGCGAACCGGGAGAGGGACCCCTCTCCCGTCTTCCCGCTCGGCCTCGCCTACCTCGCCGGTCCCGTCGAGCGGGCGGGGCACGAGACGAGCCTCCTCGACCTCTGCTTCGCCGAGGACGTGCCGGAGGTGGTCCGCGGGGCGCTCGAGCGGATGCGGCCCGATGTCGTCCTCGTCTCGATCCGGAACCTCGACAACGTCACCTGGCCGGTCTGCCGCTCCTACGTCGACGGCGTGCGCGAGGTGGTCGCGCTCTGCCGCGACACGGCCCCGGTCGTCCTCGGCGGCTCCGCGTTCTCCCTGGAGCCGGAGTCGTTCCTCGAGGCGACCGGCGCGCGCTGCGGCGTCGTCGGCGAAGGGGAGGAGGTCATCGGGCCGCTCCTCGAGCGCCTCGCGGCCGGCCTCCCGCTCGCGGGCCTCCCCGGCGTCGTCGAGGCGGGCGGCGACGGGTGGACGGCGCCGCGCGCGCCGTCGGCGGTCGGCGCGCCGAGCCGGGGGAGCTTCGACGTCTCGCGCTACCTGACCGAGGGGGGCGCCGCGAACGTCCAGACCAAGCGCGGCTGCCCGTTCACCTGCGTCTACTGCACGTATCCGGTCCTCGAGGGGAGCCGCGTGCGCGCCCGCCCCGCCGCGGACGTCGTCCGCGAGCTCCGAACGCTCGTCGACGAGCACGGCGTCGACTACGTCGAGTTCTGCGACGACATCTTCAACTTCCCGGAGG
>JAKPXO010000296.1 GCA_029567505.1 Acidobacteriota bacterium
GCCTCGTGCAACGGAAGGGCGCCGATGCCGCACCTCGAGGACGAGGAGACGAACGTCGACATTGTCGGCCCGGCGAAGAAAGAACTCGGCCTCGCCCTGGACGTCGACATCCTCATCGACGCGACGACGTCGATGTCGGGCTACGCGACCGTTGAGGGAAGCGTCTTCAATCGCTTCGTCGAGGAGCTCGAAGCCGCGGTTCTTTCCGGCGCAAAGCAGGCGAAGCTGACGTTCTTCAAGTTCGGCACGTCGATGCGGCCCATCGAACGGGAAGTGGCCGTCCTCCGGAAGCCTGCCGCCTTCTTCGCGGAGAAGGGGGTCTTCGAGCAGACGAGGCTCGAGGAAGCGATCGATTCACCCGATCCTGCGAAGGACAGGGTGATCCTGACGGATCTCTTCCAGAACGAGGGCGACGTGAACAAGGTCGTCGCAGCCTTCAAGGAGAAGTGCTTCGACCGGGGCCGGGACGTCGGAATCCTGATGGTGCCCTCGGAGTTCAACGGCGTCGTCTACGACGCGAGAGTGCCGCCCTACGGCTACGCCTCCAAAGCCGGCGAGCCCGGGACGAACCGCGCCTTCTTCGCGATCTTCGTCGGCGACGCGTCGCGGTTCGTGCGCATCGTCGAGGCGCTCAAGTCGACGCGGGTGGCTTCGGCGATCGCGGACGACGCATTCCTGGTCCTGGGGCGCCACACCGTCGAGAACTACGCGGTCCGGTTCGAGGTCCCGAAGGGAAAGGGACGGAAGATCCGGATCACGAAGTCGACGAAAGCCAACCCCTTCGGCAACGAGGTCGATGTCCATCTGCTGCCGGGCGCCGCCGACGAGGAGCTCGAGGCACGAATCACGATCGACCCGAAGCCCTTCGGGCCGCGGCTGACCCTCGGGAAGCTCTACCTTCAGGCGCTTGCGGCGACGGTAAAACCGTCCGGCGGGGCGAAGGCCGCCCTGGACGTCCGGGAGACGGAAGAGGTCCGGCCGAAGTCCCTGACCAGCCGGGAGAACGTGCTCACGGCGACCGTCGTGATCGGAGTGCCGGCAGAACCCGCGAGGAAGAAGGGCAAGACCCTCTACAAGCTGCTCTTCGTACTGCCGCCCGAGCTCGGCGCCTTCGAGCCACCTGCCCGGCTCGTAGAACAGTCGAGCGACGACCCCCGGCCGGGCGCGGGGCCAGAGAAGACGATCAACCTCGAGAAATTCACGCGGGACCTCATTCGGGCGTGGGCGACGGCGCAGCCGCGCTACGTGGCCAAGGCCTACATCCGGGCGGAACGCAAGTAGCAGGGAGGACAGCTCATGAAGTTCGTCAGGTTCCTGGTCGCGCTCGTTATCGCCGGGGTCGGCTGGCTCGCCGGCGGCCTCGGCCTCGGAAGCGTCCTCGTCGATCGGTCTTCTCTCGTGAACCTCACGACGGAGGAGTTCGCCTCTCTGCTCAACACCGCCGCGGGCGCGGCCGGACTCGTTTGCCTCGTCCTGGTCTGGGCCTGGTTCGGACTGGGGGACC
The DNA here is from genome assembly GCA_029567505.1 of Acidobacteriota bacterium. Classification (GTDB taxonomy): domain Bacteria; phylum Acidobacteriota; class Thermoanaerobaculia; order UBA5066; family UBA5066; genus UBA5066. Next base: position 1,505 of record JAKPXO010000296.1, read on the forward strand.
GACCCGCGGCGGCTGCGGACCTCAAGTCGACGAGAGGAACCTGGTGGATCCTGTTCCTTCTGTCCGGGGCGGTCTGGTTCGGTGAGTTCGGATATCTGGTGTTCGCCCTGAGGAACGAGTCGATCGGCTTCGCCGGCCTTGGCCTCTGTCTGCTTGCGGGAGCCCTCGCAACCTGGCTCCCCTACTGGCTGTCCAGCCTTGTCGTGTCCCCGCCGCAGGTCAAGTACGTCGTCTGGCCCCGGAGCTGAGGACCGAGCGATGGCGAAAGGGAAAGAGAACTTCTTCATCGGCATCGGTGGCACCGGCTCGAGGGTCGCGGAAGCGCTCGTCTTCCTGTCGGCCGCGGGATTCGGCCCTCAGCGGCTGTCCATCATCATCGTCGACCCGGACCGGGGCAACGGCAACCTCGATCGGACGCAGAAGCTCATCATGAGCTACAGCCGGTG
>JAKPXO010000345.1 GCA_029567505.1 Acidobacteriota bacterium
GCCTCGGGGCCGAGCGGCGGCCGACCGAACGCGGCCCGCGCGCGGTCGACGACGCCTGCCCAGGCGGCGGGCGTCGCGGCGATCTCCCGCGCCGCCTCGCCGACGAGGCGCCGCGCCTCGCGCACCGACCGCGGCCTTCGCCCGTTCGCGCCCTCCGGTGCGGACCTCACGCGCGCCTCTCCTCCTCCCGCCTCCGCGCGGGAACGGCTCGATCGCGTCGACGCGCCGGTCGACCCATCCTCGGCACCTCCGGGCTCGTCTCAGTGTAGCCGGTCGGGGCGCTAGGCGAGAACGGCGCGGCGCGCGCCCGCCGTCGGGCGCGGAAGGCTCAGAGCGCGAAGACGCGGACCCGCCCGTCCGACGCCGCGTTCGCGAGGAAGCGTCCGTCGGGCGAGAAGCCGAGGCCGTAGACCCCTTTCACCGGCACCTCGATCGTGGAGAGCAGCGCGCCGTCGGCCGCGGAGCGGAGCTGGATCGCGAAGTCGATCGAGACCGCGATCACGGCCCCGTCCGGCGCGAAGGCGGTCTGCAGGACGCCGGGCCGCCCGACGCGGACGGCGAATCGCTCCGCGCCGCCGTCCAGCCGGCGGAGCCGGAGCGTCCCCTCGGCCCCCGTCGTCGCGAGGAGCGTTCCGTCGGGCGAGAGGCTCATCGACGCGACCGCCGTCTGGTGACCCGGGTAGTCGCCGGCTTTCGCCCGGCCCTTCACGTCGACGCGGTGGACCGCCCCGGTCCCCGCGACGAGGAGGGCGCTCCCGTCGGGCGTGAAAGCGAGCGAGAAGAGCCTCCGGTCGAGGAGGGGAAGAGTGGCGACGGGGTCGTAGTTCGCGTCCCAGAGGAGTGCCCGCGCCTTCGTCGAGATCGTCGCGAATCCCCCCGCGGGCGAGGCGGCCGCGGCGACCTGTCCCTCCAGCACGTCCAGCTCGCGACCACCGGGGAAGGACCAGATCCGAGCGGTCCCGTCCGACGAGCCGCTCGCGAGGAGCCCGCCGTCCGCGGAGAAGGAGAGCGTGTTGACGCTCGCGGAATGTCCTTCGAACGCTCCGTCCGGAGCGAAGGAGGGGACCTTCCAGAGCCGGATCGCCGCGTCCTGGCCGCACGTCACGAGCGTCTCGCCGTCGGCCGTGAAGAGAGCTCTCTGCGCGTGCTTCCCGTGGGCCTCGATCACCGTGAACGGCTCGGCCATCGTCGTCCTCCCGGAGCCCCTTCTTACTGTCGTCCACCGGAGCATACGCGGGGCGGCGTCGACCCGGCCCGCTCCGTTTCGCGAACGCGGCGCCGGCCCATTACCATCCGCGCCATGCCGACCGAGACCCTGCGCACCGTCTGCAACCGCGACTGCCCCGACGCCTGCGGCCTGATCGCGACCGTCGAGGACGGCCGGCTCGTCCGCCTCGCCGGCGACCCCGCGCACCCGGTCACGCGCGGCTTCCTCTGCTCGCGGACGTCGCAGTTCCCCGCGCGGCAGAACTCGCCCGACCGTCTCGCCGTTCCGCTCCTCCGGGACGGAGACGGATTCCGGACCGTCTCTTTCGAGGAGGCGATCGCCTTCGCGGCCGAGCGCCTCCTCGCGATCCGCGCCGAGTCCGGGCCCGCCTCGATCCTCCACTACCGGTCCGGCGGCTCGCTCGGGATGGTCAAGAGCGTCGTCGACCTCTTCTTCGAGTCGTTCGGCCCGGTCACCGTGAAGCGCGGCGACATCTGCTCGGGCGCGGGCGACGCGGCGCAGGAGGCCGACTTCGGCGAGGAGGAGTCGCACGACCTCTTCGACCTCGCACGTTCGCGGACGATCCTCCTTTGGGGGAAGAACCCCTTCGTGTCGAACGTCCATCTCCTTCCGTTCCTGAAGGAGGCGAAGGCGCGCGGCGCCCGGGTCGTCCTCGTCGATCCGGTCCGCCACAAGACGGCCACGCTCGCCGACGCGTACGTCGCGCCCCGTCCGGGAGGCGACCTCGCGCTCGCGCTCGGCGTGGCGGCGCTCCTCCTCGAGACGGGCCGCGTCGTCCCGGAGGCGCCTTCCTTCTGCGAGGGCTTCGAGTCGTTCCGCGCGCTCGCGCTCTCGAAGCAGACCGGCGCGTGGGCTGAGGATGCCGGCATCCCCGAGGAGGCGCTCGAGCTCCTGGCTTCATCCCTCGCCGACCGTCCCTGCAACATCCAGGTCGGCTGGGGGATGGGCCGGCGGACGAACGGCTCGGCGATCGTCCGGGCGATCGACGCCCTCGGGGCCATCAGCGGGAACCTCGGCATCGCCGGCGGGGGCGTCAGCTTCTACTTCAAGCGGCGCGGCGCGTTCGACACGTCGTTCCTCCGGAAGGCTCCGCCGAGGACGCTCTCCGAGCCGCTCCTCGGCCGGGAGATCCTGGAGGCGAAGGAGCCGCCGGTCCGCGCCGTCTGGGTCACCGCCGCGAACCCCGTCGCGATGCTCCCCGACTCGACGACCGTGGCTCGCGCCCTCGAGACGCGCGAGCTCGTCGTCGTCGTCGACTCGTTCCTGACCGACACCGCCCGAAGGGCACACCTCGTCCTCCCGACGACGACGCTCGTCGAGGACGACGACCTCCTGGGCGCCTACGGCAACCACTGGCTCGGCGCGTCGGTTCCGGTCGTCGCTCCCCCGCCCGGCGTGCGGAGCGACCTCCAGATCGTCCAGGCGCTCGCCGCAGAGATCGACCGGCGCTCCGGCCCGGGCGCGGAGCCGATCGCTCCGAAGGTCGCCGGGACGGCGAAGGAGTGGAAGCGGAGGATCCTCCGAAAAGTGGAGCCCCTCGGCCTGACCGTGGAGCGGCTCGAGAGGGAGTCGGTGCGCAACCCGCTCGCGCCGACCGTCCTCTTCGAGGGGGGCCGCTTCCCCACCCCGGGCGGCCGCATGCGCCTCCTGACCGATCTCCCCGCGCCTCCCGAAGAGGAGCCGGGCTATCCGCTCTGGCTCTTCTCCAGCTCGACGGAGCGCTCCCAGTGCTCGCAGTGGGCCGGAGAGCCGCCAGCGCTCCTCGAGGCGACCTGCGAGATCGGGAGAGCGTCGTGTAGGG
>JAKPXO010000513.1 GCA_029567505.1 Acidobacteriota bacterium
TCGCCGAGGTGATCGCCCGGTCGGTGACGTCGCGATTCGAGGTCGAGGCGACGCTGCGGGGCGAAGCGGCGGCCCTTCGCGAAGCGGCGGGACAGGCCGAGGCCGCCCGGGCGGAGGTCAGGGGGCTTCGCGACCGCGTGGCCGGCCTCGAGGGAGACCTGGCCCGCATCCACCGGTCACGGCTGTGGAAGCTGGCCACGCGCTACTGGCGGTTCCTCGAGGCGATCGGCCGCCTGCCGGGGCCGAGGAGCTAGCCGGGAGCCCGGGCCGCACCCGGCCAGCCTGCTAGAGTCGATGCTCGTCATTCGGCGCCGCGAGAGCGGGAATCGAGGGGGATCGACCATCAGGCACACTGCTTTCGTCGCAGACGGGCCGCGGCGGGCCACGGAGAGCGCCCAGCCGCGGCGAGGAGGGCTCCCCGGATGAGCGGACCCGGAGCGGATCCGCGCGCCGGCGTCCTGGTCGTCATCGGCACTCGTCCGGAGGCGATCAAGCTCGCGCCCGTGGTCGAGGCGCTGCAAGGCTCGGAGACGCTCCGCCCGGTGATCCTCGCCACGTCTCAGCACCGGGAGATGCTGCGCCAGGCGCTCGCCCCTTTCGACCTCGAACCCGACGTCGATCTCGAGGTGATGACCGCCGGTCAGTCGCCCACCATGGTCGCGGCCCGCGTGCTGGACCGGATCGAGCGGTCGCTCCAGGACATCGCGCCGGCGTTCGTCGTCGTACAGGGCGACACGACCACCGCCCTGGCCGCGGCCTGGGCGTCCTTCTACGCCGGGATTCCAGTCGCCCACGTGGAGGCGGGTCTCCGGAGCGGCAGGATCGACTCGCCGTTTCCGGAGGAGTTCAACCGGCGCGGCGTCTCGGTCGCGGCCTCGCTCCACTTCGCTCCGACCCCGGGGGCGCGCGAAAACCTCCTCGGGGAGGGCGTCTCGCCGGACGGCGTCTTCGTCGTCGGGAATACGAACGTCGATGCCGTCGCGCGGATCCTGAAGGGCCGTCGGCGTCCGGAGCCGGAGCCCGGTCGCGCGACGATCCTCGTGACGCTTCATCGCCGCGAGAGCTTCGGCCCGCCGCTCGACAGGGCGCTCGGCGCCATCCGCCGCCTCGCGCTCGAGCAGGGCGATCGCGTCCGGGTCGTCTACCCCGTTCACCCGAACCCGAAGGTCTCGGAGCCCGCGCGCCGGCATCTCCTGGACCTGCCGAACGTCGAGCTGCGGCCACCCCTCGACTACCCCGAGTTCCTCGAGGTCTTCTCGACCTCGCGGTTCGCGCTCTCGGACTCGGGCGGTGTGCAGGAGGAGGCTCCGACGGTGAGGGTCCCGGTCCTCATCGCCCGTGAGACGACCGAGCGCCCGGAAGTCCTCGAGTCGGGGTGGGGAATCCTGGTCGGCACCGACCCGGACCGGATACTGGGCGAGTCGCGTCGGCTTCTCGACGACGAGGACGCCTATCGGGCCCGGTGCGCCGGTCCGAATCCCTTCGGCGACGGAACCGCCGCGCGCCGGATCGTGGACGTGCTCTCGACCCGATGGGCGGCGAGGCCTCGTTCCCCGCTCGCGACGCCGGAGCTCCGGACCTCTCGAGGAGCGAAGTGAGATGAGCGCGGAAGACCGGGTCGCTTCGCTGGCGCGGACGAAAGCCGGGCTCGAGGCCGACCTTCTGGAGACGTCGCTCGACCTGCGCCGCGCCTCGGAGGATTACGAGGCGCTCGCGGCGGCGTTCCGCGCCTCGGCCGAACGCCTCCGCGAGGCGGCCGGCGCGGTCTCCGCCGCGCACCACGAGCGCGAGGAGCTCGTCCGCGTCGTCGCGTCTCTCCAGGCCGAGCTCGCGGCGACGCGGCGGGACCGGGACGAGGTGAAGCGAAGCCTGGAGGAGGTCTGCTCGACGCGCGTGTGGCGGCTCGGGACGCTCTACTGGCGGCTCCTCGGTCGGCTCGGACTCCTCCCGGCGAAGGCGGGAGGAGCGCTCGCCGGCGCGGCGAGCGTCGCCAGCGAGGCGGCCGGACCCGTCGCGGACGGTCCGGGTCAGGCGATGCTCGCGGTGCCGGCGGCGCCTCCTGGCGTCGAGATGCCCACACGGACCGGCAGGTCCCGCAGGGACCCTGCGGCGCCGGGACTGCCTGACGTCGTCTGCTTCTCGATCGTGGAATGGGAGTTCCTGTTCCAGCGTCCCCAGCAGCTTCTCTCCCGGCTCGCCGACCTCGGGCACCGCGTCTACTACATCAGCCAGTTCTTCGAGCCCGACCCGGGAGCTCCCGAGGTCCACCGCCTCCGTTCGCGCGTCTATACGCTCCGGCTGCGCGGCAGCTCCGGGAGGCTCTTCTCCGAGGAGCTGACGCCGACCGACGCCGGGGCGGTGTTCGAGTCGCTGGCATCGCTCCGCGAGCGCGAGGGGATCACGGCCGCCGTGTCGGTCGTCCACCAGCCGTTCTGGTGGCCGCTCGCCGAGAGGGCGAGGAGCGCGTTCGGCTGGGCGGTGCTCTACGACTGCATGGACGATCACGGGGGCTTCCAGACGAACGCCCGGCCGGTGGGAGGCGCGGAACGGGGGATCCTCGAAGGCGCCGACACCGTCGTGGCCAGCTCGCGGGTCCTCGAGAGCCGGATCCACGCCGTGAACCGTCCGGTGGAGCTGATCCCGAACGGCTGCGACTACGAGTACTTCTCGTCGATGGCTCCGCGTTCTCGGGGCGTGCGGCCGACGGTCGGCTACTACGGCTGCATCGCGGACTGGTTCGAGGCGGACCTCGTGGCCGACGTCGCCGAGAGACGGCCCGACTGGGAGTTCCTCCTGATCGGCCCGACCTACCTCGCCGACCTGACGCGCCTGCCGGCGCTGCCGAACGTCTCCTTCCCCGGAGTCGTGCCGTACGGCCGGCTCCTCGACCGGATCGAGCCGATCGACGTCTTCCTCCTTCCGTTCCGGCGGTCGACGCTCACGGAAGCCGCCAACCCCGTCAAGGCGTACGAGATCATGGCGACGGGGCGCCCCCTCGTCTCGGTTCCTCTTCCGGAGCTCGAGCCGTTCGGGGACCTCGTTCGCTTCGGGAACGGGCCCGTCGAGTTCGAGCGACGGATCGAAGAGGCGCTCCGGGAGGACGGGCCCGAGATCGTGGATCGGCGACGCGACTTCGCCCGGAGGAACTCCTGGGACACACGGGCAGCGCGGTTCGCGGAACTTGTGCGCGCGCTTGGAGCCGGCCGGGAGGCCGGTCCGCCGCGCCCGGAGGACGACGCTTGAGCTCGAGCGGAGACGAGCGGCCCCCGCAGGGTCGCGACGACGGGCTCGCGGAGGTCGAGGAGCTGAGAGCCCTCGTCGACCGCAGCCGAGATCGCCTGCGGACCCTCCGCCGGCGGCTCCGTCGGCGCGAGCTGCAGGTGGCCGCGCGGAGCGGAAGCGTCGAGGAGCTCCTGCGCCGCGCGGAGGAGCGCGGGCGTGGGCGGATGGCGGCGCGGCAGGAGAGCGCGTCCCCGCACGGCACGCGGCCCGCCGGGCCCGACGCGTCCATTCAGGCCCTGACCGCGGAGATCGCCTCGCAGGCGGAGACCATCGCCGCCCTCACGCGAGAGCGTGACGCCCTCGGAGCCGAGCTCCGGGGTATCCACAGCTCGAAGCTCTGGCGGCTGGGGGCCGCGTACTGGAGCGTCCTTCGCGCGGTCGGCCTCGTGAAGCCGCCGCCCGGGCCGGAGCCCGGCGTGACCGCTCTCCCGGCGACGGAAGGTACGGTCCCCCTCGGAGTTCCGGAGCCGGCCGCCGTGCCGGGTCCCGTCGTCGAGGCCGTCGTCGACACCGCCGCCGGGACCGCCCCCGTCGTCGGCTCCCGAGGCGAAGGCGACGGCCATGCCCGGCCCGGCGGCGCGGCATTCGACGTCGTCTGCTTCTCGATCATCGAATGGGACTTCCGGTTCCAGCGTCCGCAGCAGCTGACGAGCCGGCTCGCGGATCGCGGGCACCGCGTCTTCTACGTCAGCCAGGTCTTCCGGCCCGAGGGACCGGCCGTGACGCTTCGGGAGATTCGGCCGAACGTCTGGGAGGTCTCGCTGCGGGGGCCGGCGAAGAACGTCTACCGGGACGACCTCGCGCCGTCCGAGGTCGAGGCGCTCTTCGAGTCCCTCGACGTCCTCCGGCGCGAGGAAGGGCTCGGGGCGACGGTCTCGCTCGTCCAGCTGCCGTTCTGGGCGCCCCTCGTCGAGGAGGCGCGTTCGCGCCTCTCCTGGCCGGTCGTCTACGACTGCATGGACTTCCACGCGGGCTTCTCGACGAACGAGAGCGCGATGCTCTCGCGGGAGCGGCAGCTCCTCTCGGGGGCGGACCTCGTCGTCGTCTCCTCCCGCTTCCTCCAGGACGAGGCCACGCCGCTCGCCCGCCGCGTCGTGAGGGTCCCGAACGCCTGCGATTTCGACGCCTTCGCCGCGATTCCCGCGCCGGCGGCGAAGCCGGCGCCCGTGATCGGCTACTACGGCGCCATCGCGGACTGGTTCGACTCCGACCTCGTCGCGGACCTGGCGGAACGGAGACCCGACTGGCGCTTCCTCCTCGTCGGCTCGACCTACACGGCCGACGTGTCGCGGCTCTCCACGCTTCCGAACGTCGAGCTGCCGGGCGAGGTCTCGTACGGGGACCTCCCCCGCTGGATCGAGAGGATGGACGTCCTCCTGATCCCGTTCCGCCGAACCCCCCTGACCGAGGCGACGAACCCGGTGAAGGCGTACGAGATCCTGGCGGCGGGGCGGCCGCTCGTCTCGGTGCCGCTCCCGGAGGTCGCGGCTCTCGGCGATCTCGTGCGCCTCGCCGGGACGCCGGAGGAGATGGAGCGCGAGGTCCTCGCGGCCCTCGCCTCGGACACCCCCGGGGAGCGCGAGCGCAGGCGCGAGTTCGCCCGCGGGCAGACCTGGGCGCACCGCGTCGAGGCGCTCGTTCCGGCTCTCGAGGAAGCCTTCCCGAGGGTCTCGGTCGTCGTCGTCACCTGGAACAACCGCGAGTGGAACGCACGGTGCCTCGCGAGCCTCCGGGAGAAGAGCGAATGGCCGAACCTCGACGTGATCGTCGTCGACAACGCCTCGACCGATGGCACCCCGGACCTGCTCGGGGAGGAGGCGGCTCGCGACGCGCGGATCCGCGTCGTCCTGAACGACACGAACGCCGGCTTCGCGGTCGCGAACAACCAGGGCCTCGAGCTCGCGACCGGGGACGTCCTCGTCCTCCTCAACAACGACACGATGATGACGCGGGGGGCGCTCGCCTCCCTGGTCCGCCACCTGCGTGCCGATCGATCGATCGGCCTCCTGGGACCCTCCACGAACGAGATCGCGAACGAAGGAAGGGTCGCGGTCGGCTACTCGACGCTGGACGAGGTCCCGGCCTGGGCCGCGGAGTTCGTCCGGGAGCACGACGGCGAGCTCGTGGAGACGTCGATGCTCGCGATGTTCTGCCTCGCGATGACGCGCGAGACGTGGAGCCGGACGGGGCCTCTCGACGAGCGATTCGAGGTCGGGATGTTCGAGGACGACGACTACTCGCGGCGCGTGAGGGAGCTCGGGCTCCGCACGGTCTGCGCCCGGGACAGCTTCGTCCACCACGCCGGACGGGCGTCGTTCGGCGCCCTCGGCGACGCCCGCTACCTCGACATCTTCAACAGGAACAAGGCTCGCTACGAGCTGAAGTGGGGGCTCTGGCTCCCGCACGTCGCGCCCGAGGCGATGAAGATGGTCCCGGCCTTCCGGCGCGAGCTCGCGTACCGGATGGAGCAGGCGGGCGCCGACCCGTCGCGCGTCGTCGTCATCCTCCCCACGATCGGCTGGAACATCGCGCTCATCCAGCGGCCGCACCACCTCGCGCGGGCGCTGGCCCGGGCGGGGTACTTCGTCGTCTTCGACTGCTCGAACAGCGCGGCCGAGAGCTTCGGGGGCTTCCAGGAGGTGGAGAAGAACCTCCTCCTGTTCCGGGGACCCGTGGAGATCCTCACGGAGCTGGCCTCCCCGATCCTCTGGACGCTGCCGTACAACGCCGGGCACGTCGACAGCTGGCCGACGCGGCGGATCGTCTACGACTGCATCGACGACCTGGCCGTCTTCCCCTACAACCAGGAGCTGCTCCGGCAACATCACGAGCGGATGCTCCGCGAGGCGGACGTCGTCGCCTGCGTCTCTCGGCCGCTCCTTCAGGAGTGCCGGCGCGTGCGGGAGGACGCCCTCTACCTCCCGAACGCCGTCGACGTCGACCACTTCGCGGCGCCGGCCGCCGCCCACGAGCCTCCTGCCGCGCTGCGCCCGGTTCTCGACGCGGGGAGGCCGATCCTCGGCTACTACGGGGCCCTCGCCTCGTGGCTGGACGTGGAGCTGCTCGAGTCGGCCGCGCGCCTCCGGCCGGACTGGAGCTTCGTCCTCGTCGGGATCCGGCTCGCCGACGCGCCGTCGCTCGAGGCGCTCGAGAGGCTCCCGAACGTCTACGTCCTCCCGCCGCAGCCCTACCGGGACATCCCGGCGGTCCTCGCGTGCTTCGACGTCGCCTTCATCCCGTTCGTCGTGAACGAGATCACCCATGCGACCTCGCCGTTGAAGCTCTTCGAGTACTTCGCGGGGGGCAAGCCCGTCATCTCGTCGCCGATGCCGGAGTGCGCTGCCTTCCCCGAGGTGAGGATCGCCCGGAACGCCGGGGAGCTCGCGGGCGCCCTGGACGCCGCTCTCCTCGACTCCCGCGACCCGGGCCACCAAACCCGCGTCCGGCGGGTCGCGACCGAGAACTCCTGGAATGCGCGTGTCCGCGCGGCGATCGCCTCGCTCGCCCCCGGAGCGACGCGGCCGTGGCCCGGAGAGCCGGCCCCGGGTCGTCTCCAGGGCGTGGAGAGGTTCTCGTACCAGGGGCAGCATCGCGAGGGGCGCTGCTGCGTCTGCGGCGAGACGACCCGGTTCACCCACGGCGATCCGGCCGCGTTCCGCGAGTCGCTCGTCTGTCGCGTTTGCGGGGCGACGAGCC
>JAKPXO010000358.1 GCA_029567505.1 Acidobacteriota bacterium
ACGGCGGCCTCCTCGGCGACGGTCGAGCCGCCGGAGAGACGGGCCGCTTTCGAAACGGCGGCGCGCGGGGAGAGCGCGACGGCGCCGTCTCCACGGTCGAGGGCGCTCCAGCGGGAAAGCGAGTCGAGCGGCCCGAGGTCCAGGTCGACCTCGAGCGGAGCGTGCCCTTTCTCGCGCGTCCAGCTCTCGTCCGCCGGCTCGCGGGGGATCTCCAGCTTCTTCAGCGCCTCCGGCCGGACGCGCCACATCCCGAGGAGCCGCTCGCCGGAGACCGCCGCGACGACGGGTGACTCGCTCTGCGCGGAGCGGCGGAGGAACTCCCCGTAGCCCCCTTCGATCGCCGCGTCGCCGCGCAGGACGAGAGTCTCGCCGTCGAGACGGTGCTCCAGGCGGCGCAGGATGGCTCCGGTCGTCTCGTCCTCGCTGCGGCGAACGTACTCGAGGGCGATCCCCCAGCGGATCCCCTTCCCGAAGCGCTTCTCGATCTCGGAGCCGCGCGGTCCGACCACGACGAGGGCCGAGCGGACGCCGGCCGAGACGAGGGCCTCGAGCGAGCGCTCGAGGATCGGTGCGCCGCGCAGCGGCAGGAGGGCGGGGACGGTCTTGTCCGCGAGCGGGCCGAGGGCGCGGCCGTCGCGGTCCGCGAGGAGCACGGTCGTCATAGGACCGTCGATTATGACGGAGGGCGCGCGACGAAGGCGCGCAGCCCCGTCGTCCGCCCGGCGCGGGCGTCCACCTCGGCCGTCACCTCGCGCGTGTTCACGATGAGCCAGGCCCTCACGAGCGGCGCGGGCGCGGCGACCGGGTCGGTCGTCCCCTCCCGCCACGCCCAGACGACGATCGTCCCGCCGCGCGCCTCCGCGGCGATCTGCGCGACCGTCGGACGGTCGGCCCAGGTGGTCCCGGTCCGGAAGAGCCGGAACGCGATCGCCGCGGGCTCGGGTGCGCGGAAGGTGACGGCGCGGGGGGAGAGCGGCAGGAGCTCGGGCGCGACCTGGTCGGCGAGGGCCCGGACGCCCGTCCGGTGCGCGAGGAGGTCGTGTCGGATCGCGCGAGCGGCGGCGAGCCCTTCGGAGACGAGGAGGACAGAGAGGAAGACGAGGCCGGTGCGGCGCCCGAAGCGGCGTGCCGCGTCGCCCGAGACGAGCCACGCGGCCCCGGCCGTGGAGAGCGCGATCGCCGCGAGGGCGCCGGCGGCCGTGAACGGCGCCGCCCGGCCCCCGTTGAAGAGCGGCTCCCGGGCCGTCCAGACGAGGAGCACCGCCAGGACGAGGACGATCGCCCCCGAGACGACGGTCGCGATCGTCTCGAAGCGGACCCGCCGGGGCGAGCGCGGTCGCGTGAGGAGGGCCGCGCCCCCGAGGCCGGCGAGCGCCGAGAGCGCGGGGAGGACCGGCGTCGAGGAGAGCTCGAGCGAGCCGGCGACGGCGACGAGGACGACGAGCTCGACGCCGTACGCGCACCAGAGCGCCATGTGCGAGAGCCGCCGCTCGCCCCCCGTCGCGCCGGAGACGACCTCCTCCTCCCCGAGCGGCCGCGCCAGGTAGGCGATGCCGACCCCGACTAGCGGGAGGAGGACGAAGAGCGACTTGACGATCATCCGCAGGTCGGCGCTCACGAGGGCGACGTCGGACAGCTGCCGGAGCGCGTCGGGCGCGCTCCCGAACGCGCGCGACAGGTGGGGTGCGAGGGAGGCCGGGTGGACGAGCGCCAAGAGGAGGAGGTGCGAGCCGGCCGTGAGGGAGAACGAGCCGGCCAGGAGCGCGAGCGTCCGCTTCGTCCGGCCGAGCGTGAAGAGGCGCGGGCGGAACAGGAGCGCGAGGAGGAGCGGGATCACGAAGAGGCCGACGGCATAGCCCTTCGCCAGGAAGCCGAGTCCGAAGAGGACGCCGGCCGGCAGCGCCTCGCCCGGGCTGTCCTCCTCGAACGCCCGGAGCCCGAAGATGATCCCGCCGAGGCCGAGCAGCGTCAGGGTCGGCTCGACCGTCGCGGTGCGGCTCGAGAGGACGAGGGGCGAGGCGAGCGCCGCGAACGCTCCGGCGATGTGCCCGGCGGGCTGGCCGTAGCCGCGCCTCACGATCCGCTCGAGGACGAAGGCGGCGACGAGACCGAAGAGGACCGAGGGGAGACGGATCGCCCATTCGTAGGCGCCGAACGTCTTCACGGCCGCCGCGAGGAGGGCCGGGAAGAAGATCGGGATCCCGGTCGGCTCGCCGAGCGGCGTCGACGACAGGGCGAGGAGCTGGGCCAGCCCTCCCTCGACGATGTTGCGGGCGCCGACGGCCCAGGGCCCCTCTTCGGGTCCGAGGAGATCGGGCGAGCCGAGCTGCACGAGCCGGAGGAGGAGGCCCGCGAGGAGGGCCAGGACGAACAGGAGACGTCCGGACGCCCCCGGGTCGTCCGCCATCTCGGTCACGGACGTCACGGCGGCGGAGTATACGGCCCCGCCCGCGGCGGACCCTCGGTCAGGCGGAGGCGGCCCAGGCCGCGAGGCGCGCGCCGAGCGCCTCCTTCGTCGCGTCGGCCGGGAGGTCGAGGAGGAGCGGCACGACGTCGAGGTCGCCCGGGTCCCAGTCGAGGAGCGTCGCCAGGGCCGGCGCGAGGCGCTCGGCGACGGGCCAGGCGCGGACGCTCCGGCGCGACGGAAGCTCCTCCTCGCGCCGGGTCTCGAAGAGCCCGGGTCCCGGCGAGCCGCCGTGCCTCTCGGCGAGCGCGCGGACGTAGTCGGTCCAGCTCGGCAGCGGACGCGAGAGCCGCTCTTCCTCGAGGAGACGGAGGACCTCCACGAACCGGTCGGTCGCCCGGCCCGCCTGTGCCCGCGCCTCACCGAGGGTGTCCGGCAGGTCCACCTCGCGCGCGGCCTCGACGGCCGCACGGTGCCGGTCGACGACGTCCCGGAAGCGGGTCCGCGACATCCGGAGGTGGAAGCCGGAAGGGGCGGGTCCGTCCCCTGCCGGCGCGGCGAGGAGGCGGAGCTCCGCGTCGCGGGCGGCGTCGGTCGGACGGAAACGGCCCGCCGAGACGAGGAGCGCGGCGCCGAGGGCGAGGTCCACGGCGCGGACCGCCGCCTGCCCCGCGAGGAGGGCGGCGCGCGACGGGGCGCGCCCGGAGAGACCGCGCTCGGCCAGGTGGAGGGCCGCGCCGCGGCGAACGAGGAGCGCGAGCGCTTCGGCCGCCGCGGGCGGCGCTCCGGCGAGCGGGGCGAGGGGCGAGAGCAGCGCCGCAGGGCCGGCGACGACGCGTCCGGCGGCGGCCGTCTCGAGGTTCGAGATCGTCGGCGGGAGCTGCGCGAGCGCCGAGCGGGCCGCCGTGGCGAGCCGGACGTCGGCCGATCGCGCGCGCGCCGTCGTCGCCAGCTCGCGCCGGAGGCGCGGGGCGAGCGACGCCGCGCGTCCCGGCGTCGCCTCCAGGACGACGAGGAGCTCGAACGGGACGGGCGTGACGAACGCCCCCTCCGCGTCCACCGTCGTCGGCGCCTCGCCCCGTCCGAGCGCCCCGCCGAGCGCCGCTCCGGCGAGACCGTCGCCCGTCACCTCCCCGAGCCGCGAGACGAGCGCGGCGAGAGTCTCCCGGCAACGCCGCTCGACGGCCGGGACGGCGGCGGCGGTGAAGGGACGGTCCGGAACGCTCACGTCTCCTCGGGCTCGTCGACGGCGAGCCGCAACGTCAGCTCGTTCCGCGCGCCGTCCGAGACGTAGCGGAGCTCGTCGCAGGCCGCGCGGATGATCGGGAGCCCCATCCCCCCCTCCGGCCACGTCGACGGGTCGTCGGGGTCGAGGTCGCGCGGCGGCGGGACGCGCGTCGGGTCGAACGGGATCCCGGTGTCGACGACGGAGAGCGAGATGGCGCGTCCCTCTCGCGTCAGCTCGACCTCGACCCGGCCGCCGCGGCCACGATAGGCGTGGCGGACGACGTTCGTCGCCGCCTCGACGACCGCGAGCTCGAGGAGCGACCGCCGCTCGGTCGGAAGCCCCCACTCGGCGAGGACGCCGTGGCAGGCGGCCGCCAGGAGGCGGACCGAAGGGAAGTCCGCCTCGACGGAGAGGTGGATCGTCCAGCGCCTTCTCATCGGAGCTCTCGGGGATCATAGAGCCCGGCGCCTCCGCCCTGCGACAATGGCGGCGTGATCCCGAGCCACGCCCCCTCGAAGACCTCCGCGCCGGCGGGCGCCGTCCTCCGCGCGACGATCGAGTACGACGGCAGCCGCTACCGCGGCTGGCAGGCCCAGGTGAACGCCCGCACCGTCCAGGGTGTCCTCCTCTCCGCGGCCCGCGAGCTCTGGGGGCCCGGCGTCCGCGTGCACGGAGCGGGACGGACCGACGCGGGCGTCCACGCCCTCGGCCAGGTCGCCTCCGTCCACCTCCCGCCCCGCGCGCGGGTCGATGCCGCCGCTTCCCTGCGCCGCTGGAACGAGCTCCTCCCGTTCGACGTGAACGTCCTCGCGCTCTCTCCCGCGCCGCCCTCCTTCCACGCCCGCCACGACGCGGTCCGGCGCGTCTACCGCTACCGGATCTCGACGCGGCGCACCGCGTTCGGCAAGCCGTTCGTTTACTGGGCGAAGGACGCTCTCGACGTCGCCGCGATGGACCGCGCCGCGCGGCTCCTGGCTGGGCGGCACGACTTCGCCGGCTTCTGCGAGAACCCCGAAGGGCACGACTCGACGATCGTCGTCGTCGAGGAGGCGCGTGTCACCGCGCCCGCCGAGGCCGACGGCCTCGTCCTCGTCCGGATCTCGGCGTCGCACTTCCTCTGGAAGATGGTCCGGCGCGTCGTCGGCGTCCTGCTCGAGGTCGGCGCCGGGCGAATGACCGAGGCGCAGGTGGCGCGCCTCCTCGTGGAGCGCAGCGTCGAGGTCGCCCGGCTCACCGTGCCTCCGTCCGGCCTCTTCCTCGAGTCGGTCGGGTATCCCGGCGAGGCGGCCGGGGAGCCTCCCCACCCGCTTCGTCCCGCGTTCTGAGTCGCGCCGGCGCCGCGAGAGGAGGAGGGCGGGGGCCGCGCTCGCGGGACCGCGCCGCCTCGCCGTTTGACCCTCGGGAACGGAGCGTGCTTACATCCGGGCCCATGCGCCGTTCCGTCCTCCTCGCGGCCTTCGCCCTCGCCGTCCTCGCGTCTCCGGCCGCGCCGTCGCGGGCGCAGGGGATCGCCTTCTCCGAGGGAAGGCCGTTCGCGGAGGCGCTCCGCCGCGCGCGCGCCGAGAAGAAGCCGATTCTCCTCGACGCCTACGCCGTCTGGTGCGGACCGTGCAAGCAGCTCGACCGGCTGACGTTCGCCGACCCGAAGGTGGGCGAGTGGGCCCGGAAGAACGTGGTCGCGGTGAAGCTCGACGCCGAGAAGGGCGAGGGGCGGCGAATCTCGCAGCGCTATGCCGTCCGGGCCTTCCCGACGATTCTCTTCCTCGACTCGACGGGCAACGAGATCGACCGGATCTCCGGCGTCTTCGGCCCGGAGGAGTTCGTCCGCGCCGCCGACGCGATCCTCGCCCGGAAGACGCCGCTCGTGGACGCGATCGCGAAGCTGAAGGAGAAGTGGGACCCCTCGCTCGCCGGAGGCCTCGCGGCCCAGCTGGCCCAGCGCAACGACCTCGCCCGGCTTCGCCCGATCGCGCTCCGCGCCGTCGAGGAGGACCCGTCGCTCGCCGAGGAGGGGGCCCGCGAGGCGTTCCTCTATCTCGTGAGCCTCGAGCACGGGGCCGGCGCGCTCTCGGCCGAGACGCTCGACCTGATCGAGTCGCTCGCGCCGCGCCTCGCCGCCGACCCGCGCGCCGCGATCCTGCACCTCGCTGCCGCCGAGGCGCAGGCGCGGGCCGGGAACGGCGCGGCCGCGCGCGCCTCCGCCCTCGCGGGGCTGAAGCTGATTCCCGAGGACGCGCCGCTCGCCGTCGACCTCCACGTGGCGATCGCCGCGGCGGAGCGCGCGGCCGGGAAGCCGGAGGCCGCGCTCGCCGCGGCGCGGCGCGCTGTCGCGCTCGGCGAGAAGGCCGGGGGCGGCGCCTGGGGTCGCGCCTCGCGCCTCCTGGCGCTCGCGGAGACGCTCGCCTTCGCCCGGCAGGCCGAGGAGGCGAAGAAGACGCTCGACGTCGCGCTCGCGAGCGTCTCGAACGACCCGGCTCTCCTCGCGCGCGCCTCCGCCCTCCTCGTCCGCCTGAAGGACCATTCGGGCGCGGTCGCGCGAGCCCGAAGCGCCGTCGAAGCCTCGCAGGGGGGCGACGCCCGCGCGCAGGCCGCCCTCGGCGAGGCGCTCGCCGCCTCCGGCGACGTGAAGGGGGCCGTCGCGGCGTTCGGCCGCGCGGTCGAGCTCGAGCCCGAGAACCGCGACGCGCGACGGCGCCTCGACGCCCTCCGCGGCCGGACGGCGAAGAAGCCGGCCTGAGGGCCGGCTCCCGCCGCGACCTCAGGCCGCCGGCGGGACGCCGGCCGGGGCTTCCGCCGTCGCGATCGTCCGGCGGCGCCGCCGCCCGAGCAGGACGAAGAGGAACGCCGCGCTCGCGATCCGGACGAGGAGGATCCCGGAGGAGAACGCGTGGAGGCGGCCCCACGCCCTTCGCCCCGGGTCGCCCGCCGGCAGGAGGTCGATCAGCGTCGGGAGGCGGTCGCGGAGCGCCATCATCTGCGGCGTGATCACCTCGTGCGAAGCGAAGGCGGCCGCGGCCAGGACCGCGAGGAGGCGGAGCGCGAGCCCCCTCTGCAGCTTCTCGAACGGCTCGACGCGGTCGAGGAGGAGCACCAGGACGAACGCGACCGCCGCCGCGCCGTAGGTCGAGAGGTCGAGCAGGTCGAGGAGGGCGCGGTTTACCGCTCCGCCCGCGTGGCGCGACGGGGATTCCCGGAGGACGGTCCCCGCCGAGCCGGCGAAGAAGACGAGCGCGCCGAGGAGCGCGCCGACGACGAGGAGGAGCGCGGCCCGGAGCGCGGAGCCGCGCGTGAACCGCTCGAGGCTCATCCTTCCGCGACCCACTCGGGCACGACGCGCGACGGGACGACACCCGCCTCGAAGGCCCTGTCGAGGAGCAGCCGCACCGCCTCGCGTCCCCGTTCGCCGTAGGAGCGGGTCCAGTCGTTCACGTACATCCCGACGAAACGGTCGGCCTTCTCTCGGGGGAGGCCGCGGGCGAAGCGCATCGCGTCGGTCAGCGCCGCCTCCCGGTTCGCGAGGGAGTACTCGATGGAGCGCCCGAGCGCGCGGGAGATCTTCCCGATCGTCTCGTCGCCGAGGTCGCGCCGGACGGCGTTCCCCCCGAGCGGGAGCGGGAGGCCCGTCTCCTTCGTCCAGAGGGCGCCGAGGTCGCCGAGGAGGCGGAAGCCCTCCTCCTTCCACGTGAGCTGCCCCTCGTGGATCACGACACCGGCCTCGACCTCGCGCGCGGCGACGGCGTCGCCGACGCGGTCGAACGGCAGGAGGACCGGGACGGCGAGCGGGACGCGCATCCGGAGCGCGAGCGCCGCCGTCGTGAGCGCGCCGGGGATCGCGACCCGCTTGCCGGCGAGCGACTCGAGCGTCGCCGGGGCGTCGTCGGCCTCGCGCGCGATCACGCACGGGCCGTAGCCGTCGCCGAACGACGCGCCGTGCGGCAGGAGGACGTACGTCCGGGCGAGGTACGCGTACGCGTGGAACGACACGGCGGTGATCGCGAGCTCGCCCCGAAGGGCGCGGCCGTTCAGCGTCTCGATGTCGGCGAGCTCGTGACGGAAGGCGAGTCCTTCCGTGTCGACCGCTTCCGCGCGCAGACCGAAGAACATGAACGCGTCGTCGGAGTCGGGCGAGTGGGCGAGGACGAGAGGGGAGGCTTCGGCGTTCGACATCGCGCGCGATGCTACCCGTTCCGTCCTCTCGCGCGCGAGCGGGGGACGGACGCGGCGTCCGCGCGACCGCTCCTCGCACTCGGCCTTGCGGGGAAAAGAAAATCCGCCCGCGTCAAGAAAAAAATCCTTGCATCCGGTTCTCGTTCTTCTACAATTCCCGAGGGAAAAAAAAGAACCGGCGAAGCGACGGCAATCACTTCACCGGTGAACGGGAAAACCTGGAACCCTGAAACCCATGACTGACGGGCAGTCGACAGGGCCGAAGGTCGCGGGCCCCCGTCCTTCGAGGGAAGGTCAACGTAGCACGCGGCTTCCGGGACTGTCAATCGAATCTGCCAAGAGGAGGTGACAGTAACCATGGCGACGAAGAAGGCTGCCAAAAAGGCCGCGAAGAAGGCCGCGAAGAAGCCGGCCAAGAAGGCCAAGAAGTAGGCCTTTCGGGCTCATCTCTTTACATTTCAAGGATTTCCGGGATACGGGGGCCGAACGGGCCCCCTTTCTTTTTGCCTCGACGGGTACTGAGACAGCGCCCTCGGCATACCCCGAATTCCACAGGGAATCCTCTGCGTTTTGCACCCCGGTATAGAAAGACTTTTATACTTTCGTCGTGTCGCTCCCGCACGTCCTCCTCGGGCTCCTCTCGCGCGCTCCGGCGAGCGGCTGGGACCTGAAGAGCCGCATGTCGCGCGACCTCTCGCTCGGATGGGACGCCGAGCTCCCGCAGATCTACCCCGCGCTGCGCCGCCTGCTGCGCGGCGGCTTCGTCGTGATGAAGAGGCGCCGCTCGGAGAAGGGACCGCCGCGCCGCGTGTACCGCATCACGCCCGCCGGTCGGCGCGAGCTCCACGAGTGGCTCGCAGAACCGCTCGCGCTGCCCCGCCCCCGCGACGCCGCGCTCGCGCGAATCGCGTTCCTCGAGCGTCGGCCTCGCGAGGCGCGTGACGCTCGCCTCCTGGAGTACCGCG
Source organism: Acidobacteriota bacterium (assembly GCA_029567505.1). Lineage (GTDB taxonomy): Bacteria > Acidobacteriota > Thermoanaerobaculia > UBA5066 > UBA5066 > UBA5066. Next base: position 8,765 of record JAKPXO010000358.1, read on the forward strand.
CGCTCGTCGTCGCCGCCCTGAAGAGGGCGTCGCCCGGCTCGACCGCGGCGCGTCGTCGCTGGAGGGCGCTCCTCGAGGCCGAGCGCGCCTGGGTCGACGCCGAGCGTGCCCTCCTCGAGGCGGCCGCCGCCGAGGAGCCGGCGGCGCCGCGCTGACGCCCGACCGGGCGGCCGCCGCGGCTCCCGCGGCTACGCCGGGAGGAGGTTCGAGTAGCGGGCGACGAACTTCTTCCGGCCCGCGCGGTCGAAGTAGACCGTCAGCTTCTCCCCGTCGCCCGACCCCTCGACGAGCAGGACGACGCCGATGCCGTACTCGGGGTGGCGGACACGTCCGCCGCGGCGGAAGCCCGAGGCGGTGGGCGGCGGCGGCGTCCGTCGCATCGTCGGGATCGCCGCCCGCGCCGGCCGCGCGGCGGGGCGCGCGACCGGCCGCGCCGCCGGACGTTGCGGCGTCCACCGCTCCTGCGACTCCCCTTCGTAGTCGGGGAAGAGGTCGCCGCCCCGCCCCGCGCCGCGGAACCCGTCGGCCGACGCCGGGCCGAACGTCCGGTCGACGACGGCGAGCGTCTGCTCGGGGATCGCGTCGAGGAACGGCGAGGCCTCGCGGCTCGTCCACTCGCCGTGGACCATCCGCCGGAGGACGCGGGAGAGGGTCAGCTTCTCCTTCGCCCGCGTCATCCCGACGTAGGCGAGGCGCCGCTCCTCCTCGAGCTCGTCCTCGTCCTGCCGGGAGGAGAAGTGCGGGAGCGACCCGTCCTCCATCCCGGCGAGGAAGACCTCGTCGAACTCGAGCCCCTTCGCCGCGTGGAGCGTCATCAGGACGATCCCTTTCCGCTCGTCGACGTCGTCCGCGTCGGAGCGGAGCGTCACGGCGTCCAGGAACGCGGCGAGGGAGCGGTCCGCCTCCTCGCCCTCGGCGCCCGACCGCTCGTGCTCGCGCGCGGCGGCGAGGAGCTCGTCGAGGTTCTCGCGCCGGGCCTGGTCCTGCGGGTCGTCCGACCCCTCGTAGAGCGCGAGGAGGCCGGTGTTCGTCAGGACGGCCGCGACCGCCGCCGCCGCGCCCGCCTCTTCGGCCGCGAACTCCTCGCGGAGAGAGGAGACGAGGTCCCGGAACTCCACGAGCGCCTTCTTCGCCCGCTCCGTCAGGCCGTCGGGAAGGGCGGAGAGGACGGCGAAGAGCGAGCTCGTCCGCGCCGAGGC
>JAKPXO010000362.1 GCA_029567505.1 Acidobacteriota bacterium
CGCGTCCCGGCACGGGCTCGATCGAAGCGGCCTCCACGAGACCGTACCGATCGGCGAAGTAGACCCAGGCCCGGTGCGCCGAGACGAACCGCGCCCCGCGGAGCGGCGCGAGCCGGGCCGCGATCTCCCGATCGAGCTCGGCGAGCTCCGCGGCGCCCTCCCGGGCCCGGGCCCGGTAGGCCTCGGCATGGATCGGGTCGACGCCGGCGAACGCCTCCGCGATTCCGGCGAGGCAGCGGGCCGCCAGCTCGGGCGAGAGCCACCAGTGCGGATCCTCGCCGAGGATGCCGTGGGCGTGGCCGTCGTGAGCCCCTCCCGCTCCCACCGGGTCGCCTTCCGGCTCGGGGCCGTGCGCCCCGGCCTCGTGTCCGTGGCCCTCGTGCCCGGCGACCTCGTGGTCGTGCGTCGCGTGATCGTCCTCGTCGTGCGCGCCGCGCTCCTCCGCCGACGCGTCGTGACCGGCGCCCTCCGTCCACGCGTGTCCCTGTCCGATCCCGAGGGAGGCCGCCGCGTCGTGGACCGGCGCCCGCGACGCGCAGGCCGCGAGGACTTTTCGCATCCAGTCGTCGTAACCCGCTCCCGCCACGAAGACCGCCCGAGCCCCGAGGAGCTTCCGCAGGTCGGACGGCTCCGGCTCGAACACGTGCGGCGACGTCCCCGGCGGGATCACGGTCCGCACGGTCCAGTCGGGCCCGGCGACGCGCTGGACGAGGTCGGCGAGAGGGGCGATCGTCGCGACCGCGATCTGGGGGGAAGGCGCGGGACGCGTCGCGGGCGCCGCGCAGCCCGCCGCGCCCGCGACGATCGCCAGCGTCAGGGAAAGGCGCCTCCGGGACAGGCTCATCGGCGTCCCGCCCCGGCTTGACCTCGGCCCGCTCCCGGGCCGATGCTCCCCATCCAGGAGGGCGACACGCCGTGGAGCACAGGGACGGGCATCCCCACGAGCACGGACCGGGCTGCGGGCATCGGGCGATTCGGCATGGCGATCACGCCGATTATCTCCACGACGGGCACCTCCATTCCGCCGGCGAAGCGGGCGTGACCGAGCACGTCCTCGCCGTCGATCGCGGACGCCCGGCCGCCTGCGCCCCCGTCGAGTGCCCTGCCCGGCACCACCCGGGATGCCCGCACCCGCGGGTCCCTCACGGCGACCACTTCGACTACCTCGTCGACGGCGCCCTCCATCACCTTCACGGCGACCACTGCGACCTCCACGGCACCGTCTGAGCCCGCTCAGGCCGCCCCGGAGCGCTCCGCGAGCGCCCGCGCGAGAACGGCCCGGACGGGCTCCTCGAACGTGAACGCCCTCGTCGCACGAAGCTCCCTTTCCGTTTCCTGCGAGACGTCGAAGGCGTCCAGCGCCCGAAGCCGCTCCTCGAGCCACCCGGGCCCGACCTCCCGCCCGGAGGCGAGGCGCATCAGGCTCTCCCTCTGCTCCGCCGCGCCACCGATCTCGGGGTGATGGTTCACCGCCCAGATCCTCGGCGACCCGTCCGCGAAACGGTCCAGCTCGACCATCGTCACCGCCTCGCCGCCTTCCCCGTCCGCACTGGCCTCGTGGGCGAGGATCGTGCCCGAGCCGCGGCCCGACGGGAGGATGTCGAAGAGCCGGCTGTCGAGGACGCGGACCCGCCCTTCGCGGCTGGTCCGGTAGTAGCCGCCGAACCAGGGGTGCGCCTCCGCCTCTCCCGTGAGGCGGTTCGCGACGGCCCCCGCGCTCTTCCCCTTCTCCGGCCCGCGGGCCACGGCCTCTCCGAAGCCCGCCCATCGGGCCAGCAGGCCGAAGGTGTGGCAGATGCCGAAGAGCGCGGTGCCGCGACGCGCCAGGAGGGCGTCGAAGAAGCGCCAGAGGGGCGCCTCCCACGCCGGATCCTCGGCGATCCCCTGGGCGAGGGGCGAGACGCCGTCGTTCTGGCGGGGGTCGAGGGCGCCCGGTCCGCCCGTACCGACGACGATCGGGAAGCGGGACGCGCTCGACGGGATCGCGAGCCCGCGCCGGACGTCGTACGAGACGACGCGGACCTCGGGGGCGGATCGTCCGATCCGATCGCGCTCTTCCGCGCCGATCCGCTCGAGGCGCCCGACGACCGAGGCGTGCCCGAGATTCGGGAAGCCGTGGTTCATGTCGAGGACCGCCACGTCGAGGAACGCGCGCTCCGCCGGCGGCTCTTCGCCGGGGCGGTCGACCCGGGCGTACGTCAGGTCCCTTCCTCCTTGAGCGAGCGCGTCATGAGGCGGGAGACCGCTTCGCGTGGTTTCGTCGTCCCGGCGAGGATCTCCGTGACCGTCTCGGAGATCGGCATGACGACGTCGACGCTCCGCGCCAGCTCGACGATCGCGCCGGCCGTCGGGACCCCCTCCGCGACCTGGCCGCCGAGCGAGGCCAGCGCCTCTTCGACGCTCTGGCCCGACGCGAGAGCGAGGCCGACCCTCCGGTTCCGCGAGAGGTCGCCCGTCGCCGTCAGGATGAGGTCGCCGACGCCGGCGAGACCGGAGAAGGTCTCCGGCTGGCCGCCGAGGCGCGTCCCCAGCCTCCGGATCTCCGCGAGCGCCCGTGTCAGGAGCGCCGCCCGGGTGTTCTGTCCGAGCTTCAGGCCGTCGACGATCCCCGCGGCGATCGCGACGACGTTCTTCGTGGCGCCGGCGATCTCGACGCCGACGACGTCGGTCGAGCGGTAGAGACGGAAGGTCGGCGAGGCGAGGCCCTTCTGGAGCCGCTCGGCGACGCCCGCGTCCGGGCAGGCGACGACTGCGACCGTCGGGAGGCCGCGCGCCACCTCGATGGCGAACGTCGGGCCGGAGAGGACGGCGACCGGGACGTCCGGCCCGAGGGCGTCGACCATCATCTGGCTCGTCCGGCGGTGGGTCCCGATCTCGATCCCCTTCGAGGTCGAGGCGAGAGGCAGGCCGCGGCGCAGCCACGGGCCCAGCCGCTCCAGCTCGCTCGCGGTGAACTGGACCGAGACCGACCAGAGGACCGCCTCGGCGCCGTCGAAAGCCTCGTCCGGGCTCATCGTCGGCTCGACGAGGGACGGGAGCGGCTCGGCGCCGGGCAGCGCGGGGTGGGCGCGCGTCCGGGCCAGGTCGTCGACGATGTCGTCGCGGTAGCCGAGGAGGCTGACGGCCAGCCCGGCCCGTGCGCCGTGGATGGCGAGAGCCGTTCCCCATGCGCCCGTCCCGACGATCGCGATCTTCTTCACTTCGCCCCCCCTCCTTCGTTCAGAAAGGCCCGGACCATCCCGAGCGCCGCCGAGGTCGTCCAGCGGCGGATCATCGCCCGATCGCCGCCGAGGGTCAGCCGCTCGTGGCGGGTCGTCGACTCCGTGTCGAGCGCGACGTGCACCGTTCCGACCGGCTTCTCCGCGGTCCCGCCCGCCGGTCCGGCGACGCCGGTGACCGCGAGCCCCGCGGAGGCGCCGAAGCGGCGTCTCGCTCCCTCCGCCATCTCCCGGGCCACCTCCTCCGAGACGGCGCCGTACCGCGCGATCGACTCCGGCGAAACGCCGAGGAGCGCCACCTTCGCCTCGTTCGCGTACGCGACGACGCCCCCCGGAAAGACCTCGGAAGCCCCGGCGACGTCCGTGAGCCGGGCCGCGATCATCCCGCCCGTGCACGACTCGGCGACGGCGAGCGTCCGTCCGGCCTCGCGCAGGAGCCGCCCGACGACCCCCTCGAGGGTCTCCTCGTCTCGGCCGAAGAGCGATCCCCCGAGCGCCGCGCGGAAGTCGGCCTCGAGCGCGTCGAGCACCCGCCCGGCCTCCTCTCGCGTCCCCCGCGCGGCGAAGTGGAGCTGGACCTCTCCCGGCGCTGCGGCGAGGATGGTCACGTCCTGCTCCCGATGGGCCTCGTAGACGGGCTTCACGAGCTGCTCGACGAGGCTCTCGCCGAGCCCGACGACCTTCAGGACCCGCCGGTGGAGCCCCTCCCGGGGAGCTCCTTCCGTGAGCCGCGGGACGACGGCCTCGACGAAGAGCGCCTTCATCTCGTGCGGGACGCCCGGCAGGAGGACGATCGACCGTCCCCCGTCCTCGACGAGGTAGCCGGGCGCCGTCCCCCGCCGGTTCGAGAGGACGAGCGCCCCCTCGATCACGTCGGCCTGCTTCGCGTTCACCGCGGGCATCTCGTATCCCCGCTTCCGGAAACGCTCCTTCAGCCTCGCGAGGATCTCCTCGTCCCGGACGAGCCGGCGACCGAGGAGGTGCGCCACGGCCTCCTTCGTCCGGTCGTCCTCGGTCGGCCCGAGACCGCCCGTCACGACGAGGAGGGGCGACCTCTCGAGCGCGAACCGCAGCTCGGCGAGGAGCTCCTCCCAGCCGTCGACGACGCACGCCTTGCGGACGACGCGCACCCCGATCGCCTCGAGCTCCCCCGTCAGGAAGAGCGAGTTCGTGTCGAGCCGCGTCGTGCCGAGAAGCTCGCTCCCGACCGCCAGGATCGAGGCCGTCGCCGTCACGCCGGCACCTCCTCGAGCTTCTTCACCGCGTCCTCCCACGCCGCGTAGCGCGCCTCGAGCGCCCGCCGCGCGTCGTCCCGGGCGAGCGTCAGCTCGCGGGTCCGCGGCCCGTCCTTCCACGTCGCCGGGTCGGCGAGCGCCGCGTCGATCTCCCGGATCCTCTCCTCCAGCCGCACGACCTCCTCCTCGAGCGCCTCGACCTCGCGCCGGGCCTTCGTCCGCTGCCGCTCGGCCTGGCGGTCGGGCCGCCGGACCGGGGCCCTCTCGGGCCTCGTCCCGCCCGTGGAAGGCGCCTCGTCCCCGGCGGCGGCCTTCTCGGCCGCCCGCCGCCGGACGAGGTCCGACCAGCTCCCCGGCCAGAGCGACGCCTGCCGGTCCTTCACCTCGAGGACGTGGGTCGCGATCCGGTCGACGAACCAGCGGTCGTGCGAGACGAAGACGATCGTCCCCTCGAAGTCGAGAAGGGCCTCCTCGAGCCGCTCGCGCGAATCGAGGTCGAGGTGGTTCGTCGGCTCGTCGAGGAGGAGGAGGTTCGCGCCGCCGAAGACGATCCGGGCGAGCGAGAGCCGCCCCTTCTCGCCGCCGGAGAGCGTCTCGACCCGCTGCTCCACCTCGTCGCCCCGGAAGTCGAAGAGAGCGAGGAAATCGCGCGCCTCGCCGTCGAGGAGCGTCGGGTCGAGCTCGCGGACGACGTCGAGGACCGTCCACGAGGACGGGAGGTCGCGCATCTCCTGGTCGTAGTAGCCGACGATCACCCCGGTCCCCGGGACGGCGCTCCCCGCGAGGGGCGGGAGGAGGCGCGCGATCGTCTTCAGGAGCGTCGTCTTCCCGCAGCCGTTCGGCCCCCAGAGAGCGATCCGCTCGCCCCGACGCAGGAGGAACGAGACGGGCGAAAGGAGCGGACCGGTCTCCGCGTACCCGGGGACGAGCCCCTTCAGCTCCAGCACGCGGTCGCCGGAGGTGCGCGCCTCCTCGAACCGGAACGTCACCTCGTTCGCGTCCTCCCGCGGCGCCTCCACGCGCTCGAGCTTCGCGAGCATCTTCCGGCGCGCCTGGGCCTGCTTCGTCTTCTGCCCCGCGATGTTCCGCCGGATGAAGTCCTCGGTCCGCTCGACGAGCTTCCGCTGCTCCTCGGCCGCCTTCGCCCGGACCCGGTCCCGCTCCGCTTTCAGGCGCCGGTACGCCTCGTAGTCGCCCGGGTAGTCCTCGAGCTGCCCGTGGGCGACCTCCACGATCCGGTCGGCGACGGCGTTCAGGAACCGCCGGTCGTGAGAGACGACGAGGGCCGCCTGCGCGGCGGCGGCCTTCCGCTCCACGAGCCACGTCTCGAGGAACTCCAGGCCGGCCAGGTCGAGGTGGTTCGTCGGCTCGTCGAGCAGGAGGACGGTGGCCTCGCCGAGGAGGAGGCGCGCGATCTGCGCCCGGTGCTTCTGGCCGCCGGAGAGCTCCCCGACCGGCCGGCCCCAGATCTCCCGCGGGAGGCCGACGCCGAGCAGGACGCGCTCGACGCGGGCGTCGGCTTCGTATCCGCCGTTTCGCTCGAAGCGCTCGCGCAGGGCGTCGTGCTCGGCCAGGAGCGGCTCGACCGCCTCGCCGGCCCCGGAGGCGGACGCCGCCGCGATCGCCTCTTCCAGCCGGCGCATCTCCCCTTCGAGCCCGCGCAGCCCCTCCTGCGCCCGCGCGACGAAGTCCCGGAGCGGCTCGTCCCCCTCCGGCTCGACGGCCTGTTCGAGGGACGCGAATGTCGTCCCGCCCGCGAGAAGCACCCGCCCCGCATCGGGCTCGACGTGGCCCTGGACGATCCGGAGGAGGGTCGACTTCCCGGCGCCGTTCCGTCCGACGAGGCCGACGACCCGCCCCGGGTCGTGCTGCCAGGTCGCTCCGACGAGGACGCTCTTCGTGCCGAAAGACTTGTGGACGCGCTCGAGCCGATAGAGCACGGCCGGAGGATAACCTCCGAGTCCCGAGGCCGCTGCGGGAGGGTCCGGGCCGAGGCCGCCCCGCGGCTACGGCCCGTCGCCGCCCGATTCGACGCGATTCCGGCCGGCGCCCTTCGCCTTGTAGAGCCGGACGTCGGCCGCCTTCAGGAGGTCGGTCGCGCCGCGTGCGTCCGAGGGGAAGCACGCGACCCCTCCGCTGATCGTCACGCGGCCCAGGGGCTGGGTCTCCCCCCCGGCGAACGCCGTCGCCTCGACCCGCGCGCGGGCGGCCTCGGCCACCTGGAGCGCCTCGCGCCGCGAGGCGCCGTAAAGGAGGACGACGAACTCCTCTCCTCCGAACCGGGCGACGATGTCGCCGCGCCGCGCGGTCCGGCGAAGGAGGTCGGAGACCTGCACGAGGACGACGTTCCCCGCGGGGTGGCCGTGCGCGTCGTTGTAGGACTTGAAGTGGTCGATGTCGAAGAGGACGACGCTGACGGCGTCGCGCATCTGGACCGCGCGCTCGAGCTCGAGGTCGAGCCGCTCGATGAAGAAGCCGTAGTTGTAGAGCGAGGTGAGCCTGTCGGTGATGGCGCGGTGCTGGCTCTGCGAGACCATCCGCGAGAGGCTGCGGATCCTCTGCGACTCGATCCGGAAGAGCTCCTCCATCAGGTGCGGCCGGAGGCGGATGAAGTCCCGGAACTCGGCCGCCGGGATCGTCCGGATGCGACAGTCCGTGGCGGCCCGGAGGCCGGCCGACCGGGCCCCGCCGTCGAGGCAGGCCATCTCTCCGAGGACGTCGCCGGCGCGCGCGAGGCGCAGGACGATCGGCTCGCCGGACGGCGAGGACTGGAGGACCTCGAACGTCCCTTCCACGAGGAGGACGACGTTGTCGCCCTTCGCCCCCTCCTGCCAGAGCTCGTCGCCGGCGGGGACGACGCCCTCCCGTCCGAGCGGCAGCAGCTCCTGGTAAAGCTCGTTCACGGCACTTCCGGCTCCTCGCGTTCCGATGCCCGAAGTATATCGAACCGCTCGCGGGTCACCCGTCGAGCGGCGATACACTCGTCGCGATATGGCGGACGAGGACCTGCTCGAAAAGGCGTTCGCGGAGGACGAGGAGGCGCCTCGCCTCGCGTCGGGGAACCGTGTCGTGCCGCCGCAGCTCCTCTCGAAGCTCCGGCACGACATGCGGACTCCGATCCACCAGATCCTCGGCTACGCGGAGATGGTCGAGGAGGACGCCATCGCCACGGGCCAGACCGGGTGCGCCGCCGACCTGGGGAAGATCCAGGACGCCGCCCGCCGCCTTCTGGAGATGGTCGACACCCTCCAGGAAAGGCTGCTCCCCGCGGTCGACGAGGCCGCGCTGCCGGAGCCCGCGCACGACGAGCTGCCGGCGACCGGTCTCGATCCCGGCCCGGGCCCGCGCGTCGACGTCCCACCCGTGACCGGGCCGATTCGCCGCGCCGACCTCGATATCCCGGTCGCCGAGCCCGTCGAGCCGGCGCATCTCCTCGTCGTCGACGACAACGCGGAGAACCGCGACATGCTCTCCCGCCGCCTCCGGGCGCACGGCTTCACGATCGCGGTCGCGGAGAACGGCCCGGAGGCGCTTCGCCTCCTCGAGGAGGTCCCGTTCGACCTCGTCCTTCTGGACGTCGTCATGCCCGGGATGAGCGGCCTCGAGGTGCTTCGGGACCTTCGGGGCCGCCACGACGCCGCGGACCTCCCCGTGATCATGGCCACCGCCCGGGACGACTCGAACGACGTCGTGACCGCGCTCCGCCTCGGCGCCAACGACTACGTCACGAAGCCGCTCGACTTCCCGGTCGTCCTCGCCCGGGTCGGCACGCAGCTCTCCCTCGCGCGGGCGAAGGCCCGGATCGGGACGCTCGCGCGGGACCTCGAGGTGCGGAACCGGTTCATCTTCGAGACGTTCGGCCGCTACCTCTCGAACGAGGTCGTCGAGCGGCTCCTCCAGACGCCCGAGGGCCTCAAGCTGGGAGGCGAGACGCGGAAGGTCACGCTCCTGATGTCGGACCTCCGCGGCTTTACGCAGGTCGCCGACCGGATCCCCCCGGACCGCGTCGTCAGGCTCCTGAACAACTACCTCGGGACGATGGCCGACCTCCTCCTCTCGTTCCAGGGGACGATCGACGAGTTCATCGGGGACGCGATCCTGGCGATCTTCGGCGCCCCCGTCCAGCGGGAGGACGACGCCCTCCGCGCCGTGGCGTGCGCCGTCGAGATGCAGAAGGCGATGGAGCGCGTGAACGAGTTCAACCGGCGCGAGGGGCTCCCGCCGGTCGAGATGGGGATCGCGATCCACACCGGCGAGGTCGTCGTCGGGAACATCGGCTCCGACCGCCGGGCCAAGTACGGCGTCGTCGGGAGCCCCGTGAACCTGACCGCGCGTATCGAGTCGTACACGGTCGGCGGCCAGATCCTCGTCAGCGAGCGGACCCGGCGCGAAGGCGGGGGACAGCTCTCGGTCGGGAGCGAGGTCGTCGTCCAGATGAAGGGCTTCGAGAACCCCGTCTCCGCCTGGGACGTGCGGGGGGTGGCCGGAGGATACGACCTCTTCCTCCCGGCCCGCGACGAGCCCCTGCACGCGCTTCGGGGCCCTCTCGCCGTCCGGTTCGCCACGATCTCCGGCAAGCGGGTGGACGGGCCGGAATCCGAGGGGCTCCTCGTACGGCTGTCGATGAAGGAGGCGGAGGTCGAGACGCGCGAGCGTCCCGACCCGTTCCGCAACCTGCGCCTCCGGTTCGTCGGCAACGACGGCCGGACGATCCCGGGGGAGCTCTACGGCAAGGTCTCCCCGCCGCGGGCCGGGACGAAGGGTTTCGGCCTCCGGTTCACGTCGGTCCCTCCGGAGATCCGCTCCTTCCTCGAGACGGTCCTCGCGGGCAGCCGCTGAGGGCCTCTACCCCGCTTCGAGGAACGACTCGACCTTCCCGAGGAGCCGCGGCAGCTCGACCGGCTTCGTGTCGTAGTCGTCGCAGCCCGCCGAGAGCGCCTTCTCGCGGTCTCCGACCATCGCGTGCGCCGAAAGGCCGATGATCGGGATCCGCGACGTGGACGTGTCCGCCTTCAGCCGCCGGGTCGCCTCGTAGCCGTCCAGGACCGGCATCGACAGGTCCATCAGGATCAGCTCGGGCCTCTCGGCGCGAGCCTTCTCGATCGCCTCCGCTCCGTTCACGGCGAGTGCCACCTCGTACCCCTTCCGGAGGAGGCGTCGCGAGAGCATGTCGCGGTTCATCTCGTCGTCGTCGACGACCAGGATCTTCGCCATCGGTGCCGCCCGGAGTGTAGCGCCCCGCCGCCTTGACAGCAGCCGGAACGCTGCCCTACCGTCGAGCCGGAGTAGATGTCGAATGGCGTTTTCGTGGCTCTCCGGCTCTGACGACGTCGCCGAGTTGATCGCGAAGCGCAACTACAGCCGCGCGGCGAAAGTCCTCCGCGGCCAGCTCGCGAAGGACCCCGCGAACGCTTCCCTGAAACAGCAGCTCGGGGACGTCCTGGCCCTCGACGGAAAGAGCTACGAGGCCGTCGAGCTCCTCTGGAAGCTCGCCGACGACTACGCGACCTCCGGGTTCGTCGGCAAGGCGATCGCCGTGCTGAAGAAGGTCCAGCGGATCGACCCGACCCTCACGAAGGTCGAGGAGAAGCTCGCGCGCCTCGTGCGTCAGAAGGACGACGAGTCGACCCTCGCGCTCCGCGTCCGCGCGGGCGCCATGCGTCGGCGGACCGAGCTGGAGACCACGCCGACACCCATGCCGGAGCGGCCGGCCGCCAGGCCGCCGGCCGCCGAGCCGTTCGTCCTCGACTTC
>JAKPXO010000514.1 GCA_029567505.1 Acidobacteriota bacterium
TGCTCGTCGACCGCGAGGCGATCGCGCGCGAGCTCTACGCCGGGCTCGCCAAGCCGGCGAACGGCCCGCTGCCACCCGGTCTCTGGCCCCACGACGCGACGCTCCGGCCTCTCCCTCACGACCCGAACGCCGCCGCGGCCCTCCTGGACGAGGCGGGGTGGAGGAAGGGGAAGGACGGCCTCCGGGCGAAAGGGAAGGACCGCCTCGCGTTTGCGCTCGCTTTCGGAGGCGCCAGCGACCGGCAGCGACAGGTCATGGAGGTCGCGCAGCGGGCGTTCGGCCAGGCGGGGATCGAGGCGAAGCTCTCGCCGATGGAGTGGGGCGCGTTCGTGGAGCGGGTCGACACGGGAGACTACGAGGCCTGCTCGCTCTCCCTGAACCTCGACCCGAACCCCGACCTGCGGCCCAACTGGCACTCCTCTCAGGTGCCGCCCAGCGGAATGAACCACGCGTTCTATCGGAGCCCGCGGGCCGACGCGCTCATGGACGAGATCGCCGCGACGTTCGACAGGGACAAGGCGCGCTCTCTCTACGCGGAGCTGCAGAAAGTGATCGCCGAGGACCAGCCGTTCACGTTCCTGCATACGGTCTCGGTCGCCTGGGGCGTGCGCGACCGGATCGAGAACGTAACGAGCTCGCCGATCGGCCTCTGGCTCTTCTGGCCGGGAGGAGCCGCGTGGCAGCCGGCACGCGGGGCGAAGCCGATCTGACGGACGGGCCGGCCGCCGCCGCGTAACATCCTCGCTCGTGACGCGGTTCCTGGCGCGGCGCGCCCTCGGCGCGGTCGGGACGCTCTTCGGCGTCCTCGTCGCGGTCTTCCTCCTCCTCTCGGCGGCTCCCGGCGACCCGGCCCGTCTCGCGGCCGGGGGCCTCCCGGGACGACGTCCGGCGTCCGAGGAGGCGCTGCGAGCTTTCCGCGCCGTACACGGGCTCGACCGGCCGGTCGCCGCCCGCCTCGGCGCGTGGCTCGGATCGGCGGCCCGGCTCGACCTGGGGCGGTCCTTTCGCGACGGCCGGAAGGTGACGGAACGGATCGGCGAGACGCTTCCGGCGACGCTCTCTGTGAACGGCGTCGCTCTCCTCCTCGCGGCTCTCGCCGGCGTGCCGCTCGGCATCGCGGCCGCACGCCGGCCGGGAGGGCGGGCCGACCGGTTCTCGGGGCTCCTCCTCGACGCCCTCTATTCGCTTCCGAGCTTCGCGCTCGGTCTCCTCCTCCTCCTCCTGTTCGCAGTGAAGCTGCGGTGGGTCCCCGTCTTCGCGGACCCCTCCGCCGGGCCCGCGGGTCTGGCCCTTCCCGCCCTCACGCTCGCGCTGGTCGCTCTCGCTCCGATCGCCCGCGTCGTCCGCGAGAGCGTCCGGACCGCGCTCCGTTCTCCGTCGGCGATCGCTGGGCGCGCGCGGGGAGAGTCGCCCCGAGAGGAGACGCTTCGGGCGCTCCGCCGGTCCGTGCCGGCGTTCGCGGGGCTCCTCGCGTCGCTCGTCCCCCAGCTCGTCGCCGGCTCCGTCCTCGTGGAACGGGTCTTCGCCGTTCCGGGAACCGGGCAGCTCCTGGCCGATTCGGTCTTCGCCCGTGACCTCCCGACGGTCCTCGGCCTGACGCTGGCCTCGGGCGTCGCCGTCGTCCTCGCGACGCTCCTCGCCGACGCCCTCGCGGCGCTCGCCGATCCCCGCCTCGTCGACGTGGAGGAAGGATGACGCGCCATTGCGTCCGACGACGCCTCCTCGTCCTCGCGCTTTTCCCGGCGCTGGCGCTCCTCGCCCCCGTCCTCGCACGGAACCGTCCCGCGGACGCTCCGCTCGCTCACCAGCTGCTGACGCCCGTCCCGTTCGACCCCGACGCGACGGACCTCGCGGCCCGCCTGCGCCCTCCGGACGGCACCCACCTCCTCGGGACCGACGACCTCGGAAGGGACGTCCTCTCGCGACTCCTCCACGGCGCGCGCGTCTCCGTCCTCGTCGGCCTCGCGGCCGCCGCCCTCGCGTTCGCCGCGGGAACGCTCCTGGGCGCCGCCGCCGGCACGCTCGGTCCGGGCGTCGACCGGGCCGTCCTCGTCCTCACCGGCGTGGTCCAGGCGTTCCCGGCCCTCGTCCTCGTCGCCGCCGGCGCGGCGCTCGTCCCACCCTCGCGTTTCACGGCGGCGCTCCTCATCGCGCTGACGGCCTGGCCTGAGGCGGCGCGCCTCGTCCGGGCCGAAGCGCTGCGCCTCGCCGCCTCGCCGTACGTCGAGGCGGCCTGGGCGGCGGGCGCGAGCCCCGGACGCGTCGTCCTCCGCCACGTCCTTCCGGGCGCGGTCGCCCCCGCCCTCGCCACGCTCCCGTACGTCGTCGGCGGGGCGGTCCTCCTCGAGGCGTCGCTCTCGTTCCTCGGCCTCGGCGTCCCCCCGCCGACGGCCTCCTGGGGGCGGGCGCTCGCGGACGCGAGGGAGAGCCTGACGAGCGCCTGGTGGTGCGTCGTCCCGCCCGCCGCCGCCCTCTTCCTGCTCGTCCTGGCGGCGCGAAAAGCCGGAGAGGCGCTCACCGAAAGCCGCTAGAATCCGCGTTCCGATGCGAATCGCCGTCTATCCGGGCTCGTTCGACCCGATGACGAACGGGCACGTCGACCTGGTCCGCCGGGGCTGCCACATCTTCGACCGCGTCCTCGTCGCCGTCCTCTGCAACACCGAAAAAGCCCCGCTCTTCACGGTGGAGGAGCGCGTGCAGATGACGCGAGACGTCTTCCGGCGGGAGCCGAAGGTGAAAGTGAAGGCGTTCTCCGGCCTCCTCGTCGACTTCCTCCGCGCCGAGAAGACGAACATCGTCCTTCGTGGGCTGCGGGTCGTCTCCGACTTCGAGTACGAGTTTCAGATGGCTCTCATGAACCGGCGCCTCGACCCGGAGGTCGAGACGGTCTTCCTGACGCCGAAGGAGGAGCTCTCGTACCTCTCGAGCCGCCTCGTCAAGGAGGTCCACCGGCTCGGAGGGAACGTCTCGGAGCTCGTTCCTTCGCTCGTCTACCGCTCGCTCCAGAAGAAGCTGCCGAACGGCAAGGCGACCTGAGGCCTCAGCCCGCCGCGAAGGCGGCGAGAGCCGAGCGGATCGGTTCGGGCGCGGCGATCGTGCGGCCGGTCGCGGCGTCGACGAAGAGGTGCACGGTCTCGCCCTCGACGGCGAGGCCGCCGTCCGGCAGGAAGACGCGGTAGGCGAACGTACAGCCGCGGCTCCGGACTGCGGCGAGACGGGTCGCGACCCGCACGACGTCGCCGTACCGGGCGGGCCGCCGGAAGCGTGCCGAGAGGTCGACGACGACGATCTGGACCCCTTCGGCCTCCATCCGCGGGTAGGGGTAGCCGGCGGTCTCGCAGTATTCCGTCCGCCCGACCTCGAACCAGACGACGTAGGAGCCGTGGTAGACGACTCCCTGCGCGTCGGTCTCGGCATAGCGGACCTTCACCCCGGTCTCCACCCAGCGCTCTTCGCTCACGCTCCGTAGACTACCCGAGCGTGCCGTCCCCCTCCGTCCTCCTGCGCGGTCCCGGGTGGAAGCTCCCGGGACCGCTCGAGCTCGCCGACCCTCTCGAGGTCCTCGAGGTGCCTGCGGCCCGCCCGGAAGGGCTCCCGCGTCTTCTCGAACGGCTCGACGCGGTGTCGCGGTCGGGCCGTCCGGAGCTCGTCGCCGCGGGATTCCTGACTTACGAGGCCGGCGTCGCGCTCGAGGGGTCGACGGCCCTGTTCCGCCCGCCGCCGACGCCTCTCGCCTGGTTCGGGCTCTTCGACCTGCGGGCGGCCGCCGGCGCCCGGACCGATCGCCCGGGTCCTTCCGGACGGCCTGGCCCGGCCGAGCCATTCGGTCCCCCCGCCGAGATGACGCCTGAGGAGTGGTCCGCCGCCGTCTCGGAGATCCGGGCGGGAATCGCGAGGGGCGACGTCTATCAGGCCAACCTGACGCGCCGCGTCGTCCGCGCTCTTCCCGTGTCGGCGCGCCGCCTCGCGGCGCTCCTCGACGCGGACAACCCCGTTCCCTACGCCATCCTCGTCGACACGGGCGCCGTCGCCGTCGTCTCGAACTCGCCCGAGCTCTTCCTGGAGGTCGACCTCCGCTCCCGGAGCGTCGCCTCGGCCCCGATCAAGGGGACCGTCGCGAGGACGGCCGGCGGATCGGAGGAGGCGGCCCGCGCCCT
>JAKPXO010000376.1 GCA_029567505.1 Acidobacteriota bacterium
CGGGCCGTCGGCGTCGCCGGGAGCCTCCTCTCCGACGACCTCCGCCCCGCCTTCCTCGCGAAGAACGCGGCGCTCCAGGAGGGCCTGCGGAGGGACCACGCGGGCCGGCAGAGCAAACCCCTCCTCCCGCTCTCCTCGGCCCGCGCCCGCCGCCGCGCCCTCGATTGGTCTGCGGCCGACCTCCCCGTCCCCTCGTTCACCGGCGTCCGCATCGAGGAGCCGGCCCTCGCGGACCTCGTCCCGTACGTCGACTGGTCACCGTTCTTCCACGCCTGGGAGCTGCGCGGGCGGTACCCGCAGATCCTCGATGACGCCACGGTCGGCGAGAAGGCTCGCGAGCTCTTCGCCGACGCGCAGGCGCTCCTCTCCGAGATCGTCGACGGGAAGCTCCTCTCGGCGCGCGGCGCCTGGGGCCTCTTCCCCGCGAATTCCGTCGGCGACGACCTCGAGCTCTACGCCGACCCTCGAGGCGAGCACCTCCTCGCGACGCTCCATACCCTCCGGCAGCAGCAGGAGAAGAGCGGCGACGCCCCGTACGAGGCGCTTGCCGACTTCGTGGCTCCCCGGACCGCCGGCCGCCGCGACCACGTCGGCATCTTCGCCGTCACGGCCGGCCACGGCCTCCCCGCACTCTGCGGGCGCTTCGAGAAGGGCCACGACGACTACCGCTCCATCCTCGCGAAGGCCCTCGCCGACCGCCTGGCTGAAGCTTTCGCTGAGTGGCTCCACGAGCGCGCCCGGGAGGAATGGGGTTTCGGCGAGTCCCTCTCGCACGACGACCTGATCCGCGAGCGCTACCGCGGCATTCGCCCCGCGCCCGGCTACCCCGCCTGCCCCGACCACACCGAGAAGAGGACCCTCTTCGCTCTTCTCGACGCCACCGCGAACGCGGGCATCACCCTCACCGAGAGCTACGCGATGCTCCCGACGGCCTCCGTCTCGGGCCTCGTCCTCGCCCACCCCGAGGCGCACTACTTCGCCGTCGGCCGCCTCGGCCGCGACCAGGTCGCCGACTACGCCCGCCGCAAGGGGATGCCGCTCGCCGAGGCCGAGCGCTGGCTCGCCCCGAACCTCGGGTACGAGGTGGAGGACTGAGAAGCGTCGCGGCGGCTTGCCGCAGGACGACGGGGCGTTGACATGTTGTTCTGATGTTCCTATCGTTCTTACATGTTGACGACCATGGTTCAGATCAGGAATGTCCCGGCTGACCTGCACCGTCAGCTCAAGGTGAGGGCGGCCGTCGAGGGGCTCACGATGTCGGACTATGTTCTGCGCGAGGTCCGCAAGGCGCTCGAGCGGCCGACACGGGCCGAGCTCCTGGACCGGCTCCAGGCGGGGCCGGTGCGACGGCTCGGGCGGTCCGCCGCCGCCGTCATCCGCGCGGAGCGCGACGCCCGGTGATCGTCCTCGACGCGTCGGCCCTCGTCGAGCTCCTGCTCGGTACGAAGAGCGGCCGCGCGATCGCGGTCCGGATCGCCGACCCCGCGCTGGGTCTTCACGCCCCGCACCTGGCGGACGTCGAGGTCACACAGGCGTTGCGGCGTTTCGTGAGGGACGGAAGGCTCGACGCGGCCGCGGGGGCGTCCGCGCTCGAAGACCTCCGGGCGCTCGACCTGGAACGCCACCCTCACGAGCCGCTCCTGGGCCGGGTCTGGGCTCTGCGCGACAGGCTGACCGCCTACGATGCCGTCTATGTCGCGCTCGCAGAGGCGCTCGACACGGTGCTCCTCACCTGCGATGCCAGGCTCGCCCACGCTCCGGGTCTGTCCCGACGCGTCGAGCTGATCCGGTAGGGCGGACCCCGTCCTCGACGGCGACCCGGCCTGGCGCGCCTACCTCGGTATTCCGGGCAGGTACGTTCCGTCTCCCGACCCGAGCCCCGCCGATGCGCCGTCGTTGACGACGGCGTAGACGAAGAAGGGGTTGTTGAAGGAGGAAGTACGCGTGACGCGTGCCCAGCCGAAGGGAACGCCGGTGCCCCACAGGACCGAGTCGAGCTGTACTCGCGATGGCATGCCATGGGTGGCGCCAGGCGTGACCCCATCGATCGCCTTCGCCAGCGTGCCCGTCCGCCCGTCGAACAGCTCGATTCGATACCGGGACGGCGACATGGTGGGCGATTCGACGATCGCGAGGTTCGACCGGTTTCTCTGATCCTGGCGCAAGCCGGAGACGAGCATGGACTCGCCGTAGTCGAACCAGCTCGCGGGAGGCGTGTAGACGCCGAAAGAGCCTGAGGATGCCGACACGGTCGTCACCCTCGCTCCGGCCACGAGACCCGAACCATGGAAGGTGGCGTGCCCGACATACGGCCCGGGTGGAATCTCGAGCGTGTCTCTCAGGGCGGAGACCGGGTCCACCAGCCGGGACGATTCCGGTCCGGCCTCGATGTCGAGCGTGACCGGGAACGGGAGCCCACCCGGGTCGGAGACGGGCGGGAAGTCGAGCGATGCGATTCCGCTCGTGGCCGCCGTGTTCGTGATGACGACGTCCGTACGGTAGCGATCCGTCCCGATGATTGCGGGGAGAAGCCGGCCCCCCAGGCTCGCCGCCGCTTCGACGACCGAGCCGTCTCCGGTTCCGTTCGAGTTCACGGTCGCCCAGGCGGTCCAGGGACCTCCGGCGAGCCGCTCGACGTGGGCCCAGCCGCTCCGGGCACCGAGCCCGGACACCTCGAGAACACGGTTCCACTGGTGGCTTCCGTAAGGCGTCAGGGTGACGTCGGGAAGGACGACCCGGCCTGGTCTTTCGGGATCCGCCGAGACGACGGAGACGCGCAGGGCTACGGGTTCCGGGCCGGCGCTCGCGACGGCCAGGTTCGTACGATCCTCCGCGTCTTCCTTGAGCCAGGAAACGTATCCGGTCGCCCCGACGCGCTGCCCTTCGGCGGCTCGCGCCCGATAGCCGACGCCCCCGCACCCGGAACCCGGCCGTTCCGAGAGGATCCGGACGTCCACGACGACGTCCTGCTGCGACCCGTCCAGCGTCGAGACCTCGAGCGTCGCCGTGCCCCGATCGACACCTTCGGGCATCACGATCCTGACCGCCTCCGGGTCCTCGGTCGTGGAGAGCAGCCGGATCCGTCTCGGACCGAGCGTGAAGGAGGCCAGGTCCGACTCCGGTGCGCCGTCCGCCGGGTGAATTCGCAGGACCGCCGAGATCGCGGAGGCCCCGAAGTTCGTGACGGTGACTTCCGTCTCGAAGTGGGTTGCCTCCGCGCCGGTCAGGGAGAGAAACGCGGGAAGAAAGAGCGTCGTCGTTCCCGGCCCCCCTCCGCAGACGCTCCGGGCAAGGACGAGGCGGCCAGAGGTACCGACGGGGTCCCTCGCGACGCCGAGGACGTCGAGGTGACCGTCGCTGTCCAGGTCCAGCAGCGTCGGCTGCACGGTCTCCGGAATCGCCGCGAACTGGACGGCACCGCTGCCGGCTTCGCCGAACCTGTAGGCGCCTCCGCCGACGAGAACCTCTTTGCGCTCGGGATTCCTGTCGAGATCGCCGACGACGAGAGACTGGGCACTGGCGAGCCACGTTCCGAGGGCACGCCACGTCCCGTCCGCCTCTCGACGCTGGAACCCTGAGTCCGAGATGACCGGCATCTGCTGCCAGTTGGCATAGAGGACTTCGTCCCGACCGTCCCCATCGACGTCGACGAGCCGGAAAGCCCATCCGAAGGGCGCGGGAGAGCTGGGCTCGAAGCCGCCCGCGCCGTCCCCCAGCCAGAGCTTCGACACATAGGAGGAGCTGGGATGGACCTCGGGGTGGCTGGGCACGCTCCCGATCGAGGAGACGATGAGATCGGTCGTTCCATCGCCGTCGACGTCGCCCGCCACGACGCCGCCGGGTCCGGCGTCGGCTATCGGATTGTCGAGCGTCAGGATCGTCGCGGGAGCCTGAAACGACCCGTCTCCCCGACCACGCCACCGCACGACCTCGAGCTTCGAGGCGTCCGACGCCGAGCGAGCCACCGAGAGAACGTCGAGGGAGGCGCCTCCGTCGAACCGTGCGAGGGTGAGACCGGAGTCGAGCCCCGCGGGGAGCGTGACGGACGCCGCCTTCGAGAAACCGCCGGCCCCGTCACCGAGCCACGACTCGAATCGCCGCGGCGGCGCCCCGAACGAGCTCACCCCGACGAGAAGGTCCGACCGACCGTCCCCGTTGAGGTCCGCCGGCTCCAGGAAGAGCCTGCTCGCTGAGCCAGGGAGCTGCTCCGTCGAGGGGCCCCGGACGAGGCCGCCGGCGCGGTTCCAGAAGACGACGACCTGGCCAGAAGTGAAGATTGCGAGGAGATCCTGGCGTCCGTCCCCGTCCACTTCTGCGGTCCGCAGCTGCGGCCACCGCTCCTCAACCGGAATGCCGAGGTCGACCGGAAGGGCGAACGACGGCCAGGCGCAGGGCTGGGCGGCGGCCAGCCCCGACACCAGCAATGCGGCGGACAGCAACGCTCGAATCACGAATGGAAGTGTGCGCCACAGGTCACTCCTCACGCGTCCCTCGACGAGACGGCCCACAGTGAAGGTCCTCTCCCGCGAAGGGATCACGATCCGGATCCTGATCGCGCGCGCCCGCAGGCGGACTCTCGACTCGGCCGCGGCCGACTTGCCGGCCGGTCTCCCGCACCGCGTCACGCGACGTCCGACCGACCCGGGCCGGTCCTGTTTCTTGCGGGCCCGCGATATCTCCAATATCGTTTCGTGCCGCATTGCAGCTCGAGACGCGTCGCGGGAGTAGTGATTGCCGCTCCGCCCGCGCCCGCTCCAGGAGGGAGCCCCCGATGAACGACACGACGCTCCGGTTCGCCCTTGCACGGCGAGCCGCGCTGGGCCTCTTCCCGCTCGTCCTCGCCGTCGCCGCCGCACCGCGCCTCTCCGCCGGCGCGAACGCGTGGAGCCCGATCGGCCCGGCCGGGACCGAAGTGCTGGCGCTGGCCGTCTCTCCCGTCAGCTCCTGGACGATCGTCGCCGGGACGTCCACCGGCTACTCGGTCACGAAAGACGGCGGCGCCAGCTGGAGCGCCGTGTCGACCGGCTACTCCACGGCGGCGATCGCGTTCGACCCGGCGAACGCCTCGATCGTCTACGCGGCGACGGGAGGCGCCCTGGCGCGGAGCGCCGACGGCGGGACCACCTACACGCCCGTCCTCCTCGAGGCCACGACGTGCCTCGCGATCGACCCCTCGTCTCCGCTCGTCGTCTACGCCGGGACGACGGACCACGTCTACAAGAGCGTCGACCGCGGCCTGACGTGGAGCGTCGTCTACACGGGCATCGGGCACATGTTCCTCAACGCGATCGCCGTCGACCCGTCGAGCCCCCAGACGGTCTGGGCCGCGAGCACGTTCGGCGGGCTGATGAAGAGCACGAACGGCGGTACGTCCTGGAGCCCGGTCACGGGAGGGGTCCCGATCTCCGTCTCGGCGATCGCCGTCCACCCTTCAGACTCGAGGACGGTCCTCCTCCTCGGGATGGACGGCGTCTACCGGACGACGGACGGCGGGACGGCCTGGAGCCGCGTGACGAAGCTGTGGGGCTCCGACGGCGAGCTCGTCGCGGACCGGACCGCCCCCGGGACGTTCTATGCCTCCGGATCCGACGGCGTGACCTTCTCCGCGGACGGTGGCGCCACGTGGAACCACCTCGACTCGGGCCTCACGAACCTGGACGTCCTGGCCCTCGCGCTCGACCCGGCGGACCACACCCGCCTCTACGCCGGGACGAATGGGAACGGCGTCTTCTCGATGACGGTCGACTCCGGCGGCGCCCCGACCCTCCGGGTCACCTCGCCGAACGGCGGCGAGGTCTGGGAGGCGGGGACGACCCACCCGATCACCTGGACGTCGAGCGGATCCATCGCGAACGTGAAGATCGAGTACTCGACGACCTCGCCGTGGGACGGCCAGCTCGTCGACCCGCAGACGATCGTCGCGAGCACGCCGAACACCGGCTCGTTCCCGTGGGTCGTCGCGCAGTCGATGTCCTCCGTCTGCCACGTCCGGGTGAGCGACGCCGCCGGGACGACGTCGGACACGAGCGACGCGGCGTTCCAGATCGTCATGTGCGGCTTCACGGGGCTCAATCCCCCGTTCTCCCAGTCGTTCGGCGCGGCGGGCGGCCGCGGCACGATCCAGGTGACGCCCTCGCCGGGCTGCCCCTGGACGGCGACGTCCGAGGTGCCGTGGGTCGTCATCACGTCCGGCTGGAGCGGCACCGGCTCCGGCCCGCTCACGTACTCGGTCGCGCCGAACCTCGACTCGTCCCCCCGCACCGGGACGCTCCGGATCGGCACGGCGACGTTCGAGGTGGAGCAGTCGGGAGGCACGACGACGACCGAGGGGGTCGTCTTCGTCCCGGTCGTCCTCGACGTCTTCGGCGTCGCGCCGTCGCACTACACGTCGGAGCTGACGCTGACGAACCGCTCCGCCCGCGACGCGTCCGTCCGGCTCGCCTACACGGGCGCGGCGACCCTCGGCGGAGGCTCGGGCTCCGCGACCGTCGCGCTCCCCGCGGGGCGGCAGCTCGTCGAGCCCGACGCGATCGCGTACCTCGCGCGGCTCGGCGTCGGAGTCCCGGCCACGGCGCCGCGCGGCGGGACCCTCGCCGTCGCCGTCAGCGGAGTCGCGTCCCTCTCCGAGGTCGCCGCCACCGTGCGGACGACGACCGCCGTCGCCAACGGCCAGGCCGGCCTCGCGTACGGCGGGACGCCCGCGTGGAGGGCGCTCACGGGAGCCGCGTACGTCTGCGGCCTCCGCGAGAACGCGACGGACCGCTCGAACCTGGCGCTCCAGAACGCCGGCGCTCCGACGGACGGGGACGTCACGCTCCGCGTGACGGTCTGCTCCGGCGATTCGTCCGCCCGCGTCGTCCGCTCCGACGAGACCCTCCCGCCGGGCGGCTTCCTTCAGGTCAGCGGCATCCTCGGGCTGCACGGCATGACGAACGGCTACGCGAAGGTCGAGCGCGTGGGCGGCACCGCGCCCTGGTATGCCTACGGCGTCGTGAACGACCAGAAGAACTCCGACGGCTCCTTCGTGCCGCCCCAGCCGGCGACGACGGCCCCCGTCTCCTCTCTCACCGTCCCGGTCGTCATCGAGGCGAGCGTCTACACGAGCGAGCTCGTCGCGACGAACTGGTCGTCCCGCGCGCGGACGCTGACGCTCTCCTTCGTCTCCGACCAGGTCGACCGCCCCGATCACACGGCGTCCGTCTCCCTCCCGCTCGGGGCCGGGGCGCAGGTGATCCTCCCGAACGTCTTCGCGTACTTCCGCGAGCACGCCGCCCCCGGGATCGGGCCGGCGGGGAGCGGATACGTCGGGGCCCTCTTCGTCACGTCGTCCGACGGGGACCTCTCGGGGATCGTCGTCGGCGCCCGCACGTCGTCTCCGGGCGGGGGCGGGAGGTACGGCCTCTTCTACCCGGCGACGCCGTCCGGCGGCGCCTCGACCGACTCGGCCTGGCTCTACGGCCTCCAGCAGAACGCGGCGAACCGGACGAACCTCGCGATCGTGAACACCGGCGAGGCCGGCGGCGACGACGACGTCTTCGCCGTCGACGTCTACGACGGCGCCACCGGGCACCTCGTCCACACGGCGACCGGGCTGACCGTGAAGGCGAAGCGCTGGTGGCAGCAGAACAACGCCCTCTCGACGTGGGCGCCGGGCGTCGCCCACGGCTACGCGCGCGTCCGCCGGACGAGCGGCACGAACCCCTTCATCGCCTACGCCGTCCTCAACGACGGCGGCGTCCCGCAGCAGCGAAGCGACGACGGAGCGTTCCTCCCCGCGTCGGACTGACGTCCTCCCGGCCTTCCCGGGGCGCGTCCCGGCCCTCCCGCCGCGGCGCGCCCCGCCCTCCCCGGCGCCCGTCGCTCCGCGCTCGTTCCGCCTATCGGAAGTAGCCGGAGACGTCGACCACCGCGTGGGCAGACCCGGTCGAGCTGCCGGGCATGCGGCAGGTCAACGCGAGGCCTCCGTCCGCGCCGAGCCGCACGACGGCGATGCCGGCCCGCGTCCGCCCCGCCCGGAAGCTGACCACGCTCGTGTCCGGAGCCGCGGTGCCCGCCGGGTAGGCCTGGAAGTCGCCGGCGCCCGTCGCCTCGACCGACGTCACGTTCAGGACGACGGCCCTGGCCTCGGGCGGGATCCCACAGGCCCCGACGGCCGATACGACCCGCTCGATGCCGACGTCCAGGGCCGGCCCGGCCTCCCGCGTGTCGAGGAGCCGGCAGGGCAGGAGCGTGTAGAAGGAGAGGGGCCCGTCCCCGTCGTCGTCCAGGATCGTGCCCAGGGCCTGGCCACGGCCGATCGTCGCGTTCGCCGGGGACAGGAGGAGCAGGGAGAAGGTCTCGGTGGCCTCGGCCAGCCGATCGGGGACGATCGGCACGGCGATCGTCCCGGAGGCCGCGCCGGGCGCGACCTCGAGCGTGCCCGCCGTGTGGACGTAGTCCGCACCCGCCGTGGCGGTGCCGGACTGGGTCAGGTACGCCACGGAAACCGGCTGGTCGCTCGGTGCGCTCAGGCTCACGACGAAGGAGGCCATAGGAGACGAGCCGGGCCCTTCCTCGACCACGCTGACGTCGCCGACGTTCAGCTGGGGAAGCATGTCGTCCGTCAGGATCGTGCCGACGGCCTCCGGAGGGAACACGGCGGCGGCGCCCACGACCCCCGGGAAGGTCAGCGAGAAGGTCTCGTCGGCCTCGGGGAGAGTGTCGCCGTAGACGGTGACCGGGATGACGACGTCGGTCTGCCCCGCGGCCAGGGTGGTCGAGCCGGAGCGCGGCGCGTAGTCGACTCCCCGGCGCGCCGTCCCGTCCGCCGTGGCGAAGCTGACGGTGACGGGAGAGCCGCCCGGCTCCGAGAGCCAGACCGGGAATCCGAGACTCCTCGTTCCGCTGTCGCCTTCGGCGACGGACGCATCTGCGGCGATGAGCCTGCGGGTCACGGGCACGCTCGAGCGATAGCGCACGGAGCCGAAGAGCGCTGGGTCGCCTCCGAGACAGTGCTGCTCGTAGTCCACCGCGAGCCTCAGGACTTCCCCGTCGGCGCCGTACTCGGCCTCCAGGACCGCGAAGCGGCCCGTGAGCGCTTGGCAGGCCCGGCCGGCCCCCATGACCTCCAGGCCGGGCGAACCGGGGGGGCGGGTGGTGGTGGCGCGCACCGCTGCGGGGTAGACGCCGGGCGCCAGCGTCGTCCCCGCCGGCGGGGCGAAGAGCAGCTGCCAGAACTCCGGCCCCGTAAAGGCGACGTAGACGCCGCCCTCGAAGCGGCTCAGGGCGAAGGCTCCGTCCGCCGGCGTCATGGTGAACCGGAGCCCCCCGCCGATGTCGTCGCCGGGCTCGCTGTTGAAGTAGAGGAGCGTCTTGAAGGGGTCGTCGTTCAGGATCGTGCCCAGGCCCTGGGCGAAGGCGACCGGCGCCCCCGAGCCGTCGCCCAGCGAGAGCGTGAACGTCTCGTCGGGCTCCTGGGCCGTGTCGCCGAGGACCTGCACCGGAACCGGCACCGTCGTCTGGCCGGCGGGGAAGGTCGCCGTGCCCGCCACCGGCACGTAGTCGACGCCGGCCGTCGCCGTGCCGTCCACGGTCTGGTACGGCACGGTGACCAGGGATCCCGAAGGCGCCGACAGCGAGATCACGAAGCCCATGCTCGTCGAGCTGTCGTCCCCTTCGTAGCGGTCGACGGCGCCGACGGCGAGGCGCGGACCGACGGGCACGCCGGAGTCGTAGCGCACCGAACCGAACAGCGCCGCGGGATTCCCGTTGCAGTGATGCTCGTAGTCGACCGCGAACCTCAATACCTCGCCGGCGGGGCCGTACTCGGCCTCGAGGACCGTGAAGCGGCCGGCGGAGACGTTGCAGCCCCGCCCTTCTCCCGTGACGCCCAGCCCGGGCGTCGTCGGCGACTGGAAAGGCCAGCCCGTCGCCCCGTCGTAGGCGCCCACCGCCAGGGTCTCCCCCAGCGGCGGGACGAACCGGAGCTTCCACCACGAGCCGCGGTAGAAGACGACCTCGATTCCGCCTTCCAACGGGGCCGCGGTGATGCTCCCGTCCACCTCGGTGAAGGTGAACTGCAATCCCTGGCCGAGCAGGTCGCCGGGCTGGCTGTCGAAGCGGAGGAACGTCTTGTAGGGATCGTCGTTCAGGATCGTCCCCTGGCCCTCGCCGAAGGCGATCGACGCGCCCGCGGCGTTGCTCAGCGAGAGAGCGAAGGTCTCGTCGCCTTCCTCCACGAGGTCGCCGATGACCGGCACCGACACCGGCACGCTCGTCTCACCCGCGGGGAAGGTGGCCGTGCCCGAGACGCCGACGTAGTCGCTGCCGGCCGTGGCCGACCCGTCCACGGTCTGGTAGTCCACCGTGACCGCGGCCGCCGCGGGCTCCGAAAGGGAGATCACGTATCCCAGGCTCGCCGAGCCGCCATCCCCCTCGAGGATCCGGACCGGTCCGACGAAGAGGCGGGGGCCGATAGGGACGTTCGATTCGTATCGGATCGATCCGTAGAGCGCCGCATCGTCCCCCTCGCAGTGCTGCTCGAAGTCCACCGCGAGCCTGAGGACCTCGCCCTGAGGGCCGAATACCGCCTCGTGAACGACGAACCGGCCGGTGAGCCAGGCGCAGGCACGTCCGCCCCCACTTACCTCCAGGCCGGGCGCGGTCGGCGACTGGAACGGCCAGC
This sequence comes from Acidobacteriota bacterium, assembly GCA_029567505.1. GTDB lineage: Bacteria > Acidobacteriota > Thermoanaerobaculia > UBA5066 > UBA5066 > UBA5066. The sequence continues at coordinate 10,664 of JAKPXO010000376.1, forward strand.
GCGTCGCCCCCTCGTAGCCTCCAGGCGCGAGGGCCGCGCCCGCGGGGGGGGCGAAATTGAGGTCCCAGAGGAACGAGGTCGTCCCGAAGAAGCGGACGTGGACCCCGCCGTCGTCGGTCTTCTCGAGGTTGAAGTCACCGTCGATCGGCGTCACGGTGACGCTCTGCCCCTGCCCGACGAAGTCGCCCGGCTCGCTGTCGAGGCGTAGGACGGTCTTGTAGGGGTCGTCGTTCCTCAGCGTGGCCACGCCCTGGGCGAAGGCGATCGGCGCCCCGACGGCGTTGCTCAGCGAGAGCGTGAACGTCTCGTCGGCCTCCACCGTCGCGTCGCCGAGCACCGGCACGGGCACGACCGCGTCCGTCTCGCCCGCCGGTATCGTCGCCGTCCCCGAGACCGCGGCGTAGTCGGCTCCGGCCGTGGCCGTGCCGTCCAGCGTCTCGTAGCCGACCGAGACCGCCGTGTCGGCCGGTCCGGAGAGGGAGACGACGAGGCCGAGGTTCCACCAGCCGTCGTCTCCCTCGTATCGCGTGATCGCGCCGACCCCGAGACGCGGGCCGACGGGCACGCCGGACTTGTAACGCACCGAGCCGAAGAGCGCCGGCTCGGCTCCCTGGCAGTGCTGCTCGTAGTCGACCGCGAGCTGCTGGACCTCGCCTCCCGGGCCGAACTCGGCTTCGAGGACCTGGAACCGGCCGGTGATCATGCTGCAGCCCCGGCCGTCTCCGAAGACGTAGAGCCCGCCCGCCGTCGCGGACTGAAGCGGCCAGGGCCTCACGTCGTCGTAGACGCCGGGCGTCAGGGTCGATCCCTTGGGGGGGACGAAGTAGAGATGCCAGAAGGTCGAGCCGTCGAAGTAAAGCTGGACTCCCCCGTCGATCGGGTAGGCGGCGATGAGGCCGTCCGACGAGGTCAACGTGAACCGGAGTCCGCCGCCGACGTGGTCGCCGGGCTCGCTGTTGAAGGTGAGGAACGTCGTGTCCTGGGCCTGCGCCGTTCCGGTCGCCGCACACAGGACCGCGAGGAGGACCCACCGCACGACCTGCCCCATCGGACGATCATAGGCCGCGTCGGCACGTTCCTCTCCGACAGGATTCCGTCTCACCGGCCCCCGCCCCCACCTCCGTCGCTTCCGCCCGCCGTCAGGCCCGACGCGCGCGCCGGCGGGGGTCACGATCACACGGCGTACGGGAGATAGACGGTTACCGGCACCGAAACGCCTCCGCAAGCCGACCGGCTTGTAGATCTCCACCTTCACGGCCTTCCCGGCCGCCACCGCCGGACCGCCCGGCGTGAACCGTAGGTACGTGAAGTCGTGGATCTTCCCGGCGGTGCTGGCCAGGCCCTGGAACTCTTCCCGGTCGAGCCGCTCGACCGTCACCTCGAAGACGAGCTCCCTTCCCTCGAAGGAGCGCAGCACCCTGGGGAGGACCCTGCTGTCGAACGTGACCTGGCCTTCGCAATCGAACCAGGGCAGGTCGACTCCGTCGCAGAGTCCGGAACGCTTGCCGATCCACGAGAACAGGGCCTTCCCGAACCACAGCTCCGGTGAAGCGGCGAGCAGCACGTACTCGCCCTCGCTTGACCCCGTCAACCATGGCGAAGCTGTCAGAGGCTCGGAGACCGTCTTTCCGGGCCTCTCGTGCGCGTCCGTCGTCTGGCCGGATCTTCGCGGGCTCGCACCGGGTCCTCCTGTGCCCACCATTCTTCCGGAGGACCTCCTCGAGCTTCCTCGTCAGCTCCTCGGACATGGGGTCGACCCTCTCGCCGAATCGCACGGCGACGAGCCCGGCGCACACCCCCATCAGGATCGCCCCCGGCCTTTCCGCAGCCCGTCGTCCAAATCACCGACGCGAGCCGGGCCGTCGGCGTCGCCAGAGGCCTCCTCTCCGACGATCACCGACCCGCGTTCGACGCGAGGCACTCCGCGCTGCCGGAGGAGCTGCACCGCGACCATGCGTACCGGAAGAGCAGACCCCGCCTCCTCCTCTCCTCGGCCCGCGCCCGCCGCCGGGCCTTCGCCTGGACCGCGGCCGACCTCCCCGCGCCCGTTCTCACCAGGGTCCGCGTCGAGGAGGCGGCCCTCGCCGACCTCGTCCCGTACGCCGAATGGTCGCCGTTCCTCCGCGCCTAGTGTGGCGCCCGCGAAATAGGTGCAATCATGAATGGGGTCGCCTCGTATGAAGAGGCATGGGAAAGACTACCCCTCTCGCGGTCACAGCCTCGCAGAGGCGCAAGCTTGAAGCTCTCGTGGCGCAACCGTCGGCTTCGGCGGGACACGTTCGGCGAGCCCGAGTGGTGTTGATGGCCGCGGACGGAATCCCCGGAGTGGAGATCGCGACGCGGCTGTCGCTGTCGGTACCGCAGGTGAGCCGGATCCGGAAGCGGTTTGAGGTCGGGAAAGTGGAAGGCCTCGCCGACCGTCCCAATCCCGGACGCGGGAACAGCGTTCCCGAGCATGTCGTGTGCGAGGTCGTGACGACCGTGATGAGCCCTCCGCCCGCTGGCCACTCTCACTGGTCCACTCGGCTTCTGGCCGGTGCTGTCGGTCTGGGGAAGACCGCCGTTCACGAGATCCTGAAGGCCAACGATCTCAAACCTCACCTTCAGCGCACCTTCAAGGTCAGCAAGGATCCGGCGTTCGCCGAGAAGGTGCGCGACGTCGTTGGGCTCTATCTCAACCCGCCCGAGAACGCCGTCGTCATCAGCCTCGACGAGAAGGCGCAGGTCCAAGCCCTCGATCGGACGCAGCCGTTGCTGCCACTGAAGCCGGGCAGGTCGAACGAAGAACGCACGACTACACCTGGAACGGCGTCGTGGATCTGTACGCTGCGCTCGAGATCGCTACGGGCAAAGTCGTCGGCCGTTGAGAGGACTCGCACACCGGCCAGGACTTTCTGAGCTTCTTGAGGACCGTGGAGCGTACCTTCCGTCGAGGCGAGCTCCACGTCATCCTCGACAACTCCTCCACGCACAAGACGCCGGACGCGCAGAGGTGGCTCGCCGAGCATCCTCGCGTGGTCTTTCACTCCACTCCGACGAGCGCGTCGTGGCTGAACCAGGTCGAAGGCTTCTTCAGCATCCTGACGAGGCGGTCCTTGAAGCGAGCCAGCTTCGCCTCCACGGCGGCGCTTCGGCGGCACATCGAGGCCTTCCTCGCCCGTTGGAACGAGGCCCCGACACCTTTCGTGTGGACAGAGTCCTCACGCACGATCGTCCGCGATCCTCAGCGCATGCTTGCGCGGATCTCGCGGGCGGAGCACGAGGATCAGCGTAGACGGATGGCGCCGACGTCCTTCAGGAGCTCGAGCGTGAGCCGCTTCCGGAACGTCAGGTCGGTCTTCGGCCCGTCCTGCGGGATCACGACCCGGGTGGCGAAGAAGCGAGGTCCCTCGGGCGTCTCGACCCATCCGACGAACCAGCCCACGCCGGGATCGACCCGATTCGTCATGCCCGCCCAGTCCGTCTTGGCGAAGAGCCGATAGGCCGAAGCCTCGTCCAGCTTCATCGAAGCCCACAGGGTCTCGAGGTGGTCTACGCCGAAAGGAAGGTCTCCGAGGGAGACGCGACGCACGAACTCGGCCTCTTCCCTTACCGAGATCTTCAGCGGCCCGTCGATCCAGAAGACGTCGACGGTGTCGCCGACCTCGGAGTTGCCGTATCCGAGCTCGCGGACGAGCCTTCGCATCAGCCCGGTCCCGACCCGGCGCGCCAGCTCCTGGTAGCACGGAAGACAGGAGACTCGAAACGCCTCGACGAGGGCGAGGTCGCGTTCCCAGGCCCCGAATTCCCTCGGCTTGCCGTCCCAGCGGAAGACCTCGTCGGGCTTCACCGCTCCCGCCTCGAGCCCGATCAGGGTGTTCGGGAACTCTAACGTCGAGGCCGGGATCGTCCGTCTCCCGGCATCGTCGCCGCTCTCGATCACGATCGCCTGCGTCGCAGACTCGGGATTGGAGACGACGCTCGGGGTCAGGACCACGGACGCGCCCGTCACTCCGTGCTGCGAGAACCGGCTCCTCGCCCGCTCGAGGTCGGGCCGCGCGCGGGACCGAGCCGGCTCGACGGGCCGTGAGGCGCAGGCCGCGAGGAGGGCCAGGACGGACAGGAGAAGCGCTTCAGAGAAGCGAGGTACCGACCGAAACGCGACGGCCACGATGCTCCTCCGACCTCGCGAGTCTACGAGGAGGCCCCTCCGCCGGCGCTGCGGCGCAACATGCCGGGTGGCGACTGCGTGCCAATCTTCAGTCCCGCGAAACGGGCCGGTCCCGGCACGGGTCCGGCCGGAGGCGTCGGTGGACCGGAAGGAATTCTTCAAGCGGACGCTCCAGCACGGCCTCGGCTGCTGCGCGGGCGCCGCATCCGAGGGTTTCGCGCTCGCCGGCGAGCCCACCGCGCCGGCCTCCCTTCCATCCAGGGAGCTCGAGGCGGCCCGGCACGACGCCGATTTCGTCCGAGGCTGGACGAGCGACCTCCTGGACGCGATGGACCAGGAGCTCCCGCTCGAGACCCGGCAGAAGCTCGTTGCGGCCTGCGGCCGCGGCTGCTACCGGCGGCATGCGTTCAAGCCCGCGATCGCCGAGAAGGGGCGCGGCGACGTCGCGAGGCTCGTCGCCGCCTATGCGGAGATGTTCGAGTGCTGGCGCGACGGCGAGAGCGTCCACGTGCGGTACGGCGAGACCTCGAAGCATTGCTACTGCCCCGTCGTGCGCGACCGGCCGGCGAAGCCGTCCGACCTGCACTGCGAGTGCACGCGCGCGACGCACCAGTCCATCTTCGAGGCCGCGCTCGGCAGGCCCGTCCCCGTCGAGGTCGTCGAGACGCTCCGCCGCGGTGGGAAGACCTGCCACTTCGTCGCCCGCCTCGCCTGAGTCATCCCCGTCTCGCGACCGGTCGACGACTCCTCGGTTCGACTCGGATTGCGGCGACGAGGGACCGTGCGCGCCCGGCGGCGCGCTCGTCGAAGACGGATGGGCCGGGATCAGGACGGGATTCTCAGGCGGTAGAGCTGCGCGGGTCGTCGGTATGCGCCAGAGCGCGTTCCCCGCTTCGAGCACCTCGGCCCGGAGAACGGCGCGGGCCGAGGGCGCGACGTCGAAACAGACGATGCGCGGCGCTCCGAGCGAGCTCTGGACGCCGACGAGCGTCCGTCCGCGGGCCGAAAGCCCGTCGATTCCTCCGAACGGGGACCCTCCAGGCGCGACGAGGGGCCGTGGCGCGGCTCCATCGCCGTCGAGAGCCCAGCGGCCGAGCGCGTCGCAGACGAGGAGGACGCCGTCGACGATCACGAGGTCGTTCAGGAGGTGCTTCGGCTCCTCGGTCGCGACCGAGACGCGCGGCGCGCCCGAGGTGAGGTCGAAGGCCTGGAGGGCCGAGCGGGCGGGTTCGACCTTCAGCCCGAGGACCTCGCCGAGACCGGACGCTTCACCTGCGCCGAAGTCGCTCGCGGCTCCGGACACCGCGACGCGGACGACCTTCCGCTTCGCGATGCTCCCGACGTAGAGCGCGCCGTCCCGCGGGTCGGCGGCGATCCCCTCGGCGTCTCCCCGTCTGGCCCGCACAAAGGCGCCGACGAGCCGCTCCGACGGGTCAGCCCATGCGGTGCTTCGCGGGCGGACGTCGCCGGCCTCGAGAGTGCCGGAGGCCCCTCGCTCGTCTCTCGACTTGACGCGGCCGCCGACCCCGGGTACGAAAATGCCCGGGTCCGAACGTCCGACACCCGCCCGGAGGAGGTCGAATGATGCGATCGAGCCCGCTCGCCGTCCTGCTGCTTTTCGCCGCCGCCAATGCCCCGTCACAGACGCCCGCGGAGCCTTCGGCGGTGCGGTGCGACGCGGTGCTGACCGCCGAGGAAGCCGTCGCCGTCGTGGGCGACGGCTATCAGGGCCCCGCCGTCGATGAGCCGCGGGCCGGGTTCACGAGCTGCGACTGGCAGGGCGACGGCAGCAACTTCGGCTTCACGTTCGCCAGCCTGAAGGCGCTGGCCGACGAACAGCGGACCGCCGACGAGGAGTTCGAGTTCGACGTGCAGGCGCTCGAGAACGACACGACGAAGCGGGAGCCGCTGCCCGGTGTCGGCGTGAAGGCCGCAATCCTCCCCGCCGGCGAGGACGCCCTCGCGGTCGTCGTCCAGCGCGCCGACGGCGTCGCGCGGATGATCACGTACAAGATCGAGCGCGAGAAAGTGCTCGCCCTCGCACGGGCCCTCGCGACACCCTGAAGTCCACGGCGGAAGGGCCGCCGCATCGCCATCGCCTCGGGGCGAGTCGCCCGGCGCCTCTTCAGCGTGCCATTCGGACGCCCGCCGCCAGCGCTCCCGTCCTCACGTCCTGGGGAAGGTGGGTCCCCTCGACCCAGACGATCCTCTGGCGGGCGAGCCTCTCGAACAGGGACGCCACGGCCGCGTCGAACTGCCGCGCCGTGGTGATCGGCGTCGCGCTCCCCCACGGCGTCTCTTTCTGCGGCGACTTCGTGCCGACCGTCCAGATCAGGAGCGGGACGCGGAGGTGCCCCAGGAACGCCGCCGCCTCGGCCGGCGAGAGGAGGCTCGCGTCCGCCGCCTCGGGCCCGAGGAGGAGGACGACCGCCCGCCGCCTCTCCCCGTCGGCGGCCGCGAGCGCCGCCACCGCCAGCGCGTCCGAGATCCGCTGCCCGCCGGGCCGCCACGCGGGCCAGTCGAGGCGCCGCGTCGCGATCCAGCTCAGGCTCCCGTCGCCGGGACCGAGCGGGCGGGTGATCGGATAGACGTTCGTCCTCATCGCCGTCTGCGTCGCCGAGGTCGCGACGGGCCAGACGTAGCGGAGCACGGCGTCCTCGGGCAGGGGCGGCTCGAACTCGGTGGTCCGGTAGCGGAAGATCCTCCGGAGCGGTGCGAGGGCGCTCCCCTCGCAGAGGACGACGACCTCACGCGGCCCCTCCTCCACCGCGGCGACCTCGAGCGGCACGCCCCGGCTCTCGAACAGGCCGGTCAGGTCGGACGCCGGGGGGAGGCCGGCCCCATCCGTCGTCTCCACGGCCACCGCGGTCATCTCGGTGAACGCCTCGGTCCGGCGCGGACCGCCGAAGATCGTCTCGGCCGTCGCGACGACCCCGCGGCCGAAGTCGAGGACGGCCTTCAGGGAGTGGACCTTCGACGGGTCGTGGGGCGGGAGCGCGATCGCCGATGGGTCCTCCGCGGCGAGGGGAACGTCGTCGAGCGTCACGACGATCGAGACCGGGTTCTCCGCAGTCAGGCAGCGCCAGGAGAGCCTCGCACGCCGCTCCCTTCCGCCCGAGCCCGGCTCGAGGAGGAGCGTCGCTTCGGCCGGGGGCCGCGGCCGGTTGACCCACTGCCTCACGCGGTCGACCTGCCGGCCGCGATCGTCGTAGCCGACGGCGACGAGCTCGTGCGGGGCCGGCTCGCAGCCGAGGTCGAGACGCGCCGCGAACGGCTCCCGGAGGTCGGCGACACGCTCCCCGTCGAGGTAGAGCTCGACGCGCGCCACGGGTGCGGTCGCGACGACCGTTACGGGGACGATCCCGAAGACGAGCCCGACGAACAGCGACGCGAACGAGAGCATGGCCGCCTGCGTATGCTCCAGAATACGGCACGACCGGCATACGACGTGCGTTCCCCGGTGGAGTCCGATGCGAAACCTCGTCCTCCTCGTCCTCCTCGCCGCCTCGGCGGCTCCCGCCGCCCAGCCGCCGGCGACGCCGCCCCGCGCCGCGGCTTCGGTCGACGTCACGCTCTTCAACCTCGACGTCGTCGTCACAGACCCCTCCGGGTCCCGCGTCCGGGGGCTGAAGGCGGAGGACTTC
>JAKPXO010000399.1 GCA_029567505.1 Acidobacteriota bacterium
GAGCGCGCGCCGACGACGGTCGCGCCCGCCGTCGGGTGCGGCGCTTCGGGTCCGAAGTCGGGCTTCCACTCGGGGCTCTTCATCTTCTCGGCGAGCCCCTCGAACTCCCCCTTCCGGATCGTCGCGAGGTTGCGCCGCGCCTCGCTCGTGGCGGCGTCCTCGTAGAGGTAGATCGGCAGGCCGTGCTTCGCCGCGAGCCGGGCGGAGAGCTCCTTCGCGAGCGCGACGCAGTCGGCCGTCGTGGCGCCGCGGATCGGGACGAAGGGGATCACGTCGACGGCCCCGAGGCGTGGATGGGCGCCCTCGTGCTTCGTCAGGTCGACGTGGCGGATCGCCTCGTCGACCATCGCCTCCATCCCGCGGAGGAGCCCGGGCCCGTCGCCCAGGAACGTCAGGACGGAGCGGTTGTGGTCCGCGTCGGAGGTCCAGTCGAGCAGGAGGACCCCCGGACCGGCCCCGACGGCGGCCTTCCGGACGGCCTCGACGACCTCCGGCCGCCGTCCCTCGCTGATGTTCGGGATGCACTCGATCAATGTCGTCATCTCAACCTCTCCCCGCTCGGGGGCCGAAGATCATACCGTGCGACCGTCGAGGCGCTTGCCGCCGGAAAGGCGCCTTGTTACGCTGACTTCGAGAGGTTCGCATGCCCGAGCTCGCTGCCTATCCAGGGAGTCCCGCTCTCTCCGCCGAGGCCCGCGAGAAGGTCCTCCAGACGTTCCGCCACACGCTCGAGATGGCTCGGGCCGGCCGGAACGAGGACGCGCTCCTCGGCTGCGACTTCATCCTGAAGATGGACGCGCGCTTCGCGCCGGCGCGCCAGCTCCTCGCCTCTCTCCGCGGGATCGCCGCGGGGACCGTCGTCGACCTGGCCGAGTTCGCGCCATATCTCGGCGGGGCCGCGCCCGCCGCGGCGGCGCCCGCGCCCGTCCCGGAGGCGCCTCCGGCCACGCCCCCCTCCGGATACGGCGTGCCGCCGCCGCCCGTGGAGGTCCTGCCGGCCGTCGACCCGTTCGCCGCGCCCGGCGCCGGGCTCGACAGCCTGAGCTTCGACGACCTCGCGGCGAACCCGTTCGCTCCGGCGCCGGCCCACGACCCGTTCGCCGCCCCGGCGCCCGCCGCCGACTTCTCCTTCGGAGACCCCTCGCCGGCCGCGGCGCCGGCCGCGGACGAACTCGCCCCCACCGAGGCGGCCCCTGACCCGTTCGCGGGCCCCGGGCCCGCCGGCGACCCGTTCGCCGCGCCCGCCCCTGCCGCGTTTCCGTCCGCGCCACCGGCGGCCTCCGGCGTCGACCCCCGGATCGCGCAGTTCCTCCGGCAGGGGGACGAGGCCGAGGCCCGGGGAGCCCTCCAGGAGGCGATCGACCTCTGGAGCCGCGTCTTCCTGATCGACCTGTCGAACGAAGACGCCTCCCGCCGGATCGACACGGCCCGCGCGCGGCAGGACGAGGCCGCCCGGCAGCTCGACGTCCTCCTCTCCGAGGGGGTCCAGCTCTACGAGGCCGGGAACCTCGCCTCGGCGCGAGACGCGTTCCTGAAGGTCCTGACGCTCTCCGAGTCGGACGCGACGGCGCGGAACTACCTCAACGAGATCGACGTGGCGCTCGCCTCTACCGGCGGGACGGCCGCGCACGCGCCCTCCTACGCGCCCGCGCCCGCGCCCGTGCCCGCCGGGCCGGTCGAACCGTACCTCCGCGACGAGCTGGAGTCTCCGGCGGGGCCCGCGTTCGCGGATGGGCTTCCCTCGCTCGACGAGACGCCGCTCGGGGAGGAACACTTCGGGGGAGGCGTCCCCGCGTCCGCCCCACGGGTCGAGGCGCCCGCCGAGAAGGGCGGGAAGGTGGACGGGCGGATTCTCGTCGGCGGCGCGGTGCTCCTCCTACTCGGCGTCGCGGCCGTCGCCTGGTTCCTCTTCCGTCCGAAGGCGGACACCCCCTCCGCCGACCTCTCTGGCGGCGACACGCCGGTCGCGGCTCCCGCCGCCGACCCGATCGAGAAGGCGAAGGCCCTCTTCAAGGAGGGGAAGGCCGAAGAGGCGCTTGCGCTCCTGACGGCGATTCCGTCGACCGATGCGCGGCACGACCAGGCGCTCGTCCTCATCGACACCATCAAGTCGTCCGCTCAGCCGGGCCCCTCCACCGGTCCCGCCGTCAGCGACGCCGAGGTGGAGGCCGCCCGCCTCGCGGGCTTCGCGAGCCTCCAGGCCGGTCGCTACATCGACGCCGTGAAGTCGCTCGACGTCGTCGTGCGCGCGCGGCAGGACGACACCGAGGCGGCGCAGGCCCTCGTGAAGGCCCGGGACGCCGTGTCGGCGCTCGGCTCGGCGATCCGCTCGTACAACGAGCAGGACTACGAGAGCGCCCAGCGGCTCCTCTGGGACCTCCGCAAGCAGGACCCGAAGAACCAGGACGTGGAGGAGTACCTCTTCAAGAGCTACTTCAACGACGGGATCATGGGGCTCCAGGCGGGGAGCATGAAGAAGGCGGCGGAGTCGTTCCGGGAGGCGGCCGCGCTGCGCCCCGCGGACGCCGACACGCAGCGGCACCTGAAGTTCGCCCGTAAGTACCCCAACGGGCCGAGCGACCTCCTCGCGCGGATCTACGTCAAGCACGCCTCCCCGCGCCCCTGACGGCCCGCCGATGACCGAGAAGAAGCACGACCCGCTCGCGGAGCACCCGCTCGGGGGACAGCCCGCGCCCGCTCCCCGTGGCCGCGGGAAGACGCTGAGCCTCTTCCCCGACGTCTCGGAGGCTCCGCTCGGCCCGGAGCCCGCGACGGCCGAGGCCGCGGCGTTCCCCCCCGCCGAGTCGACGGCGCCCGCTCCGGACGAGGTCGACGAGCCGGGCCCGATGGTCGACGAGGCGGACGTGACCGTGACGTTCGCGAGACGCTTCGCGGCCGGCCTGGCCGACGTCGTCATCCTCGGCCTTTTCGGCGCGCTCGAGCTGGCGGCCGGGGCGATCCTCCTCGACCTCCGCTTCCCGCCGTCCGCGCTCCTCGGAGTGGGCGCCTTCCTCCTCCTGGCCGCCCTCATCCTGCTCGTCCTCGTCCCCCTCGTGTGGGGGGCGACTCCCGGGATGGCCCTCGCCGACCTGCGCGTGACGGCCGACGACGGCGGCTCGCCGACGCTCTCCGCTGCGACGCTCCGTTTCGTCGGGGCGCTCCTGACCGGTGCCCTCGCCGGCGTCCCGCTCCTCGTCGCGGCGTTCGACCGGAAGGGGCGCACGCTCTCCGACCTCCTCTCGCGCACCACCCTCGTCGCGGCCCGCTGAGGGCGGGCCGCGGCGAGGGTTACGATCCGCCCGATGCGCATCGCCCTCGGCCAGATGAACGCGACGGTCGGCGACTTCTCCGGCAACGGGGCGAAGATCCGGGCGCTCTGGAAGGAGGCTGAGGCGGCGAGGGCCAACCTCCTCCTCGTCCCCGAGATGGCGCTCTGCGGCTACCCGGCGCGCGACCTCCTCGAGCGCCCCGCGTTCCTCTCGGAAGCGGCGCGGCTCCTCGACGACCTCGTCCGCGGATCCGGGCGGACCGCGCTCCTCGCGGGCACCGTCCTCCCGAATCCGGCGAAGACCGGCAAGCCGCTCTTCAACGCGGCCGTCCTCCTGCGAAACGGCCGGATCGCCGCGATCGCTCGAAAGAGCCTCCTCCCCGCCTACGACGTCTTCGACGAGGTCCGCCACTTCGAGCCGGCGCGCCGCCCGACGCTCGCCCGGCTCGCGGGCCGGAAGGTGGGGCTGACGATCTGCGAGGACCTCTGGAACGACAAGGACTTCTGGCGCGCGCGTCGCCTCTACCCGACCGACCCGGGAGAGGCGCTCGTGGCGCGCGGAGCCGACCTGATCCTCAACGTCGCCGCCTCCCCGTTCTCGGAAGGGAAGCCGCGCCTCAGGCGCCGCATGCTCGCGCGCCTCGCGCGCGACGGAGGGCTCCCGGTCGTCTACCTGAACCTCGTCGGGGGGAACGACGAGCTCGTCTTCGACGGCGGCTCGATGGTCCTCGACGGGGCCGGCCGCGTGCGGGCGCGCGCCGCGCTCTTCGAGGAGGACTTCGTCGTCGTCGACGTCGACGGCCCGCGCGTCGCCCCCGTTTCCGGCTCGGAGCCGGCCGACCTCCCCGACGACGCCGGAGGGGAGCCGCTCGAGTCGCTCCGGAGGGCCCTCGTCCTCGGCATTCGCGACTACGCGCGCAAGTGCGGCTTCCGGACGGCGGTCGTCGGCCTCTCCGGCGGGATCGACTCCGCGCTCGTCGGCGCCCTCGCGGTCGACGCGCTCGGCGCGGAGAACGTCACGGGCCTCGCGCTTCCGTCGCGCTACTCCTCCGAAGGGTCGGTCGCCGACGCGCGCGCCCTCGCCGGAGCGCTCGGGATCCGCCTCGAGGTCGTCTCCATCGAGCCGCTCTTCGCGGCCGCGAAGGCGACCCTCGCGCCGCTGTTCGCTGGCAGGCCCGAGGACGTGACCGAGGAGAACCTGCAGGCGCGGCTTCGCGGGATGCTCCTGATGGCCTTCTCGAACAAGCTCGGTCCGCTCCTCCTGACGACGGGCAACAAGAGCGAGCTGGCGGTCGGCTACTGCACGCTCTACGGCGACATGGCCGGCGGGCTCGCGCCGATCTCGGACCTGCCGAAGATGCGGGTCTACGAGCTCTCCCGGCACCTGAACCGGCGCGCCGGGCGTGAGCTGATCCCCGCCTCGACGCTCGAGAAGGCGCCCTCGGCCGAGCTCCGGCCGAACCAGACCGACCAGGACTCGCTCCCCCCGTACGCGCTCCTCGACCGGATCCTGGAGGGCCTGGTCGCCGGGAACCTCCCTCCCGCGAAGGTGGCTCGGGAGACCGGCGCCCCCGTGGCGCTCGTCGCGGGCCTCGCCCGGCAAATCGACCGGGCCGAGTACAAGCGGCAGCAGGCCGCACCGGGCCTGAAGGTCTCGACGAAAGCCTTCGGCAGCGGCCGGCGCATCCCGATCGCGCAGGTCCCCGGGACGTGAAGTACGCGGGCGACCTGCCCCGTTCCCGATACCCGTGGAAGGAGATCCCGGGCTCCTCGCACGCGGTCCTCCTCGGGCGAGTCGCCGCGCTCGGCGACTCTCTCTCGGTCCTGGACGTCGGCTTCGGGGCCGGGCACCTCGCCCGCCGCATCCGCCCCCGCTGCCGCTACCTCGCCGGAATCGAGCTCGACCCCGAGGCGGCCCGGGAGGGCTCGGCCTTCTTCGACGACCCCGTCCTCGACGACGTCGTCCGCGGCCTCGCCGGCCCCTGGCGCGAGGCGTTCGACGTCGTCGTCGCGGCCGACATCCTCGAGCACCTCCCCGAGCCGGGGCAGGCGCTCGACCTCCTGCGGCCGCTCCTCCGCGAGGAGGGCCTCCTCCTCGTCTCGCTCCCGAACGTCGCGAACGTCACGGTCCGCCTCGCGCTCCTCCTCGGACGCTTCCCGCGGACCCAGCGCGGCATCCTGGACCGGACGCACCTCGGGTTCTTCACCCGCCGGACGGGACGGGAGCTCCTCGAGGCTCACGGTTACCGGGTCGTCCGCGAGACCCCGACCGCGATGCCGGTCGAGCTCGCCTTCCCCGTCCTGGGCCGACCGCCCCTCTCCGCTCCCGTCCGCGCCGCCGCGACGCTCCTCGCACGCGCCTGGCCCGGCATGTTCGGCTACCAGTTCGTCTACGAAGCGAGGCCCGCTTGACCCGACCACCGGTCCTGACACTCGTCGTCCCCGCCTACAACGAGGAGAAGCGCCTTCCCGTCTCCCTCGCCCGGATCTCCGAGTGGGTCCTGTCGCGCACGCCGCAGCTCTCCGTCGAGGTCCTCGTCGTCGACGACGGCTCCTCGGACCGGACCGCCGCGGTCGCCGAGAAGACCGCGGCCGGGCTCGGGCTCGACTTCCGCGTCCTCCGGCTGCTCCGGAACCGCGGGAAAGGAGCGGCGGTCCGCGAGGGGGTCCTCGCCGCCGCCGGGGAGCAGGTCCTCGTCACGGACGCCGACCTTTCCACCCCGATCGAGGAGGTCGACAAGCTCCTCGCCGCTGGCGCCCCCGTGGCGATCGGCTCCCGCGCCGTCGACGAGACGCTCGTGAAGCAGAGGCAGTCGCTCTTCCGCGTCGCGAGCGGGAAGCTCTTCAACCTTCTCGTCCGCCTCCTCGCCGTCTCGGGAATCCGCGACACCCAGTGCGGCTTCAAGCTCTTCCGCGCCGACGCCGCGCGGGAGATCTTCAGCCGCGCCACCGTCGACCGCTTCGCGTTCGACGTCGAGGCGCTCCTCCTCGCGCGCCGGCTCGGCTACCCGATCGCGGAGGTGCCGGTCCTCTGGTTCAACTCGCCCGACACCCGCGTCGGCCTCGGGGGAGGCCTCGAGGCGTTCGCGGCCCTCTTCCGGATCCGGCGCCGCGTCGCCCGGACGCTGCGCGCGCGCCCTCCGGCCCCGCGCGCCTCCTGACGACCGGGGTGGTTCCCTCTCCGCGCCGCGGCCGATACGATTCCCCTCCGCACGGAGGTGAACCATGAAGCCGAAAGTCGGTGTCGTCCTCTCGGGCTGCGGCGTCTACGACGGCGCCGAGGTCCACGAGTCGGTCCTGACGCTCCTCGCGCTCGACCGCGCCGGCGCCGAGGCGGTCTGCCTCGCGCCCGACGTCGCGCAGCGGCACGTCGTGAACCACCTGACCGGCCAGCCGGCGGAGGGCGAGAGCCGCAACGTCCTCGTCGAGGCGGCCCGCATCGCGCGCGGTCAGGTGAAGAGCCTCGCCGGCTTCGACCCGGCCCCGCTCGACGCCCTCGTCCTGCCCGGAGGCTTCGGTGCGGCGAAGAACCTCTGCGACTTCGCGTTCCGCGGCGCCGACTGCGAGGTTCATCCCGACGTCGCAAGCGTCGTCCGGGCCGTCCACGCCGCCGGCAAGCCGGTCGGCGCCGTCTGCATCGCGCCCGTGATCCTCGCGAAGCTCCTCGGCGCCGAGAAGCCGAAGCTGACGATCGGAACCGACGCGGGGACGGCCGCGGCGATCGGGAAGATGGGGGGCGAGCACGTCTCCTGCGGGGGCGGCGGCGCCGTCGTCGACGCCGAACGGCGCCTCGTCACGACCCCCGCCTACATGCTCGACAGCCCGATCTCCCAGGTCTCGGCCGGAATCGAGAAGCTCGTCGGGGAGCTCCTCTCGATGGTCCGCGGCTGAGGGCGCCTCAGCCGGTCTTCTCGATCCAGAAGGCGCAGCCGTCGAACCGGTCGCGCGGGCAGCCGTACGCATCGGCGATCGCGTCGAGGCCGAGCCGCTCGCGGTTCCGCGAGACCCAGTAGGCGGGGAGCGTCACCCGGTACCGGCCCTCCGCCCCGAGGAGCCAGGCGGCGAGGACGTACTGCTCGCTGTAGTAGCGCTCGGCCCACTCCTCCGGGTAGTCGTCGGGAAGGAAGATGTCGTGGATTCCGATCGCCACGCCGGTCGGGACCCGCGCCAGGACGTCGAGGAAGAACGCCGTCACGTCGCTGTTCATGAAGCAGCGATGGCTCCCGTCGAAGAAGACGACGTCTCCCGGGCGAAGGCCGTCGAAGAGCGCGAGGTCGACCGTCTCGAGCGGCTCCCGGATCACCGTGTCGCAGAGGGCGTCGCACTCGGCGCGGGGGAAGGGATCGACCGAGACGATTCGCGCCTTCAGCTCGAGAGCCCCGATGAGATGCCGGAGGAACTTCGTGGAGTTGCCCGAGCCGATCTCGAGGACCTGCCGCGTCTCCGGCCCGAGGAACGCTGCGAACGCCACGCCGTCGAGCCCGGCCATCATCGCGTTCCGCCAGCGCGGGCGCGGATCGGCGTCGTCCGCCGTCTCCGGGATCCCGCTTCCGCCGTGGCGTCGGACGAGCTCCTCTCCCCGTTCGGAGATCCGGCGAACGGTCTCGGTCCAGACCGGCTCGTCGCGCTCGATCAGCCGCCGAACGCCGGGGTGGCTCCCCGCTTCCGCCGTCCACCGGGGCCGGTTGGCCGCCGAGGTCGGGTAGTCGAAGGAGATCGTCGTCCCGCCCATCGCCGGGGCCGGCTGCGGTCCTGACCGCAGCGCCAGCGCCGCGAATCGGCCATCCGCGTCGCGCAGGACCGGCGCGAGCCGATCGTGGACCTGGTCGGCGACGATCCGACCGAGCTTCCGCGGGAGCCATCCGAGCACGCTCATGCGGCGCCGATACTAGCAACCCGGGTGCGGCGGCCGGCCCGGCTCCCCGGGTCGGCCGTCGCTCTGCGGGCTGCGGTCTCCGAAGGGCCGGGACCGCGGGTCAGTCGAAGTAGCCGCTGACGTCGACGATGACGTGGACCGTCCCGCCGACCGGGACCGTCGCCTCCAGGCGCGCCCGGCCCGTGCCGTCGTCCGAAAGCTTGATGATCACGTTGGACGCCCGCGTCTTGCCAGCGACGAAGTGGACGACGCTCGTCCCCGTCGAGGCCGCGTCCGCCGGGTAGACGGAGACGTGACCCGGGAGCGTCGGCTGCGTCACGGTGACGTTCGTGGCGAGGGCCCGGGCGGCCGCCGGCACGCCGCACGCGCCGTGGAACGCGACCTCCCTCGGCACGCCGTCCGTCATCGCCGGGCCGTCCTCGCGCGTGTCGAGGACGCGGCACGGCGCGAGCGGGTAGAAGCGCCCGCCCGTGCAGGTCGTCTGGAACGTGGCGTCCTCGCCGTTCGTCGTTCCGGCCGCGCTCGTGGCCGTGGTGCGGTAGTGGTAGGTCGTGCAGGGGGCGAGGTCCGACAGGGCCGCGGAGACGGCCTGCGCAGCCGTCCCGGCACCGATGGCCTGCCCCGGCGTCGTCTGTCCGTACGACGTCGTCGTCCCCCATTCGAAGGAAACGGTCGTCGCGACTCCGTTCGGGTTCACCGTCCCGTTCAGCGTCGCGCCGGTCGTCGTCACGCCGCTCGCCGCGCCGGTCGACACGACCGGTGCCGGACAGCTCGTCTCGAACGTGGCGTCCGACCCGTTCGTCGTTCCCGCGGAGCTCGTCGCCGTGGCGCGGTAGTGGTAGGTCGTGCAGGCCGTGAGCCCCGTCAGGCTCGCCGACAGGGGCAGCGCCGCCGAGCCGGTGCCCATCGACTGCCCCGCGGTCGTCTGCCCGTACGACGTCGTCAGCCCCCACTCGAACGAGGCCGTCGTCGCGAGGCCGTTCGGGTTGACGGTGCCGTTCAGCGTTGCGCCGGTCGTCGTCACGTCGCTCGCCGCGCCGGTCGTCACGACCGGGGCCGGACAGCTCGTCTCGAACGTGGCGTCCGACCCGTTCGTCGTTCCCGCGGAGCTCGTCGCCGTGGCGCGGTAGTGGTAGGTCGTGCAGGCCGTGAGCCCCGTCAGGCTCGCCGACAGGGGCAGCGCCGCCGAGCCGGAGCCCATCGACTGCCCCGCGGTCGTCTGCCCGTAGGACGTCGTCAGCCCCCACTCGAACGAGGCCGTCGTCGCGAGGCCGTTCGGATTGACGATGCCGTTCAGCGTCGCGCCGGTCGTCGTCACGCCGCTCGCCGCGCCGGTCGCGACGGTCGGCGCGGGCTCCACGGCGGAAGAGTCCCAGTGGAGCTCGACGAACTCGTTGGCGAAGGCGCTCGCGTCGCTGAACTCGTTGATGACGAGACCGGTCCCGCAGCCCGCCCCGGCGCCGGTGCCGGGCGTAGCCGTGGAGAGGGCCCCGGCCGTCCAGCTCCCCGCCGAGCCCGCGGGCTGGCAGGGGTCGTTGCGCCGGACGCTCTGGAACGTCGCCGGGAGCGCGATCGTCGGACCGTCGACGATGACGCCGGAGGCGTTCTTCAGCGTGTACGTCTCTCCGCCGTTGATCATCGGGATCGTCTCGCCGGAATTCAGGTAGACGACGTCAGGCCCAAGGGTGACGCCCCAGGCCGTCTCGAACGCCGTCTTCTCCACGTTGCGCCCGATCACGACGTAGCCGCCCGCCGGGACGGTCGTCCCCGCGGGCAGCGTGTAGGTCTGGGTCGAGTTCGCCTGGACGAGCTGCCAGCCGCCGATGTCGAGCGTCGTGGCGACGGCCGCCGTCGTCACCGTCCCGTCCGAGGACCACGCCGGCCCGTTCCCGCAGGGGTCCGTCGAGCCGGCACGGAAGTGGTACTCCGTCGAGGGCGAAAGGCCGGTCACCGTGAGCGAGTGCGCGGTGACGGGCGTGGCGTCGTACGCCGAGGAGCCGTAGCCGGCCGTGAGGCCGTACTCGAGGCGGCTGTCCGACGGCTCGTCGGTGGTCCAGGCGACGGTGAAGGACGACGAGACGGCCGACGAGGCCGAAGGCCCGGCCGTCAGGACCGGCGCGAGGCCGTCGTCGGCCCGGTCGGCGGCGGAGATCGACGTGTTGCCGGTGCTCGTCTCGGCCTCGTGATTGAAGGCCTCGACGGCGTAGGCGTACGAGACGCCGGTCGTCCCGGACGTGTCCGTGCACGAGGTCGCGGATGCGGTCAGGGGGCCCGCGCAGCCGCCAGAGGTGATCGCAGAGCCATCCCGGAGGACGTGGAACCCGCGATCACAGCCGGCCGTGCAGTCGTCGTTCCAGGAGGACGGGGCGTTCCACGTCACCCCGACGCCGCCAGTCGCACAGAGGTTCGGGTCCGTCGCCGACTGGATTCCGGAGAAGACGATGCCCGGGTTGCCGCCGCAGATCCCCTGGAAGACGCACTCCACCCACTCCGGGTGGTCGACGAATGGGTTCCGGTTCCCCTGGAAGGACGCGATGACGTCGTTCCGCGCCCGCTCGTCGTCGTCGACGGGGTCCGCGAGGTGCCACTGGAGGAGGACCGTGAGGCGGCCCATGTAGGCGGTGCCCCCGGAGGTCCCGGTGATCTGCGAGAGGTTGTCGGTGAGGATCAGCTGCGGCTCGGACTTCCCGTTGATGGCGTGAGTGCCCCCCTCGTACCGGACGTCCATGTAGAGCTGCGCCCGGGCGAGATCGCCGCGGCGATGGTTCCAGACCTCGTAGATCCGGCTCGACGGGGAGGACCAGTTGGAGTTGCCCGGGTACGTCCCGCTACCGCCGCCGAACCCGTAGTTGAGATCGGTCTCGTCCTCCGCGCAGCCGCTGTTGCACGTCCCGAACGGGTCGTTCCCGCGGTTCCCGTTGTATTCCGTGTTCGTCGCGAACAGATGGTGGCAGTCGGTGTACGGTACATCCCCGTTGCTCGGGAAGCCGTACGAGTTCGGCCACGAGTGCTCGCGGTTGTAGATCCCCGTCCCCCCGGCGATCTTGGTGTAGCGAGCGTTCTTGTACTTGTCCAGGATCATCCCCGCGTCGACCGGGTCCTGCTCGGCCAGGTTCAGGATGTCCCAGGTGTCGGTGGTGTCGGCGGTGTACGGAAACCAGATGTGGTTCTCGATCGCAGCGTGGATCGTCGACCTCAGGGCCGCCTGGCTCGAGGCGTCGACCCCC
>JAKPXO010000515.1 GCA_029567505.1 Acidobacteriota bacterium
CCGCGGCGTCCGGACGGAAGACGAAGCCCGCGACCTCGTCCAGGAGACGCTGCTTCGAGTCCTCCAGCGGGCGAGCCGCGGCGAGCCGCTGGAGTCTCCCGAGGCTTTCGCCCTCGGTGTCGCCAAGAACGTCTTCTTCGAGTACTGCCGGCGAGTCCAGAAGGCGAATCGGCACGAAGGGCTTTCGGGCGTCCTCGAGCTCGCCGGGACAGAGGACCCGCTCTCCGACGCGCTCTCGAGCAGCCGGCGCCTCATCGTCCGGAAGGCGCTCGAGCTCCTGCCTGCCCGGATGAGGGAGCTGCTCGTCCGCCGCTTCGTCGAGGAGGTCCCTTCGCGGACGATCGCCCGCGAAGAGGGGATCACGACCGACGCCGTCGACATGCGCGTCTACCGCGCCAAGCGCGAGCTTCGGAAGAAGATGGATTCGACGGCCGCGCGCTCCGCCGTCCGGGCACAGCGCGAGGAAGAGGCCCGCCGCGGCCCGGGCGAAGACGGAGGTGAGGCGTGAGCCGCGAAGGGGCCGTCGACCGCGGCCGGATCCGCGGCTACCTCCTGCGGCGTCTCGGGGACGACGAGCGCCAGACCTTCGAGGAGTCGTACTTCGCCGACGACGCCCTCCTCGATCGCGTCGAGGCCGAGGAGGATCTCCTCGTCACCGACTACGTCCTGGGCCGGCTGTCCGACGAGGACCGGCGGCGGTTCGAGCAGGCGCTGCTCGGGACTCCCTACTATCGTGAGCGCGTTGAAACGACGACGCGGCTTCGACGCCGGATCGCCCGCGACCACAAAGTCCGGAGCCTCGGCCGAGGCGCGCCCCCCCGCTCCGGGGGAGGACTCTTCCCGGGTCGCACCGGGGTCGTCGTCGCGTTCGGCCTCCTCTGCGTGCTCCTCCTCGCGGCGCTCGTGACGGCGCTCCGGCTGAAGGCGCAGCTCGCCACGCTCCGGGCCGAGCTCTCGACCGTCCCGCCGGCCGTCGTGACGGCGGCGGGGGGCGGTGTGGTGCCGTCGACCCCGTCGGTCGTCCTGCAGCCGGGCGAGGGAGTCGGCGTCTCCGTCCGCCGCGTGGAGCGCCTCGCGGGGTCGCCGCTCCTGCTCGTCTTTCCGCGCCACCTTCTTTCGGGCGAGGCCCGGAGCTGGAGGGTCGTTCTCCGGGAGGAGTCCGGAGCGGTCACCTGGGACAGCGGCGACCAGGCCGTTCCGTCCGGGGCGTCGGCCGACATGTCCGTCCGGCTTCCGGCGGGCGTTCCCGCTGAGGGGCGCAGCGGCGTGACGCTCTGGGACGGCGGAACGCCGACGTTCTCGACCCTCCTCGAGGTCGCGCCACAGCCTTCGGCGCCACCGCGTTAGTTCCTTCGGGGTTCCGACACTACCGGACGAAGGGTGAGTCCGATTCCAGTTCCGCTCTCTCCTCCCTGACCCCGGAAGGCGCCGCGCCCCTCCGCGGCGCCGGATCCTCCCTACGCCCCGCCCGGGTCCCTCCCGCGGCGGGGCGTTCCTTCTCCTACCGGTCCGTCCAAACGGGCGGACGGCCTTCGAGCGCCGCTCTCGCCCCCTCCGCCGCGTCCTCCGTCTTCAACAGCTCGCGGGAGAAGGTCCGCTCGACCGCCGAGAGCGCCGAGAGGAGATCGCCCGAGCACCCCTGGTTGAGCGCCCGTTTCGCGAGACGGAGCGAGGAGGCCGAGAGAGTCTCCAGCCTCGTCTTCATCGTCTCGAGCGCCTCGATCAGGTCGCCCGGGTTCACGAGGGCGTTGATGAGCCCCCGCCGCTCCGCCGCCTCGGCGGTCATCGCGGCGCCGCAGAGGATCAGGTCCGCGGCCTTCGTCCGGCCGGCGCGGCGCTCGAGAAGGACCGCCGCGACGGGCGGGAACGAGCCGCGGTGAATCTCCGGGAACCCGAACGACGCGGTCGTCTCGGCGAATATGAAATCACAGGCGAGCGCGAGCTCCGCGCCGGCGCCGAGCGCACGCCCCTGCACGAGGGCGCAGGTCGGGACCTCGCAGGTGAGGAGGAACCGGACGAGGGAGTGCCACGCCTCGAGGAGCGCCTGGGGTCGTCCGTCGACGGGCGGAACGACCTCGGCCCCGTTGCAGAAGTCCTCTCCCCGCGCCGCGAGCGCCACCAGTCTCACGTCGCGCCGGCGGGCGACCTCCCGCAGCCGCGACTCCAAGGCGACGACGGTCTCCCGGTCGAGGACGTTCTCGGGTGGACTCCAGAACGTGACCGTCGCGGACCTGCCGTCGACCGTGACCGAGACGCCGCCGTTGCCCATCGCGTCGTCCTCCCTGCCGCGGCGACCGGACCGCGCACGGGAAGCCTAACGGAAAAAGACCCCGCTCGGGAGGCGGGGTCGTCGATCGCGATGATGGTCGGGGCGAGAGGATTCGAACCTCCGACCCCACGGTCCCGAACCGTGTGCGCTACCA
>JAKPXO010000410.1 GCA_029567505.1 Acidobacteriota bacterium
GGGCCGATGACGGAGATCCGGGCGCTCTCGCTCGTCTCGTGCCGGATCAACCGGGCGGCAGACCTCGAGTCGCTCCTCGAGGACGTCCTCGCCGCGCTCGACGAGGTCCTCGGGTTCCGCCATTCGATGCTCCTCCTGCTCGACGAGACGGGGCGGTGCCTGACGACGATCGCGAGCCGCGGCTACGGCGAGAGCGGCGTGGGCGCGGAGGTCGCGGTCGCGCAGGGGCTGATCGGGACCGTCGCGGCGACGGGAGCGCCGATGCGCGTGTCGGGGATGGAGGCGCTCCTGCGCTACTCGCGCGCGGTCCGCGGCACGGTCGAGGCGGCGGGCGGCGGCGCGGAGCTCCGGCGCGAGATCCCGCTTCCGGGGCTCCCCCACGCCGAGAGCCAGCTGGCGCTGCCGCTCCTCGTGGAGGAGCGGCTCCTCGGCGTCCTCGCGCTCGAGAGCCGCGACCCCCTCGCGTTCGAGGAGTGGCACGAGTCGTTCCTCCTCGTCCTCGCGAACCAGATCGCGATCGGGATCGACCGGCTCTCGGAAGAGGCCGAGGAGGAGCCGGCGCCGCCGGCGCGCGACGGGACGGCAGCCCCCGCGGCCGCGCACGCCTTTCTCTACTACGAGGCCGACGACTGCATCTTCGTCGACGGGGAGTACCTGATCCGGAACGTGCCGGGGAGGATCCTCCGGAAGCTCCTCCGCGCCGCGCGCGACGAGGGGCGGCGCGAGTTCACGAACCGCGAGCTGCGGCTCGACGCCGCGCTCGGCCTGCCGACGGTGAAGGACAACCTCGAGACGCGGCTGATCCTCCTGCGCCGGCGGCTCGAGGAGAAGTGCCCCGGGGTGCGGCTCGTGCCGGTGGCGCGCGGCCGCTTCGCGCTGCAGATGGACGGGACGTTCACCCTCGAGGAGCGCCGCGGAGGCTGACGGCGCCGCGGTCTTCCCCGCGGCCGGTCAGGGGGCGATCGCGTTCGGCCGGGCGAGGCCGGCTTCGCGCAGGGCGCCGAGGACGGCGGGGACGTCGTCGGTGACGAGCGAGGCGGCTCCGAGCCGGGCGAGGCGCAGCGCCTCGGCGGGGTCGTTCACCGGGGAGACGTGGACGGCGATCCCCTCCGCCTTCGCTTCCGCGAGGAGGCGCTCGGAGGCGAGAGGGAGCGCCGGGGCGATCCCGCGGCAGCCGGCCGGGAGGTTCGGCCAGAGACGCCCCTCGGGACGGTAGACGGTGGCGTCGTAGCAGAACGCGGTCTCGAGCGCGGGCTGCGCCTCGAGGCTCCGGCGGAGCGGCTCGGGGGCGGGACTGGCGACGACGCTCCGCTCGACGGCGCCGAGCTGGGTCAGGAGCGCGGCGACGCGGAACTCGAGGAGGCCGGGGCGCGGCGAGGGGCCGGGCTTGAGCTCGACGAGGTAGCGCCCGTCGGAGCCGAAGCGCATCAGGACGTCGCGCAGGAGCGGCAGCGTGTAGCGCCGCTCCCCCTTCACGAGCTCGGCGCGAAGGAGGTCGGGGACGCAGAGCGAGGCGACCGCGACCCGCTGGTTGCCGACGACGACCTCCGGGTCGGCCGCGACGACGACCTCCCCGTCGGCCGTGAGGCGGACGTCGAGGTGGAGCGCGTCGGCCCCCTCGGCCTCGGCGAGGTCGAAGGCCTCGACGGTGTTCTCGATCGCCTCGCGGGCCGAGCCGCGGCGGGCGACGACGAGGGACGGGCCGGATCGGAAGACGTTCATGCCGCGAGGGATTATCCTCGCGCCCGATGAAACCGCGAGGGGGCTCACGCTCCGGGCCGCCACGACGGCCCACAGGACGCCCGCCGGCCCGGCCCGGCGCGCGTCCTCCGTTCCGGACCGGCGACCGTCCTTCCTGGCACGCCGGAGAGGGCGCGCCGGGCCGTTTCGTGCCGAGGCCGTCCGGCGACAGGCCGCAGGCGCCCCGCCCGGACGGCCCGCCGTCCCCGCGCCCGGACCGTCCCCCCTTCCGGGGGCGCGACGACCGTCCGCCGCGGCCCGACCGCGCGCCCTTCCGGGGACGGGACGACCGGCCCGCGTCTCCGCGCGACGACCGTCCGCCGTTCCGCCGCGAGGAGCGTCCGCCGTTCCGGCGCGACGACCGGCCCGCCGGCGGGCGCGAGGACCGCCCGGCCTTTCGGGGGAGAGGCGACCGCCCGCCGTTCCCGCGGCCCGACCGTCCGCCGTTCCGGGGACGGGACGATCGGCCGGCGCCTCCACGCGACGACCGTCCGCCGTTCCGCGGCCGCGACGAACGACCGCCGTTCCGGCGCGAGGATCGTCCGTCCTTCCCGCGTGGCGACCGTCCGCCGTTCCGGGGACGGGACGACCGTCCGCCGTCTTCGCGCGACGACCGTCCGCCGTTCCCGCGGCCCGACCGTCCGCCCTTCCGGGGTCGCGACGACCGGCCCGCGGCTCCCCGCGGCGATCGCCCGCCGTTCCGGCGCGACGATCGTTCGCCGCGCCCCGACCGACCCCCGTTCCGCGGGCGCGAGGACCGCCCGTCCTTCCCGCGCGGCGAGCGCCCTCCGCGCCGTTTCGACGACGGGCCGTCCAGGCCGCGCCCGGATCGTCCTCCGTTTCGTCGCGAGGACGGGCCCGGAAGCGCCCGCCCCGACCGTCCGCCGTTCCGCGGCGGAGATCGCCCGACGCGGCCCGAGCGGCCGCGGCGGGAGGCGGGACCGGGCGAGCGGACGGCCGCCCCGCGGCCGCGTCCGGACCGGCGCCCCGCGACGCGCCCCGCGCCGCGCGCGGAGGTCGTCGCCGACGCGATGCCCGCGGAGGTGCGCCGCGAGATGAAGCCGCGGCCGCCGCGCGAGCTCCCCGCGGGGGCCTACCCGCTCCCGCTCTCCACGCTCGACTGGCTCCTCTCCCGCGAGAACCCGGCCGCCCGCTACGTCGCGTTCCGCGACCTCCTGCACCGCCCGCCGAAGGACATCGAGCGGCGGAAGGCGCGCCAGAGCCTCCTGCGCGACCCGTTCCTGCGCGACGCGCTTCCGCACCTGCGCGGGATGCTCCCCGTCGGCGCCCCGGCCGACTTCGCCGCCCCTCTCGACGCCGGGACCTCGTTCGTCCTCCTCCTCCTCGAGGTGGGGTGCGACGCGGACCTGCCGGAGCTGCAGCACGCGGCCGACCTTCTCCTCGCCCGCTGGGAGCGGGTCTTCGTGGAGATCGAGAGGGGCGAGTCGCCGACGGTAGGCAGCGGCTTCGTCGCCGCCTGCCGCGCTCTCCTCCGCCTCGGCTACGCGGAGGACGACCGGCTCCACTCGGCGGCCGAGCACCTCGCGCGGCGCCGGGTCGGCTCCGACAGCGCCTCCGAGGGCGTCGCGGGAGACCTCCTCGTCCTCGCCGGGGTCCCGGAGGCGAAGCGGTCGGCGCTCCTCCAGAACGCGATCGCGTTCTGCGTCGAGCGGGCCACGGCGGTGGAGCTCCCCGCGCTTTCCGTGGAAGCCCAGAAGACCGGGATCGGCGTCGGAGACGCGTCCGACCTGCTGGAGATCCTCGGGGCCCTCGTCGCGGCCGGCGCGCCGCGCACGCCGGGCCTCGACGAGGCGCTGGGCCGGCTCGCCGCGCGCGCGGACCATCGCGGACGCTTCAAGCTGGAGCGCCCCGTCAACGTGCCCCTCCCGGTTCCCCTCGAGCGCGAGGG
>JAKPXO010000463.1 GCA_029567505.1 Acidobacteriota bacterium
CGGGGGTCGTCGTCCTCGCCTTCCTGCTCCTGCCCTGAAGGGGCCCTTCAGCCGTTCAGGATCCCCCCCTCGGGCGTGACGGCCTCGAGGAGGAGGTCGCCCGCCTCGGGGACGGCGGAGAGGACGCGTGCCCAGTTCGGAATGAGGGGCGCTCCGAGCGGGTCGGCGAGGAACTGGTCGACGCCGTTCTTGAGAGCCCCGGCGAACGTCGCGATCGCCATCTCCTCCTCGTGCCGGGGGAACGTGAGGCCGTTCATCTTCGCGAGCGCGTAGAAGCTCGAGGCGGCGTCCTCGGCGCGGCGCTGGTAGGAGGCGAGGAGCGACTTGAGCGTCCCGTCTCCGAGGACGGTGTCGGCGGCGGCGAGGGTCCGGAGGAGGTGCTTGGCGATGTCGGCCGCCATCCGGTGGAGGCCCTTCGTCGGGTCCTCCTGAGAGAGCGCCTGGTGCTTGTGGTCGTAGCGGTCGGCGATGTCGACCTGGCAGACGCGGCGGGCCGACCGGTGACGGTAGACCTCGGAGAGGGTCCCCACCTCGAGCCCCCAGTCCGACGGGACGCGGATCTGCCGCAGAAGGTCAGCCGACAGGGCGAATTCGCCCGCCAGCGGGTAGCGGAAGGCGGAGAGGAACTCGATGTAGGCGTTCGTGCCGAGGAGCGACCGGAGCGACCCGAGGAGCGGGCCGACGAAGAGGCGTGCCACGCGGCCGTTCAGTCGGTCGGTGAAGCGCGCGTAGTAGCCCTTGCAGAAGTCGAAGTTCAGGATCGGGTCGGCGATCGGGTAGAGGAGCCGGGCGAGCATGGCGCGGTCGTAGTCGAGGACGTCGGCGTCGTGGAGCGCGATGTACTCGACGTTCCCCTGCGCGAGGAGGTACCCGAAGCCGATCCAGCAGGCGCGCCCCTTCCCGCGCTCGCCGAGGGCGAGGTCGGCCTTCTCGAGCTTCTCGAGCAGCGCCTTCACGCCGGGGCCGTCGTTCCAGAGGACGACCGTGCGCCGCTTCAGCCGCTTGAAGTAGTCGAGCGCGAAGCGATAGCCCGCCTCGTCGGCCCGGTCGAGGGAGATGAGGACGGTGTCGAGGTACGGGGCCTGCGCGATCTCGTCGCAGATCTTCAGGAGCGCCGGGCGCTCCAGCTCGGAGATGAGGGAGGGGATCAGGAGTGCGGCCTTGTTCCGGCGCGTGTGGCGGACGAGGGCGTCCTCCAGCTCCACGAGCGGCCGGTTGCCGAGACGGGTGAGGGTCGTGATCGGCCCGTACTGCGCGAAGTCGCTCATGAAGGCTTTCTACCCCGGCCCGGCGCCCGGAGGGAAGCGAAAACGGCCGTCCGTCCCGGGGGCGAACGGAGGAGTCCGTCTCCCGGACGTGCTACGGTCTTCGTCATGCGGGAGATCCGTCCGAAAGGCGCCGCGGACCCGTTCCGCGGTCTCGAGTACCTTCCCGAGCCCGACTACGCGCGCCCCCTCCGAGGCCTTCCTCCCGAGATCGCCGACCGCGTCCTCCCCCGCCTCGCGCTCCTCTACGGCGCGGAGGCGGCCGCGGAGGTCCACCGGCACGTCGACCGTCTCGTGAGGGTCCACGACGCCTACGCGACGCCGGAGATCCGCGCGGCCGAGGCGGCCTTCGACCCGCGCGGGCGCTTCAGCGAGAAGGACGCGGTCCTCATCACGTACGGCGACCTCGTCGTCTCGGAGGGGCGCTCGCCGCTCGCGACGCTCTCCGACTTCGCGTACGTCCTCTTCCGCGGCCTCGTCACGACGGTCCACGTCCTCCCGTTCTTCCCCTCGTCGTCCGACCGCGGCTTCTCGATCATCTCGTACGAGGAGGTCGACCCGAGGCTCGGGAGCTGGGAGGAGATCGCGCGCCTCGGGCGCGGCTTCCGGCTGATGTTCGACGGGGTCTTCAACCACGTCTCCGCCAAGAGCCGGCGCTTCCAGAAGTTCCTCGCGGGGGACCCGGAGTACCAGCGCTTCTTCCGCGTCTTCTCCTCGCGCGAGGAGATCGACGACGACCACCTGAAGCTCGTCCTCCGGCCGAGGACCTCCGACCTCCTGAGCGAGTTCGCGACGGTGGACGGGCCGCGCTGGCTCTGGACGACCTTCTCGCGCGACCAGATCGACCTCAACTTCCGCCACCCGAGGGTCCTCCTCGAGGTGCTCGAGATCCTCCTCTACTACGTGAGGCGCGGCGCGGACCTCGTCCGCCTCGACGCGGTGACCTACATCTGGCACGAGCTCGGGACGAAGTGCGCCCACCTCCGCCAGACGCACGAGGTCGTCAAGCTCGTGAGGGACGTCCTCGACGCGGCCGCGCCGCACGTCGCCCTCGTCACGGAGACGAACGTCCCCCACGCGGACAACGTCACCTACTTCGGCGACGGGACGGACGAGGCGCAGATGGTCTACAACTTCGCGCTGCCGCCGCTCGTCCTCCACGCGTTCGTCACCGGCTCGGCCGAGGCCCTCTCGGCGTGGGCCGCCCAGCTCGCTCCGCCGTCGGAGACGACGGCGTTCTTCAACTTCCTCGACTCCCACGACGGGATCGGGCTCATGGGGGCGCGCGGGATCCTCCCGGAGGAGGAGATCGGAAGGCTCTGCGAGCGCGTGAAGGCCGTCGGCGGACTCGTCTCGATGCGGACGGGCGAGGGGGGCGTGCCGAGCCCCTACGAGCTGAACGTCACCTGGTGGAGCGCGCTGAACGACGCGGGGGCGGACGAGCCGCTCGAGCGGAAGGTCGACCGCTTCCTCGCCTCCCGCGCGATCGCCCTCTCGCTGCGGGGCGTCCCCGGGATCTACCTCCTGAGCTTCTTCGGCGCGCGGAACGACTTCGAGGCGGTGAAACGCGACGGCCAGGCCCGCTCGATCAACCGCTCCGCGATGAGGGAGGAGTGGCTCTTCGACCAGTTCTCCGACCCCACCTCGATCCCCTCGCGCACCGCGAGCCGCTTCATCGATCTCCTCGGCCGCCGCGCGGCCGAGCCGGCCTTCCACCCGGCGGCGGGGCAGCGCGTCCTCCGCCTCGACCCGCGGCTCTTCGCCCTCGTCAGGACGCCGCGCGGCGGCGGGGCCCCGATCGTCGTGGTCGTCGACGTCTCCGGGACCGAGGTCGAAACCACGCTCGACCTGGCCGTCGCCGGCCTCGCCGCGACGGAGCTCGTCGACCTCGTCTCGGGCCGCTCCTTCCCGTCCGACCGCGGCGCCGTCCCCCTCCGCCTCCGCCCCTACCAGCTCCTCTGGCTCCGCCAGAAGTAGGGGTCTGGTCTACACTCTACACTCTGTGCGGGCGGCCGGACCCGGCCGCCCGCACAGTCGCGGAACGCATCAGGCGCGCGCGGCGGCCCGCTCGACGAGCCGGTCGATCACGAACGTCGCGACGTGGTCGGCATACGTCCCGGGGCCGAAGCCGGCGTCGTAGCCGAGCTCGACCGCGAGCTTGTTGCCGATCCGGGTGCCGCCCGCGCAGACGACGAACCGTTCCCGGAGCCCCTTCGCCTCGAGCAGCTCGATCAGCTCCGTCAGGTTCCTCACGTGGACGTCCTTCTGCGTGACGATCTGGCTGACGAGGATCGCGTCGGCGTTCACCGAGACGGCGTAGTCGATCAGCCTCTCGTTCGGCACCTGGGCGCCGAGGTTGTGCGCCTCGACCTCGGAGTAGCGCTCGAGGCCGTAGTGGTGGTTGTACCCCTTCATGTTCATGATGGCGTCGATCCCGACGGTGTGGGCGTCGAAGCCGGTGCACGCGCCGACGACGACGAGCTTGCGCCCGAGCTTCTCCCGGATGACGGCACAGGCCTCGTCCATCGTGTAGACCCGCTCGCCCGTCGCCTCCTCGACGCGGACGGCGTCGAAGTCGACGGAGACGTCGGTCCGCCCGTAGGCGACGTAGAAGCTGAAGCCCTCGGCGAGCGGAGCGGAGTGGACGACCTCGGCGTGCCGGAAGCCGAGCTTCTCGACGAGGAGCCGGGCCGCCTCGCGCCCGCGCGGGCCGAACGGGACGGGGAGCGTGAAGGAGAGCTGGACGGCGCCGTCGTCCAGGGTGTCGCCGTACGGTCTCACGGGTGTCGTCATCGCCCGCCTCCGAGCCCCAGCTCGCGCGTCAGGTGCGTCTCGAACGGGTTCCAGTAGCCTTCGCCCTTCTTCCGGAGGCCGTCGAGCCCCTTGCCGCCGTCGCGGGGGCGCTTCACGTCGGCGAAGAGCCCCGTCGCGATCGCGTCCATGAGCCCGGTCCCCTCGACCTTCTCGAGGAACGCCACCGCCTCCTCGAGGACCTGGTTCGCGCGCTTCACGACGACGCCGTCCTTCCGGAACGTGATCTCCTCGCCGAGGCCCGCCATGCTCCCCATGACGTACTTCGCGTTCTCGAGGGCGAGGTAGCGGTCCTGCATGAACGGCGTGTGGATCGCCTCGGTCAGCATCCCGAGGAGGTGGATCCCCTGGCCGGTCAGCTTCGAGGCGAAGTTGAAGAGCGCGTTCTGGACGACGCCCCGGAAGACGTCGCCCGTCATGAACTTCGTCGGCGGCATGTACTTCAGCGGCGCCTCGGGGAAGATCTCCCGGGCCATGAGCGCCTGCGCGACCTCGAGGAGGAAGCCGTCCGGCAGGGCCGGGTCCATCTCGAACGCGTGCCCGAGACCCATCTGCCACGGCTCGAGGCCGGCGACGAGGGCGAAGCGCTCGTTCAGGAACTGGCTCGCGAGGACGGTGTACGCCTTCTCCACCGCGTCCGACGTCGTCAGGTAGTTGTCCTCGCCGGTGTTGATGACGACGCCCGCCCAGGCGTTCACCATGCGGCTGAACTTCTGGTCGACGAACGTCCGGTACATGTTGATGTCGCGGAAGAGGATCCCGTACATCGAGTCGTTCAGCATCATGTCGAGGCGCTCGAGCGCTCCCATGACGGCGATCTCAGGCATGCAGAGGCCCGAGGCGTAGTTCGTCAGGTGGACGTAGCGCCCGTGCCGCTCGATCTCCTCGTCGAGCGCGGCCCGCATGATCCGGAAGTTCTCCTGCGTCGCGTAGGTGCCGCCGAAGCCCTCGGTCGTCGCGCCGTACGGGACGTAGTCGAGGAGCGACTGCGCCGTCGTCCGGATGACGGCGACGACGTCGGCCCCCTGCGCCGCGGCGGCGCGCGCCTGCTTCACGTCCTCGTGGATGTTGCCCGTCGCCACGATGACGTAGAGGAGCGGTGAGTGGTTCTTCCCGGCGTGCCGTGCGAGGAGCTCCTCGCGCCTCTTCCGGTTCCCCCGGACGCGCATCGAGGCGGCCGAGACGAGCTCGGCGGCCTTCGCCTCGAGCGAGACGGGGTCGGCGAGAGGGATGCCGTCGAGGCGGAACCCTCCGGCCACGCGCCGGCTCAGGGTGACGACGTCGTCGCCCGTCCGGACGAGGGCGTTCACCCAGAACCGGAGCGCGCCCTCCTCGAGGCGGTCGCGAACCTGGTCGACGACGAGGTTCGGGACGGGGACGCCGTCGGCGTCGGCGCCGTCGGCGCCCGCGAGGCGGAGCGTCGCCCGCTCGACGGTGACGGTCGTGTGCGCGTCGATGAAATCCTGGACCGGCGCGACGATCCGCGAGGCGAGCTCGCGGCCGCGGGTGATCCGTTCCGGCGGCAGGTGAAGCCGGCTCTCCATGGGGCCTCCTGGTTCAGTCCTGGTCGTGGTCGTGAAGGAGCTCCTCGGCGCGCCGGGCGAGGCCGGGCGAGAGCCCGAGAAGCCGTGCCACGGTGATCGCGTCCGAGCGCCTTTCGCCCGGGTCGTCGGGCTCGAGGCGGTAGCGCATGAGAAGGTCGATGCGGCGGATGCGCGCCGCGAGGTCGTCCCCGTCCTCTCCGAGCTCGAGCCGCGACCGGTCGAGCCCGGCCATCCGCAGGTACGTCACGCCGGCGAGGCGGCGGACGCCCCGGAAGTGCGTGGAGAAGAGGGCGACCGTACGTGGCCGCATCGTGAGCTCCTCGAGGAGCGCCGAGAGGAGCGCCTCGGCCTCGGCCGAGCTGGTCGTCCGGGCGAGCTCGTCGAAGAGGGCGAGCGTCTCGTCGCCGAAGTCGGCGTGGGCCTCGGCGAGCTGCCGGACCTCGAAGCCGAATCCGGAGAGGCCCCGCCCGGCCTCCCGCCCGCGCCCCTCGCCGACGTAGTGGAACCGGCGGAAGACGCGCGTCTCGAATCGCGCCGCGGGGACGAAGAGGCCCGACTGCGCGGAAACCTGGAGGAAGGCGAGCGTCTTCAGGACGACCGTCTTCCCCCCCATGTTCGAGCCGAAGACCACCGTCGGGCCGCCGTCGAACGTGGCGTCCAGCGGCGTGTAGGGAGTCCCGAGCTCGGCGCAGAGCTCCTCGGTCGGCAGGTGGCGCCCCGCCTCGACGCGGATCGGGCCGTCGTGGAGGAGCGGCCTCGCGAGGCCCGCCTCGCGCGCGAGCCGGGCCCCCGCGAGCGCGAGGTCGAGGCGCTCGACGGCCCCCGCCTGCTCGAGGAAGAGCGGGAGCGCCTCCGAGAGGGGCGCCGAGAGCGCGCGGAGGACGCGCGCCTCGATTCCCCTCTCGCGGGCGAGGAGCGCGGCCTTCTCTTCGCCGATCCGGAGCTCCGCGACGTTCGGCCGGGGCCGCACGCAGAGCCGGGTCGCGTCCCACGCCTCCACCTCGAGGAGGTCCGAGACGCCGGCTCTCTCGCCGAGCGCCTCGCGCGGGACGAGGAGGAACGGGCGGTCGCCGAGCGGGAGGCCGCAGCGGGCGCGGAGCGCCTCGTCCCGACGGGCGCGGAGCGCCACGGCTGCCGCGTCGACGCGGCGGGGCTCTTCGCGGACAGAGGCGAGCTCGGGGTCGTACGCGTCGGCCACGTGGAACGACTCGTCCCCCTCCCGCCCCGTGCCGAGGAGGTCGTGGAGCGGCTCGGGGAGCGGGGCCAGGCCGAACCGGGCCTTCGTCGCCTCCGGCAGGAGAGCGAGGAGCCTGCGGTGGTTCGCGAGGAGCTTCTTCAGCTGGAAGAGCTCCACCTCGTCGAACGACTCGCGCGGCGACTCGGGGAAGCGGGGAATGCGGCGGAGGTGATGGCGGATCCGGTCGAGCCGGACGCGGTCGCCATCGAGCGCGTCGAGGAGCCGGAGCGCCTCGTCGGTGAGGTCCCAGCGCTCCTCGAGCGCGGCGCGGTCGGTGAGGAGGGCCGCCGCCGAGCGGGCGGCGCGCCCGAACGGGGTCTCGGGCGCGAAGCGCTTCCAGAGCGTCGCGAAGCCGGCGTACTCGGCGAGCGGCCCGTTCACGCGGCCGCCTCGAACGGGCTGGGGAGGAGGAACCGGGCGGCGGCCGGGCCGACCGCCTCGCGGAACTCCTCCTCCGTCACGTCGCGCCGCGACGGGACGACGCCGAGGAGCGCGATCCCGCGCCGGACGCTGCACGCCACCGTCTCGAGGAGGCGGAGGAGGAGGCGCGGCGGCAGGAACGACTTCGTCAGGTCTTCCAGGGAGAGCGCCGCGAGGTCGCGCGGGAGGCCCTCGCGGACCTCTTCCGTGAGAGGCCCCTCGAGGCGGAGCGTTCCCTCGGGCGGTTCCGGGACGACCGGGAGCGTCGCGAGGGCGGCGAGCGCGCGGACCCTCTCGGCGACGCGGGAGAGGTTCCCTCCGTCGACGCGGACGGTGAAGAGGAAGCGGACGCCGTCGAGCGCGGCCGCCTGCGTGATCCGGCTCGCGGCGCCATCCACGAGGACCGACGCGGCCCACCCCTCGTCCCGCACGAGGTCGATCGACCGGGAGAGCGCCGAGAGGCTCTCGTCTCCGACGAGCGTCACCTCGCCGGCGCGGAGGGCCCGGCCGAGGAGGAGCCGCCCGAGGGAGGTGCGCGACGGGAGGACGTCGAGGATCTCGAGGCGGGCGGACGACGCGCGGGCGAAGAGGTCGGTCGTCTGGACGACGTCCCCCTCCTCGACGCGCACGACGGCCGCGCGCCCGTCGCCGCCCGCCTTCAGGCTTCCGTCG
>JAKPXO010000470.1 GCA_029567505.1 Acidobacteriota bacterium
TCTTGTGAAGAGAACGCCCGGGACCAGGTCTGCGTCACAGCAATGCTCTCCGCTCCACTTCCGGTCGTTCACCTCCACAAGGGGTCCCCCGGTGACCTGCCCAAGGGCCGACTGCCATGATGATCGATAGGCCTTCTCGTAGCCAACGATAAGGTCCGGCCCGCCCGCGGCGCCCGACGCGAGGAGGAGGACCGTGTCGTTCGTCGAGGTGTCGCCGTCGACCGAGATCGCGTTGAAGCTGCCGTCCACCGCCTCCTTCAGGGCCGCCTGAAGGAGCGCCGGCGAGGCCGGAACGTCGGTCGTCACGAAGGCGAGCATCGTCGCCATGTTCGGGTGGATCATCCCCGCACCCTTGGCGACGCCGAGGACGCGGCAGGTCCGCCCGCCGTGGCGGAAGGTCGCGCGGGCGACCTTCGGGGCCGCGTCCGTCGTCAAGATGGCGCGCGAGACGGCCTCGATGCCGCCGGCGGAGAGCCGCGCGAACGCGTCGGGGAGGAACGTCGAGACCTTCTCGTCGGGGAGGACGACGCCGATCACGCCGGTCGAGGCGACGAAGACCTCCTCCCGGGGACAGCCGACGAGGTCGGCCGCGCGCTCCTGGACGCGCCGAGCGGCCGCGAGCCCCTCCGCGCCCGTCACCGCGTTCGCGCAGCCGGCGTTCACGACGACGGCCTTCACGCGCCCGCGGCTCTTCTTCAGCGAGGCGCGCGAGAGGACGACCGGCGCCGCCTGGAAGCGGTTCCTCGTGAAGACGGCGGCCGCGTTCGCGCCTCCGGGGGCGACGAGGAGGGCCACGTCGAGGCCCGGCTTCTTCCGGAGGCCGGCCGCGACGGCCGAGCCGAGAAAGCCCTTCGGCAGGTTCATCGTCCCGCTCCTTTCGCGGCGGCCTTCCTCGCCCTGGCGATCCGCGCCGCGGCCCTGCGCGCCGCCTGAGCGACGCGTTTCGGCGAAGTCCCGCCCACCGCCCCGCGGCGCGCGAGCGCCCGATCGAGGTCGACCGAAGCGAGGTCCGCCTCGGTGACGCCTTCCGACGGCGGTGGCTCCAGGATCCCGAGGCCCGACGCTTCCGCCGCCGCGAACCGCCGCCCGGCGATCTCGTGGGCCTGCCGGAACGGGACGCCCCGGCGCGCGAGCGCGTCGGCGAGCTCCGTCGTCAGGAGCCGGTCGTCCGTCGCGGCGTCGCGCATCCGCTCGCGGCGGAGCTTCAGGCCCGCCACGAGCGCCGTCATCGCCGGGAGGGCCGCCTCGAGGACGCCGCGCATCCGGAAGAGCGGCTCCTTGTCGAGCTGAAGGTCCTTGTCGTAGGCGAGCGGGAGCCCCTTGAGAACGGCGAGGAGGCCTGTGAGCTCGCCGATCGCGCGCCCGGCGTGCCCGCGCGCGAGCTCGAGGAGGTCGGGGTTCTTCTTCTGCGGCATCCGCGAGGAGCCGGTGGCGAGGGCGTCCGGCAGCTCGGCGAAGCTCGCCTCGTCCGACGTGAAGAAGACCAGGTCCTCGGCCATCCGCGAGAGGTGCGAGAGGTGGAGCGAGGCGGCGAAGAGGTACTCGACGGCCCCGTCGCGGTCGGAGACGCCGTCGAGGGAGCTCGCCGTCGCGCGGTCGAAGCCGAGGCTCCGCGCGAGGCGCTTCCGGTCGATCGGAAGTGGCGTCCCCGAGAGCGCGCCCGAGCCGAGCGGGCACTCGTTCGCGCGCTCTCGCGCCGCGCGCACCCGGTCCGCGTCGCGCAGGAGCATCTCGACGTAGGCGAGGCACCAGTGCCCGAAGGTCACGGGCTCGGCCCGCTTGCTGTGCGTATAGCCCGGCATCGGCGTGGCGGCTTCCTCGGCCGCCCGCGCGGCGAGGGCCGCGGCGAGGTCGAGGAGCGCGGCGTGGAGGGCGTCGAAGGCGCCCCGCAGCCAGAGGCGGAGGTCGGTCGCGACCTGGTCGTTCCGCGAGCGGCCCGTGTGGAGCTTCCCCGCAAGCGGGCCGATCCGTTTCGCGAGCTCGCCCTCGACGTACGAGTGGACGTCCTCGGCGTCGGCGTCGCGCCCTTCGCCCGCCTCCCAGGCCCCGAGGACCTCCCGGAGGCCCTTCACGATCTTCCGGGCGTCCATGGCCGACAGGACGCCCGAGCGCCCGAGCTCCTCGGCCCAGGCGATCGAGCCGGCGACGTCCTCGGCGATGAGCGTCCGGTCGAACGACCACGAGTCGTTGAACCGCCGGAGGACCTCCGCCGGCGGGGCGGAGAAGCGCCCTCCCCAGAGATCGTGACGGGAGCTCATCCCCACGGCTCGAGGCGGAGCTTCTCGCCCGCCTTCACGGCGGCGTCCGTCGGCGGGACGAGGCGCTTGCGGCCCCGCGTCGGGAGGCCGAAGAGGCGGATGAAGCCCGTGGCGTCGTGGGCCGTGTAGCCCGTCATGTTGAACGAGGCGAGGTTCGCCGAGTAGAGCGAGTGCTCGGAGCGGCGACCGACGACGATCGCCGAGCCCTTGAAGAGCTTCAGCGTGACGTGCCCCGTCACGGTCTCCGTCACCTTCTCCATGAACGCCTCGAGCGCCTCGCGGATCGGGCTGAACCACTGCCCGTAGTAGACGAGCTCGGCGTAGCGGAGGGCGAGGCGCTCCTTCTCGTGCATCGCGTCGCGGTCGAGCGTGAGCGTCTCGAGCGCGCGGAGGGCCTGGACGAGGAGCGTCCCGCCCGGGGTCTCGTAGACGCCGCGCGACTTGATGCCGACGAGGCGGTTCTCGACCATGTCGATCCGCCCGACGCCGTGCCGCGCCGCGATGGCGTTCAGCGTGACGAGGAGCTCGGCGGCCGGGAGGAGCTGCCCGTTCACCTCGACCGGGTAGCCTCCCTCGAAGCCGATCGTCACCCGCTCCGGCTCGTCGGGAGCCTTCCGCGGGTCGACCGTCAGCTTGAACATCGACTCCTCGGGCTCGAACGCCGGGTCCTCGAGCGGGCCGCCCTCGTGCGAGATGTGCCAGAGGTTCCGGTCGCGCGAGTAGGGCTCCTTCTTCGTCACCGGGACCGGGATGCTCCGGGCGGCGGCGTAGTCGATGGCGTCCTCTCGGGAGTTGATCGTCCACTCGCGCCACGGCGCCACGATCGTCAGCTCCGGCGCGAGCGCCTGGTAGGCGAGCTCGAAGCGGACCTGGTCGTTCCCCTTCCCCGTGCAGCCGTGGGAGAGGGCGTCGCACCCGGTCGCGAGCGCGACCTCGACCTGCTTCTTCGCGATGATCGGCCGCGCCGTGGAGGTGCCGAGGAGGTACTCGTGCTCGTAGACCGCCCCGGCGCGGAGGACCGGCCAGAGGTACTCCGACGCGAACTCCTCCCTCGCGTCGATCAGGTGGAAGTCGCACGCGCCGGTCGCGAGGGCCTTCTCCTTCAGGCCCGAGGTCTCCTCGGCCTGCCCCACGTCGACCGCGACCGCCACGACCTCGCAGCCGTAGTTCTCCTTGAGCCAGGGGATGATGATCGACGTGTCGAGCCCTCCCGAGTAGGCGAGGGCGGCCTTCTTGATCTTCGTCGCGCTCATGCGGCACCTTCCTTCAGGGTCTCTTCGAGTGCGGACAGGAAGGCCGAGAGGGCGGCCTTCGGGACGACGTAGGGTGGGAGGAGGCGGATCACGTTCTTCCGGGCCGTGCCGACGACGAAGCCCTTCGCGAGGAGCTTCTTCTGGACGGGGCCCGCCTCGCGGTCGAGCTCGATCCCGCGGATCAGGCCCGCCCCGCGGACGTCGACGACGGCCGGGCAACGCCTCGCAAGCGAAGCGAGCCTCTTCCCGAACCAGGCGCCCGTCTCCTCGACCTTCGCGACGAGGCCTCCCTCGACCAGCTCGTCGAGGACGGCGAGGCCGAGCCGGCAGGCGACGGGATTGCCGCCGAACGTCGTCCCGTGGTGGCCGGGCTTCACGAGCGCGGCGACCCGCTCGTTCAGGAGGACGGCGCCGAGCGGGAGCCCGCCGCCGAGCGGCTTGGCCAGCGTGACGACGTCGGGCGTGACCCCGGCCCGCTGGAACGCGAAGAGCTTCCCCGTCCGCCCGAGGCCGCACTGGATCTCGTCGAAGACGAGGACGGCGCCCGTCGCGTCGCAGAGCTCGCGCGCGGCGCGGAGGAACTCCGGCGTGAGCGGGACGATCCCCCCCTCGCCCTGGATCGGCTCGAGGAAGACGGCCGACGTCGTGTCGTCCACAGCCGCGCGGAGGGCCTCGACGTCGTTCGCCGGGAGGAAGGTCACGCCGGGGAGGAGCGGCTCGAACGGCTCGCGGTATGGCAGATTACCGGTCAGCGAGACCGCCCCGACCGTCCGCCCGTGGAAGGAGTTGTCGAGGGCGACGAGCTTCGCCCGGCCTGGGTTGGCAAGGCGCGCGAACTTGATGGCCGCCTCGTTCGCCTCCGTCCCGCTGTTGCAGAAGAAGGCGCGCGACAGGCCCGAGAGCGTCACGAGACGCTCAGCGAGCTCGCCCTGCGCCGGCTGGTAGAAGAGGTTCGAGACGTGGAGGAGGTCCGTCGCCCCGGCCTTCAGCGTCTTGACGAGGCGCGGGTGGCGGTAGCCGAGGGCGTTCACCGCGATCCCGGCGAGGAGGTCCCAGTAGACCTTCCCGTCGGCGTCGACGAGCTTCGCCCCGCGCCCGTCGCGCGGGTGGAACTTCGTGAAGGAGTAAGTGCCGAGGAGGAACGCGGCCGCGCGGGCCTCCACAGCGGCAGGGCTTTCTTCAGGCCGGGACAACGCAGGTCCCTCCCTTCCCCTCGAGGAGGGTCGCCCGGTGAAGCGACGGGCCCGCGACGAGGACCTCGGAGACGCCGGCGTCGATCGCCTCGAGCGCGGCGCGGAGCTTCGGCTTCATCCCGCCCGTCACGGCGGGCGAGGCGAGGAGCGCGCGGCCGGCCCGCGCGTCGAGCCGCTCGATCACCCTTCCGTCGGCGTCGAGGACCCCCTCGACGTCCGTCAGGAAGACGAGCCGCTTCGCGCCGAGCGCCCCGGCGAGGGCCGAGGCGGCGGAGTCGGCGTTCACGTTCAGGAGCGTCCCCTCGCGCCCGAGCGCGACCGAGGCGACGAGCGGCAGGAACGACGCGCCGAGGACGGCCGAGAGGAGCTTCGGGTCGCAGCGGACGACGCGGCCGACGAACCCGAGGTCGACCCCCTCGACGGCCTCGTGGAACTCGGCCCAGAGCGTGTCGCCGTCCGCCCCGGAGATCCCGGAGGCGAGGATCCCCATCGCGCGCAGCTCGACGACGAGCGTCTTGTTGACGAGCCCGGAGAGGATCGAGACGACGACGTCGAGAGTCTCCGCGTCGGTGACACGCAGCCCGCCCTGCACCTTCTTCGGGATGTCGAGAGCGGCGAGCATCGCGTCGATCCGCTTGCCCCCGCCGTGGACGACGATCGAGCGCCTCCCCGAGCTCCAGGCGGTGGCGATCGCCTCGAGGGCGGAGTGCCGGAGGTCGCGGTTCTCGAGGAGGCTTCCGCCCAGCTTGACGACGTCGGTCAAAGGAGTCCCTCCGTTTCGGTCCGTCCGAAGACCCGGTTGAGGTTCTGGACCGCCTGCGAGGCGGCCCCCTTGAGGAGGTTGTCGATCGCCGAGACGACGACCGCGCGCCGGCCTCCGGCGAGGAGCTTCCAGCCGACGTGGGCCCGCGGCGTGACGACGACCTCCTTCAGGTCAGGGAGGCGCCCCGCGGGGAGGACCTTCACGAACGGCTTCCCCGCGTAGGCGGCCGCGTATCGCTCCGCGATCGCCGCGTCGGTCGCGGCCGCGTCGAACGTGACGTGGATCGTGGAGAGGATTCCGCGGACGAGCGGGAGGAGGTGCGGAACGAAGGTGAACGCCGCGTCGGACGCGAACCCGAGCTCCTGGCGCATCTCCGGCTCATGCCGGTGCGTCCCGACGCCGTAGGCTTTGTAGCTCCCGGCGAGCTCGCAGAACGAGTACGCGAGGTCGGCCTTCTTTCCCGCTCCCGAGACACCGCTCGCCGACGTGACGAGAACGGGCTGCGACGGGTCGAGGAGCGCCGCGAGCGGCTTGAGGGCGACGAGGACCGAGGTCGGGTAGCAGCCCGGGTTCGCGACGAGCCTCGCGCCCTCGAGCTCATCCCCGCACCACTCCGTGAGGCCGTACACGGCCTCCGCGAGGAGCGACGGGGCCGGGTGCGTGAAGCCGTACCACGCCGGGTAGAGAGAGGCGTCCTTCAGCCGGAACGCGCCCGAGACGTCGATCACCCGGATCCCCGTGGCGAGGAGCCTCGGCGCGACCTCGGCCGAGACCTCGTTCGGCGTCGCGAGGATCGCCGCATCGGGACGACCCGAAAGAAGGACCTCCTCCGAGAACGGGACGACGTCGGGGCCGGAGGCTCCGCCGAGATCGGGGTGGAGGTCCTGGAAGAGCGCGCCCTTCCCTCCCGGGCTTCCGAAGAGCCCGGCGAGCTCGACGCCCGGATGGCGCGAGAGGAGGCGGACCGCCTCCGCGCCCGAGTAGCCCGCGGCGCCCACGACGGAGACACGAATCACGATCGAATCCTCGATTCTCCGGAGCGGCGTCCGGACTCTAAGCGTGGCGTCGGCGGTCGACCGCGGACGGACCGGCGAGGCGGGCGGCGAGGGCGCGCGCGGAAACGGCGCCGGGTGTCGCGACGAAGACCGTGTCGTCGCCGGCGATCGTCCCGATCGCCTCCGCGAGGTCCGCCTCGTCGACGGCCCGCGCCACCGGGTGTGCACCGGCCGGCGGCGTCCTGAGGACGACGAGAGAGCCGGCGACGCGGACGGACAGGACCGCCTCCGAGAGTGTCCGCTGCAGCCGGGCCGCCCGGTGCGCCGCGTCCGCCGCCCGGTCGGGAGTCCCCTGAAGAGCGTAGCCCCCCGGGGTCTTCACGAGGCCGAGCTCCCGGACGTCCCTGGAGAGGGTCGGCTGCGTCGCCTCGAACCCTCGCTCGGCCAGGAGGCGCTGGAGCTCCTCCTGCGACCGGACGACCTCCTCCCGGACGAGCCGGAGGATGGCGTCCCGACGGCGGAGGACCGACGCATTCGAATGATTATGCGGCACGCAGAAATAATATTCACCAAGTCGCCGCGACGTCAAGCCCTCCCGGGAACGGTCGCGGATTGGCCGACGACCGGCGCTTCGCCCCGCTTCCGGCCGTAGCCGCCGCTCCCCACGGCTCCCCGCGGGCTCGAGGGGCCGGCAGGCCGCCTCGCCGCGAGAACACATCTCAGGTCCGGCCCCAACTGATGCCTCTGAATCATTGAAGAGGCCCCTCACGGTCCGAATAATCCCCGCCCGGGGGTACTCGTGACCGACAGCACCCGTTCCGAGCTCTTCGACCGGCTTCGCGCCGGCATCGTCCTCCTGGTCGTCCTGGCGGCCTCTTTCGCGCTCGCGGCCACCGCCTCGGCGAAGCCGCCGACGGACGACGACTGCCTCGCCTGCCACTCCGAGCCGGCGGGCAAGGGGAAGAAGGCGCCGCAGAAGGCGCTCTCCGCCTCCGTCCACGGCGAGGCCGGGCTCTCGTGCGTCGACTGCCACGCGGACCTCGCGAAGCTGAAGCAGCTCCCTCACGGCCCGAAGGTAGCGCCCGCCGACTGCACCTCCTGCCACGACGCGGTCGCCGGGAGTCACGCCTTCCATCCGATGATGAAGGACGACCCGACGGCGATCGCCTGCGCCGACTGCCATGGCGGGCACGACGTCGTCCGGGTCGCCGACCCCGGGTCGCCGCTGGCCGGCCACGCGGTGGGGAAGGTCTGCGCCACGTGCCACGACACCGAGGTCGGGCTCTACGCCGACTCGGCTCATGGCCGTGCCGCCGCGTCCGGCGTGAAGGAAGCCCCCGCCTGCCTCGCCTGCCACAAGACCGCGCTCGTCTCCGTTCCCGACGGCGCCCCGCCCGCGAGCGCCAAGCTGGCCCAGGAGAAGCTCTGCCTCTCCTGCCACCTCGACAACGCGGACGTCCGCTCGCGCGTCTCTCCGGGAGCCGGCTTCATCGCCAAGTACGAGGAGAGCGTCCACGGCAAGGCCCTCCTCGCGGGGAACGAGAAGGCCGCGAACTGCGTCGACTGCCACGGGGCGCACACCGTCCGGAAGAAGGCGGCCGACGGCAGCGGCCCCACCCCGCTCGACATCGAGAAGACCTGCGCCCGCTGCCACGTCGAGGTCGACGCGGCATTCTCGAAGAGCGCCCACGGAAAGGCCCTCGCCCGCGGCGTGCGGGAAGCGCCGACTTGCACGACCTGCCACGGCGAGCACAACATCCTGAGGGCGAACGACCCGAACTCCCCCGTCGCCGCCGCGAACGTCGCGCAGAAGGTCTGCACCCCCTGCCACTCCTCCCTCCGACTCTCCGAGAAATACGACATCAAGAGTGACGCCTTCAAGACGTTCGAAGAGAGCTTCCACGGCCTCGCCGTGAAGGGAGGCCAGGCGAACGTCGCGAACTGCGCGAGCTGCCACGGCTCTCACGCGATCCTCCCCTCCTCCGACCCCGCCTCCCGGATCCACAAGGACAACCTCGTCGCGACCTGCGGCGAGTGCCACCCGGGCGCCGGCGCCCGTTTCGCGCAGGGGAAGATCCACGTCGACACCTCTTCGAAGGACCAGGAGCCGCTCCTCTGGTGGATCGGCTTCATCTACGCGGGCCTGATCGTCGGGACGATCGGCGGCATGGCGGCCCACAATCTCCTCGACTTCGTGAAGAAGTCGCGGCATCAGCATCACGTCCGCCACGGCCTCGTCGAGGTCGAGCCGGCGCCGCACCGCCTCTATCTGCGCATGACGCTCGAGGAGCGCCTCCAGCACGGGGCCCTCGCCATCAGCTTCATCGTCCTCGTCATCACGGGCTTCATGCTCCGGTTCCCCGACTCGTGGTGGGTCGTCGCTCTGCGGAACCTCTCCTCCTCGGCCTTCGAGGCCCGGAGCTGGATCCACCGCATCGCCGCGATCGTCATGTGCCTCGCGTCGGCCTACCACCTCTACTACGTCATCTTCACCGCGCGCGGCCGCCAGCTCGTCAAGGACCTCTGGTTCCGCCTCAAGGACGCCCGCGACCTCTTCGACATGCTGAGGTACAACCTCGGCATGACCCCGGTGAAGCCGAAGCTCGACCGCTTCAGCTACATCGAGAAGGCCGAGTACTGGGCCCTCATCTGGGGGACGATCGTCATGGCCGCCACGGGCTTCGCCATGTGGCTCGACAACAGCTTCATGAACCTCTTCGGGAAGCTCGGCTACGACGTCGCCCGGTCGATCCACTACTACGAGGCGATCCTCGCGACGCTCGCGATCATCGTCTGGCATTTCTACTTCGTGATGTTCAACCCCGACTCCTACCCGCTGAACACGGCCTTCTGGACCGGCCACCTCTCCCACAAGGAGATGGAGGAGGAGCACCCGCTCGAGCTGGAGCGGATCCTCGAGGCGGAGGAGAAGGAGCGGGCGGCGGCGGAGATGGCCAAGGCGCAGGCCGAGGCGAAGGAACGGGAGAAGCCGAAGGCCTGATCCTCACGCAGTCAACGGTGAACCCGGAGGGACCCGGTCCGCGAGGACCGGGTCCCTCTTCGCTTCAGCCTGCCGCCACGGTCGCGTGCGTGTAGAGGGGGCCCGGCATCGGGTGAGCGAGGCGCCAGACGATCTGCATGGGGCGCTCGCCTTGCCACGATTCGAGAATCACCCGCCCGAGGAACGTATAGGCCTCCGCCACGCCGTTCGCCTGCTCCTGCACCTCGCGGACGAAGAGGAGGACGTTGCTCGTCCCGGCCACATACCTCGCTCCGGCCGCGGTGCTGGCGTGGGCCGAGTTCTGGCTCTCCCAGTGGAAGAGCGACGGCGAAATCGCGTAGTCGCGGTACATCGTCGTCGGCGAAAAGCCCCTCTCCGACTTCCGGAGCGTGACGAGGAGGACGTCGGTGCCGCTCGCGGGCTCGAAGTAGACGCCCCCCTGAAGGCGCGGGACGCCCTCGGCCCCTCCCGCCCGCAGCGCGGCGAGGATCTCGTCCTGCCGGTAGCGCGCGTGGAGCTGGAGGGGCGCCGGTCCGAGCTCGCGCCAGTCGAGCACTCCATCGCGGCGGCTGTCGTCGAGGTGCTCGACGAGCTGCCCCAGCTCCTCCCGGTATCTCGAATCCGCCCGGGCCGCCTCGAGCGCCGCGCGGGCCTCCGCGGGTCGCCGGACGTCGAGGAGGGCCGCCGCCGCCATCGCCGCGAGCCGCTCCTCCCGCTCCCCTTCCGGCAACGGCTTCCCCGCAGCGAGGTCCGCGAGGAAGCCGAGCCGGAGAGGGTCGTTCACGTGGAGGATGCGGGCCAGGCGCGCATGGCGGTCGCGGGTCGCCTCGTTCAGGGGCGCTCCGCCAAATGCGGCGTGCCGGAGCGAGGAAAAGCTCCGCCCGACGGCGCCGCCAGAGTAGAGCTCCACCGCCTCGACGCCCGCTTCCCGAAGGAACTCGTCAACGGTCGCCTCCGGCCCGAGGGCCGACAGCTCCTGCGCGAGCCAACGCTGCCCTGAGCCGATGCTCCTGCGGATGTTGTCGAGGACGACCTGCATCGCCCTCGGGTCGAGCTGCATCGCGCAGCCGGGCGGCAGGTACGGGAACCCCGCCTCGATCTGCCGCTCGACCTGGCGCGTCGTCCCGCCCAGGATCGCGCGGAAGCGCCGGTCGAACCGGAACTCGCGCCGAGCGTTGCCGATGAAGTCGAGGACGGTCAGGCAGGGCTTCTCCCGGTGCAGGCGCAGCCCACGCCCGAGCTGCTGGAGGAAGACCGTCGCGCTCTCGGTAGGCCGCAGGAAGAGGACGGTGTCGACCGTCGGGATGTCGACTCCCTCGTTGAAGAGGTCCACCGTGAAGAGCGCCTGCAGGTCGCCCGACTCGAGCCGCCGGACGGCCGCCTCCCGCTCCTGCGTCGGCGTCTCGCCGACGACTGCCTCGCTCGCGATTCCCGCTTTCCCGAAGCGATCGGCCATGAAGCGCGCGTGCTCCACCG
Organism: Acidobacteriota bacterium; assembly: GCA_029567505.1. GTDB lineage: Bacteria > Acidobacteriota > Thermoanaerobaculia > UBA5066 > UBA5066 > UBA5066. Next base: position 10,940 of record JAKPXO010000470.1, read on the forward strand.
AGACGCAGAACCCGAGCGCCCGCATCCGCCGCGGGTCGGCGACGCGCCGCTCGACTTCCTGCAGGACGAGCCGCGCCCGCGCTTCCGCGCCGCCGGCCACGACGTAGCGCCGCGCCAGCTCTCCCCGGTCGTAGCCCCACCCGCGCGTCCACGCCACGTCGTCGAGGTCGACCGAGT
>JAKPXO010000476.1 GCA_029567505.1 Acidobacteriota bacterium
GGATGCGACTTCGCGGCGATCGTCGAGGCTCTCGGCCTCGAGGAGGCCGATCTCTTCCCTCCGCGCGAGGCGAAGGCGAAGGCGAAGAGGAACGGCGCGCGAGGCCCGGCGCCGTGGGAGCGTCCCATCCGGGCGACGTTCCCTTACTGCGACGCCGACGGGGCGCTCCTCTTCGAGCAAGTCCGGTTCGACGACGCGACGGACGACGCCGGGAAATGCGCGCCGCGGCACCGGGACGCCTCGGGCCGCTGGAGCTGGACATCCCTCACGAAGTTCCTCGACGGGAGGCCGATCCCTCTGTACCGGCTCCCGGAGCTTCGCGAGGCCGTCGCCGCGGGTCGGACGATCCTCCTCCCCGAGGGCGAAAAGGACGTCGAGACGCTCCGCGCTCTCGGCCTGGACGCGACGACGAACTATGGCGGCGCCGACGGCTGGAAGGCGAGCTACGCCGACGAGCTGGCCGGCGCCGAGGTCCTCGTCCTCCCGGACAACGACCCGCCCGGCGAGAAGCACGCCGATGCCGTCGTCCGGTCCCTCCGCGGGAAGGCGAAGACGGTTCGCGTCCTCCGCCTCCCCGGACTCCCGCCGAAGGGCGACGTCTCCGACTGGGTCGCGGCCGGCGGCACGCGCGAGGACCTCGAGGCGATGGCGGCCGACCTCCTCGCCGATCCCGTCGTCCCGGACCTCGGGCCGGGCAGAGAGGACGAGGGAGCCGACGACGACGACGGCCGGGCTCCGTCCTGTGCGGCGCAGCTCATCGCCGAGGCCCGGGAGGCGTTCCTCTTTCACGACGAGCGCGGAGACGGCTACGCCGCGTTCTCGGATTCCTCCGTCCGGAGGCTCATGAAGGTCAGGGGGAGCGACTTCGGCGGAGAGCTCTCGCGGCGGTTCGCCCGCGCCCACGGCTACCAGAGGGCCGCGAACGGCGAGGCGATCGCCGCGGCTCGAAACGTCGTCGAGGCGATCGCGCGACACGAAGGCCCGGAGCACCGGCTGAATACCCGCTTCGCCCGGCACGAAGGCGCCGTCTGGATCGATATGGCGGATTCGAAGTGGCGCGCGATCCGGGTCGACGGGAGCGGATGGGCGATCGTCGAGACGCCGCCGCTCCTCTTCCGGCGCTTCCCTCACATGAGGCCGCTTCCGGATCCGGTCCGCGGCGGAGACCTCTCGAGGCTCTTCGAGCCCTTCGCCCTCGGCGAGGCCGAACGCGTGCTCCTGACGTGCTACGTCGTCACGATCCCTCTCGGCGACATCCCGCGATCCGTCCTCGTCGCTCACGGGCCGCAGGGCTCGGGGAAGTCGACGCTCCTCAAGATGCTGGCGGGAACGATCGACCCGACCGGCATTGATGACCTCGACCTCAGCGGAGAGCCGCGCGAGCTCGCGCAGCTCCTCGATCAACACGCCGTCGCGTTCTTCGACAACGTCACGAGGATCTCCGACACCGCGGCCCGGATGCTCTGCAAGGCGTCAACGGGCGGCGGACACGAGAAGCGGAAGCTCTTCACGGACGAGGAGTCCGTCATCCTCACGTTCAAGCGCGCGTGCTGCATCTCGGCGATCAACATCCCGACGCACGCTCCCGACCTTCTCGACCGGACGCTCCTCATCGACCTCGACCGCATC
>JAKPXO010000482.1 GCA_029567505.1 Acidobacteriota bacterium
ACCTCGAGGGGGACCTCGGGATCGACTCGATCAAGCGGGTCGAGATCCTCTCGGCGGTCGCCGACCAGGTGCCGGCTCTCCGGTCGGTCGACATGGGCCACATGGGCTCGCTCCGGACGCTCGGCGCCATCGTCGACTACATGAAGGGCGGCGGAACGGCAGAGGAGGCGGCTCCAGCCGCGGCGCCGGCTCCCGTCGCGACCGCGATCCCTCCCGCGAAGACCGCGCCCGCGCTGGGCCGCTTCGCGCTCGAGAGGGTCGCGGCTCCGTCGACCGGCCTCGCGCAGCCCGGGCTCCTCTCGGGCGTCGAGGTCTGGGTCACGGGCTGGCCGGAGCTCGACGAGCCGCTCGCGGCGGAGCTCCGCGCCCGCGGCGTGAGCGCGAAGTCGGCGGCGAGCCTCCCCGACGGGGCGACGGCGTGCGTCTTCCTCGGCGGCCTGAGGGACGTGGCGGGCGAAGACGAGGCGATCGCGGTGAACCGCGAGGCCTTCGCGCTCGCGCGGTCGCTCGCGGTCCGCCTCGAGAAGGAGCGCGGCCTCTTCGTGACCGTCCAGGAAACGGGCGCCGCGTTCGGGACAGCTCCGACGGACCCGCGGCGCGCGTGGCTCGCGGGCCTGCCGGCGCTCGTGAAGACGGCAAGCCAGGAGTGGCCGCTCGCCTCCGTGAAGGCGATCGACCTCGAGCGCGGCGGGCGTGCGCCGGAGGAGCTGGCGAAGGCGCTCGCCTCCGAGCTCCTCGAAGGGGGCGGCGAGGCGGAGGTGGCCCTCCCCGCCGCCGGGGGCCGCTTCACTCTCCGGAGCGTCGCGCGGGCCGCCGGCGAGGGCGCGCCCGCGATCGGCGAGGGGGACGTCGTCGTCGTCTCAGGCGGCGCCCGGGGCGTCACGGCCGCGTGCGTCGTGGAGTGGGCGCGGGAGAGCCGCGCGCGCTTCGTCCTCCTCGGAAGGACGCCGCTCGTCGACGAGCCGGCCGCGTGCGGCGGCGTCGACGACGAGGCGGGGCTGAAGAAGGCGCTCCTCGCCGAGGCGCGGAGCCGGGGCGAGAACCCGACGCCGGCCGAGCTCGGGGCCCGGGTCCACGAGGTCCTCGCGAACCGCGAGATCCGCGGGACGCTCGCGGCGATCGCCGCCGCCGGGGGCGCGGCGCGCTACGAGAGCGCGAGCGTCGACGACGCGGCCGCGCTCGACGGCGTCCTCTCGCGCGTCCGCTCCGAGTGGGGCCCCGTCGCGGGGCTCGTGCACGCCGCGGGCGTCCTCGCGGACCGGAACATCTCGCAGAAAACCGACGCGCAGTTCGATCGGGTCTTCGACACGAAGGTGAAGGGGTTGAAGGCGCTCCTCTCCGCCACCGCGGACGACCCGCTGAAGCTCCTCTGCGTCTTCTCCTCGGTCTCGGCCCGCTGCGGCAACAACGGCCAGGCCGACTACGCCATGGCGAACGAGGTCCTCGCGAAGGTCGCGTGGGCCGAGTCGCGCCGCCGGAGCGGGACGCTCGTGAAGTCGCTCGGGTGGGGGCCGTGGGAAGGCGGGATGGTGACGCCGCACCTTCGGGAACGGTTCGCGGCGCTCGGCGTCCCGATGATCCCGCTCGCCGAAGGGGCGCGGATGTTCGTCGAGGAGCTGCGCGGCTCGCGGCCGGAGGAGGTGGAGCTCGTCCTCGGTGGCGAGCCGAAGGCCGAAGCGCTCCTCTTCGCGGGGGCCGAGGCGCGCGTCCAGGAGCTCGAGCTGAAGGTCCGGCGTGCAAGCCACGGCTGGCTCGAAGGGCACGCGATCAAGGGAATTCCGGTGGTTCCGGTCGTCCTCGCGGCCGAGTGGCTCTCCCGCGCGGCCCGCTCCTTCCGGCCCGGCCTCGCGCTCGCCGCCCTCCACGACGTGAAGGTCCTCAAGGGGATCCGGCTCGGCGGCTTCGAGGATGGGGGCGACCGGTTCGTGATCCAGGCCCGGCCGCTTGCGGGCGAGAGCGGCACGTGGCTCCAGATGGACGTCCGCGGCGCTTCGGGGACCCACCACTACAGCGCTCGCGCCGAGCTGCGGCCGGCGCTCGAGACGCCGGTCCACGAGCTTCCCGCGCTCGAGCTCGGGGAGTGGTCCGGAGAGCCGATCTACCGTGACCTCCTCTTTCACCGCGGGGCCTTCGAGCTGATCGAGAGAGTCGACGGGATTTCCGACCACGGGGCGGGCGGGCGCGTCCGCGGCGTCGCCCGCGCCGGCTGGCCGAACGGCACCGCGAACAGCTGGCAGCTCGACGCCGCGGCGCTCGACGGCGGGCTCCAGGTCGCGGTCCTCTGGGCGCAGCGGATGCTCGGGCGCGAGAACCTCCCGACGACGATCGGCGAGCTGCGGTCGTACCGCCCCGGCCCCGCGCCGGGTGTCGTCAACGTCGCGGCGTACCGCCGCGAGGTGGGAAGCCTCGGCGTCACGACCGACATCCACTTCACCGACGAGGAGGGGCGGCACCTCGCGGCCCTCCTCGGCGTCCGGACGCACGCGCTCCCTTCCGGCAGCCAGGCCTGACCCGATGCCCTTCGCCCCGATCGCGATCGTCGGGCGGTCGTGCGTCCTGCCCGGCGCGCTCGACCCGTCCTCCCTGTACGAGCTCGTCGCCGCGGGGCGCGACCTCGTCGGACCGGCGCCGGAGGGACGCTGGGGGCTCGGGAAGGCCGAGGTCCTGCGCGACCCGCGCGGCCCGGCGCCGGACGGCGCCTGGTCCGACCGCGGGGGCTACGTCACCGGGTTCGAGGAGGTCTGGGACCCGGACGGGTTCGGGGTCGGCGCGCGCGCGCTCGAGGGGCTCGACCCGCTCGCTCTCTGGGTCCTCCACACGGCGCGCGAGGCCCTGAGGGACTCCGGCGACGGGCGGGACGGCTCGGCGCCACGCCCGAGGACCGGGGCCGTCTTCGGCAACCTCGGCTTCCCGTCGGAAGGGATGGCCGCCTTCGCCCGGCGCGTCTGGTCGGGGAACGGGCGTGCCGGCGAGGGCGCGGCGGTCGACCCGCGGAACCGCTTCATGAGCGGCGGGACCGCGGCCCTCCTACGTCGCGCACTCGGCCTCGGGGCGGGCGCGTTCTGCCTCGACGCGGCCTGCGCGAGCTCGCTCTACGCGATCAAGGTCGCGTGCGACCGCCTCCACGACGGCGACGCCGACGTGATGCTCGCCGGGGCCGTCCAGCGCGCCGACGACCTCTTCCTCCACGTCGGGTTCACGGCGCTCGGCGCCCTCAGCCGGAGCGGCCGCTCGCGCCCGTTCCACCGGGAGGCCGACGGCCTCCTCCCCGCCGAGGGCGCCGCGTTCGTCGTCCTCAAGCGCCTCGCGGACGCGCGGCAGGACGGCGACGTGATCCACGGAGTCGTCCGCGGCGTCGGCCTCGCGAACGACGGGCGCGGCAAGGGGCTCCTCGTGCCGTCGGAAGAGGGGCAGGAGCGCGCGATCCGGGCCGCGTACGGGATGGCCGGCTTCGGCCCCGAGCGGGTCTCGCTCCTCGAGGCGCACGCGACGGGGACGCCGATCGGCGACGCCGCCGAGATCCGGAGCACGGGCGCCGTCTTCGCGGGGCTCGAGGGCGTGCCGCTCGGCTCGCTCAAGTCGAACCTCGGGCACCTCATCACGGTCGCGGGCCTGGCCGGGCTCCTCAAGGTGCTCGGGGCGATGAAGGCGGGGCAGCGCCCGCCGACGCTCCACGCTGGCGAGCCGACGGACGCGCTCCGCGGCTCCCCATTCCGCCTCGTCGAGCGGCTCGAGCCGTGGCCGTCCGACGGCCCCAGGGTCGCCGCGGTCTCCGCCTTTGGCTTCGGCGGGAACGACGCGCACCTCGTCGTCTCGGAGGAGTGGCCGGAGATCGACGCGGCCTCAGCTGCTCGCGGAGCGCGGCCCGCGCTCGCCGTCGTCGGCCTCGGCTGCGCGGTGGCCGGCGCCCCGGACCGGCCGCGCTTCGCCGAAGCGCTCTTCTCGGCGGCGAGCCTCCTCGACGGGAAGGGGGAGGGATCGCTCGGCCCGATCGAGCTCGACCTCGAGGGCGTCCGCTTGCCGCCGAGGGACCTCGAGCAGACGCTGCCGCAGCAGCTCGCCACGCTGCGTGCCGCTCGCGAGGCGCTCGACGGCGTCGCGCAGCTGCCGCGCGAGCGGACGGGAGTCTTCGTCGGGATGGAGCCCGACCCCGAGGTCGCGCGCTGGGGAACGCGCTGGCGGCTCGCGGAGGCCGCCCGCGAGGCGGGGGCCTCCCCGGAGTGGCTGAAGGGAGCGCGCGACGCGGTCGTGCCCGTCCTCGAGGCGGCCGCCGTCGTCGGGACGATGCCGAACGTCCCGGCGAACCGGCTCAGCTCTCAGCTCGACCTCGGGGGGTACGGATTCAGCGTGCAGGCCGGCGAGGCCTCGGGGACGACGGCGCTCGCGCTCGCGGCGCGGGCCCTTCGGGCCGGAGAGCTCGACGCGGCGCTCGTCGGCGCGGTCGACCTTTCCTGCGAGAGCGTCCACCGGAGCGCCGTCGAGGCCCTCTCCGGCGGCGCGGCGAGCCCGCCCGGCGACGCGGCGGTCGTCCTCGTCGTGAAGAGGCGGGAAGACGCCGAGCGGGAGGGCGAGAGAGTCCTGGCGCTGATCGGCGACGCGGAGACGGAAGAGGACGGAGGGAAGCGCGTGCCGCGCCTCGAGCTCGACGGCGAGGCGTCGCCGGACCTGGCGGCCCGTTTCGGGCACGCTCACGCCGGGTCGGATCTCGTCCACGTGGCGGCCGCCGCGCTGAGCCTCCATCACCGGAGGCTCCCCGGCGGAACGCCGTGGCTCCCGGCCGGGGGCGCCGGGCGCGGGGCCCTCGTCCGGACGCCGGACGGCCGGTGCGTCCGCCTCGCGGAGGCCACGGGCCATCCGCGGCGCGCCGAGGACGACGGCCCGCGGCTCCGGTGCTTCTCGGGCTCCGACCGCGCCTCGGTGATCGGTGCCCTGCGTACCGGTCGCGAGGCGCTCGGAGAGGGGGACGCCGCACGCCTCGTCCTCGTCGCGACCGACGGCTCGTTCGAGGAGGCTCGCGCCCGCGCCCTCGCGCACCTCGAATCGGACTCGCCCGCCGGCCCGGGGGTCCACTTCCGCGAACGGCCCGTGGACGGCGAGGTCGCGTTCGTCTTCACGGGCGCCGGCGCCGCGTACCGCGGCATGGGGCGCGGCCTCCTCGAGCGGCTGCCGTCGCTGGCCGACGCCCTCGCGCGCCGCAGCGCCCGGCTCCCCCGCGCGCTCGCCTGGTCCTTCGAGGACGACGCGCGCGAGCCGCGTGTCCTCGAGCAGCTCTGGGGCGCCTCGGCCCTCTGCCAGCTCCATGCGGAGCTGACGCGGGGCCTCCTCGGCATCGAGCCGCACGCCTGGCTCGGCTATTCGTCCGGCGAGACGAACGCCCTCCTCGCCTCCGGGACGTGGAGCGACGCCGACGCCCTGATCGCCGAGAGCGAGAGCTCCGGGCTCTTCACGCGGGAGCTCGGCGGAACCTTCGAGGCGGTCGAGAAGACCTGGGGCGCGCCGGTGAGATGGGCCTCGTGGACCCTCCTCGCGTCCGTTGCCGACGTGACGGCCGCCCTCGCCTCCGAGGAACGGGTCCACCTCGCGATCGTCCACGGCGACGAAGAGTGCGTCGTCGCGGGCGACGAGGACGGCTGCGCCCGCGTCGTCGAGAAGGTGGGGCGGAGCCGCGCGCTGCGCCTCGGCTACCCGCTCGCGGTCCACGTCCCGGAGCTGGACGCCGTCCGGGAGGGATGGCTCGCGCTGCACCGCCGGCCGACGACGCCGCCGGCGGCGCGCTTCTACACGAACGCCACGGGCGGGAGCTACGCCCCGACGCCCGAAAGCTGCGCCGAGGCGATCCTCGGCCAGGCGAACCGGACGCTCGACCTGCGCCCGACCGTCCTCAGGGCCTGGGAGGACGGCGTCCGCGTCTTCGTCGAGCACGGGCCGCAGGCCGCCTGCGGGCGGTGGATCCGCGCGATCCTCGGCGAGCGCGAGGCGCTCGTCGTCAGCCTCGACCGGAAGGGGCAGGGGCTCGAGGCGACGCTCGACGCCCTCGCCGCGCTCCTCGCCGCAGGCGTGCCGACGCGCGAGGGGGCCCTCGACGAGCTCGACGCCCTCCTTCGTCCGGTCCGGCCGCGGGCCGCGAGCGGGCGGAGCCTCACCTTCGCGTCGCACCGGCCCCCGGTCATTCTTCCGCCTCTCCCTTCGGCCGCCGGCAGCGCCGCTGCCGCGGCGACGCGCGTCATGGCCCCGGCCCCTGTGCTTCCGCCGGTCCTCGACGAGGACTGGCGTCCACGGCCTCGCGCGACGCGCGTCGCGGCCGAGGCGCCCGCGGGCCTCGCGGCGGCGACGGCGTCGGTGCCATCAGTGTTGCCCGCGTTGCCGGTGTCGCCGGTACCGCCGGCGCCCTCCTCGCCCATGCCGCCGAACGTCCTCGAGGGCTTCCGCGCCCACGTCGCGCGGCTCTCGCAGATCCAGCAGGACTACGTCCTCGCGCAGCAGGCCCTTCACGAGCGGTTCCTCTCGATGCGCGGCGTCGCGGCGGAGACGCTCCTCGCCGCCGCACGCGCGGCGGGGCCGTCTTCGAGCGCTCCTGTGGCGCGCGCCGTCTCGACGGCGCCGCAGACCCCGGCAGAGCCGCTGCCGTGGACGCCGATCGTCGCACCCGCGGAAGCGAATCTTGCGCCGTCCTCGACGACGCCCCCGCCGGCCGTGCCGCATCCGTCGCGGGTCGCGACGGATGCGGCGAGGTCTGACGCGGGCCCGGTCGCCGTCCTCGCTCCGCCTGTTCCGCCTTCCGTCCGCGAGGCGTCGACGGTGCCGTCACCCGCGCCGGGCCTCGTTCCCGCGGGCGAGCCCGTCGGTCCGCGCTTCGACCGCCGCCAGCTCGAGGTCCACGCCGGCGGCCGGATCTCCGAGATCTTCGGTCCGCAGTTCGCCGCGCAGGACGACTACCCGAGGCAGGTGCGGATGCCGCTCCCGCCGCTCCTCCTCGCCGATCGCGTCGTCGGCCTCTCGGCCGAGCCCGCGAGCATGGGGAAGGGGACGATCTGGACCGAGACGGACGTGACGTGGGACTCCTGGTACCTCCACCAGGGGTACATGCCGCCGGGGCTGATGATCGAGGCGGGGCAGGCCGACCTGATGCTCATCTCGTACCTCGGGGTCGACCTCCTGAACCGGGGAGAGCGGGTCTACCGTCTCCTCGGCTGCGAGCTGACGTGGCACGGCGACCTGCCGACGGCCGGCGACACGCTCCGGTTCGGGATCCAGCTCGACGGCCACGCGGCTCAGGGCCCCGTGCGGCTGATGTTCTTCCACTACGACTGCACGAACGGCGGCCGTCCGCAGCTGACGGTGCGGAACGGCCAGGCGGGCTTCTTCACAGACTCGGAACTGGCGGAGTCCGCCGGCTGCCTCTGGAGCCCCGAGGAGCAGGAGATCGTCCCCGAGCCGCGCCTCGCGCCACCTCCCGTCCGCTGCGGGAAGAGCCGTTTCGAGCGGGAGGAGCTCGAGGCCTTCGCGCGTGGCGACGCGTTCGCCTGCTTCGGCACGGGCTTCGAGATCGCGAAGACGCACACGCGCAGCCCGCGCATCCCGGAGGGGCGGATGCTCCTCCAGGACCGGGTCACGGAGCTCGACCCCTCGGGCGGGCCGTGGGGCCGCGGGTACCTCCGCGCCGAGCTGGACATCAAGCCCGACCTCTGGTTCTTCGACGGCCACTTCAAGAACGACCCGTGCATGCCCGGGACGCTGATGTTCGACGGGTGCCTCCAGGCGATGTCGTTCTACCTCGCGGCCCTCGGCTTCACGCTCCCGCGCGACGGCGGACGGTTCCGCCCCGTCGCCGAGCTGCCGTACCGGCTCCAGTGCCGCGGGCAGGTCACCCCCTCGTCCCGCCGTCTCGTCACGGAAGTCTTCGTCGAGGAGGTCGTCGGCGGCCCGACGCCGACGCTCTTCGCCGACCTCCTCTGCACCGTGGACGGCCTGAAGGCGTTCCACGCGCGTCGCGTCGCGATCGAGCTCGTCCCCGACTGGCCGCTCGAGGCGATGCCGGCGCTTCTCGCCGAGGCCGAAGCCGACCCGAAGTCCGCGGCCGAGGTCGATGCCTTCCGCTTCGACCGGGCGAGCCTCCTCGCCTGCGCCTGGGGAAAACCGTCGAAGGCCTTCGGGCCGATCTACGCCCGGTTCGACGGGCCGACGCGCGTGGCGCGCCTGCCGGGCCCGCCGTATCTCTTCATGAGCCGCGTGACGGAGGTCGACGGGGCGATCGGCGTGACGAAGGCGGGCGCGACGACGACCGTCGAGTACGACGTCCCTCCCGACGCCTGGTACTTCGACGAGAACGGCGCGCGGACGATGCCGTTCGCCGTCCTCCTCGAGGCGGCCCTCCAGCCGTGCGGCTGGCTCGCGAGCTACGTCGGCTCGGCGCTGAGCGTCGACGAGGAGCTCGGCTTCCGGAACCTCGACGGGACCGGGAAGCTCCTCGACGAGGTTTTCCCCGACTCCGGCACGCTCACGACGCGCGTGAAGCTGACCGGGGTCTCGAAGACCGGGACGATGATCATCGTGTCGTTCGAGGTGACCTGCTCGGTGGGGGAGCGGCCGGTCTACGAGATGAAGACCGTCTTCGGCTTCTTCCCGCCGGCCGCGCTCGCGAGCCAGGCGGGGCTCCCGGTCCCCGACGCGCAGCGCGAGCTGCTGGAGCGGCCGGGGAACGTCCTCGTCGACCTGACGACGCGGCCCACCGCCTTCTTCGACCCGCGCCGGCCGCGGCTCGCCGGGCCGATGCTCCGGATGCTCGACCGCGTCGACGGCCTCTGGCCGGAGGCGGGGCAGGCGGGCCTCGGCCAGCTGCGGGCCGTCAAGGACGTGGACGCGGGCGAGTGGTTCTTCAAGGCCCACTTCTTCCAGGACCCGGTGCAGCCCGGCTCGCTTGGGATCGAGGCGATGATCCAGGCGCTCCAGCTCTTCATGCTCGAGGCGGGGATGGACGAGGGGATCGCCGCGCCCCGCTTCGAGAGCCTGGCCACCGGTGCCTACCTGACGTGGAAGTACCGCGGCCAGGTCCTGCCGCACCACCGGACCGTCCACACGACGATCGAGATCACGGCGATGGGGCGCGACGAGCGGGGCGCGTGGGCGACCTGCGACGCGAGCCTCTGGGCGGACGGGCAGAGGATCTACGAGGCGACGAACCTCGGCATGCGGATCGTCCCGGGGCCTCCGCCGGACGGGCCGCGAACGAACGAGATCGTCCTCGACCCGGAGAGCGACCGCTGGCTTCTCGACCACCGTCCCACGTTCACCGAGCCGGCGCTCCCGATGATGAGCATGATCGACCTCCTCGCGCGGGGCTCCACGGGCGACGGCGCCGTCACCGGCCTGCGCGACGTGCGCGTCGGCGGCTGGTTCCTCGTGGACGAGCCGCGGCGCCTCCGCACCGAGGAGACGAACGGGACGGGGAAGCTCCTCACGCTGACGCCGGAGGGCGAGAAGGAGGTCGCGCGAGCGCGGGTGCTGCGCGGGGCCTACGCGCCCCGCCCCGAGCCGCTCCCCGAGGCGCACGGCGCCGAGGTCCCGCTCCCGTACGAGACGGGCGAGCTGTTTCACGGACCCGCGTTCCAGGTCGCCGAGCGCCTCGTGATGGGGAAGGGAGAGTCGTCGATCACGCTGCGCGCGGAGAGCGGCGTTCCCGCCGGTCTCCTGAATCCCGGCCTCCTCGACGGGGCGACGCACGGAATTCCGCACGCCGAGCTCCACAACTGGAACGAAGCCTCCGACCCGGGCAAGGTCGCGTTCCCCGCCTTCATTCCCGAGATCGACTTCTTCGGTCCGACGCCTGTCGCCGGAAGCATCCGGTGCGAGGTCCGGCAGCAGCCATACCTCGGCAGCCCCGATTACCCGGTCTTCCGGATCCAGCTCGTCGGGCCGGACGGCGTCTGGTGCCAGCTCCGCCTCGTCGAGTCGTGCTTTCCGAAGGGGCCTCTCGGCTCGACCGACCCGGCGTCGCGCCGCGCCTTCCTGCGCGACCGGACGCCGGTCGAAGACCTTCGTCTCTCGCGCGTCGAGAACGGCGCGACAGTCCTGACGGACGCGGACGTCGCGGCGACCGACTGGCTGCCCGGCACCGTCGCGGCGGTCTACGGCTCCCGCGAAACGGAGGAGATCGCCCGCGCCGAGCACGCGGCCGCGGCGCACGCGCTCCACCCGGGACGGGTCTTCGCGCAGCTCCCGCTCACGCGCTTCGACCTCGCCGCCGAGCGCACGGGCGGGGAAGTGCGTGTCCGCGGAGACGGTCGCGGGCGGCTCGACCTCTCGCCCGTCCGCCGGTTCTGGACGCGCTGGTTCGACCGCGGGCCGTGGCCCGTGGAAGACCTCTACTACGGCCTCGTCGGCCGCTTCGTCGGCCGCGTCGTCGTCGAGGACCCGGCGGCGTACGCGGCGCTTCGCGGCCGGAGCGTCCTCTACCTCGCGAACCACCAGACCGGCGTCGAGTCGCTCCTCTTCTCGATCATCGCGTCGGCGCTGAACGAGGTCCCGACCGTCACGCTCGCGAAGATCGAGCACCGGCAGACCTGGCTCGGAAAGCTCATCGCGCACTCCTTCGCCTACCCGGGCGTGGCCGACCCGCGCCTCATGACCTTCTTCGACCGCGAGGACAAGGCGAGCCTCCCCCGCGTCATCGGCGAGCTCGCCGCCGAGATGAAGGGGCCGGGCCGGTCGGTCATGGTCCACGTGGAGGGGACACGGTCTCTGACCTGCCGCAAGCCGGTCGAGAAGATGAGCGGCGCGTTCGTCGACATGGCGCTCGCGGTCGGCGCCCCGATCGTCCCGGTGAGGTTCGTCGGGGGGCTGCCGGCCGAGCCGCTCGAGAAGCGCCTCGAGTTCCCGCTCGGCATGAGCCGCCAGGACATCCTCCTCGGAGAGCCCCTGTTGCCCGAGCGCCTCGCCGGCCTCCACTACGGCGCCCGAAAGGCGCTCGTCGTCGCGGCGATCAACGCTCTCGGCGTCCCGAACGCCCTGGAGCAGCCCTACCCCGGCGACCCCGACTTCGAGCGGCGCGTGAACGCCTGGCAGGCCGCGCGCGGCGTCTCGCACGAGCACGCGACGCTCCGCGAGGTCCTCGCGGAGCTGGATTCGCCCGGCGACGAGGTCCGGCGGCTCCTCGCGGCCCCGAGCGCCGCCGCCCGCGCCGGGGACGAGACCCCGGCGGGGCGGTGGCTGCAGGAGCTGGGCCGGAGGCTCCTGGGAGAAGGACCCTAGCCCTTCTCCTCCGGCGCCCCGAGCCTCCCGACGACCTTGGCGAGGTCGACGCCGAACGCGGCCTTGACCTGCTCGGGGGTGAGCCGGGAAAGGACGCCGCGGAGGTTCCTCTCGAGCGTGGCCTTGGCGACCTGGATGATCTGGGGGCGCCCCGGGCCGAGGAGGCGCTCGAGGGCGTTGGCGAGGAGGGGCCGGTGGCCGGCCACCTTGAGGTTCGCGACGCCGGCGATCGTGAGCGGGATGCCCCCCTTGGAGTAGGCGTTGCTCACGGCGACGTCGACGGTCATGGTTCGACGGTGCGCTCCTCGAGCGTTCTCATCCTCGTGCCCGTTGCGAGAGGCCGTTGTCATTGCGCGGGGCGACTGATGTATCCACATCAATTCGAGCGGATCTCGCCGGAGCTGTATCAATTCGGCAGGGCTCGCGGGGCCATGGATAGAGTCGGTTCGGCTTCGAAGACCAGGGCCGCAATCCGTTCTCAGAAAGGACTCGCACTTGAAACGAAGCCCGAAACATCTGCCGCTGGTTCTCGCTCTCATGCTCGCTGCCGCGAGCCAAGCGCAGGCTGAGGTATGGGAGCTCCGGATCTCGCCGACTGCCGCCAAGGGGACGACGCCGAAGGGACTCCTCGGAAAGGACTTCAGGGGCGAAGCGTTCTGCATGGCGGGAGCCTGCGTGCTCTCTACGACCTCCGACGTGGATTTCGCCAGCCTCGGCCCGATCCGCTCGAACCCACTCGCCGTCCTGACGCCACTCCCGGATGCTCGCAAGGTCTATTTCCAGAAGGGCACCTACGACGCCGAACTCGGCCGATTCGAGACGGACTTCGAGGGAGCGCGCGAGACCGCCGACTCGGGCGCGATCGGCCAGTTCGTCGTCGTCTTCAAGGGCTACCCGGAACCCCGGTGGCTCGAGGAAATCCGGAACGCGGGCCTCTCGGTCCTGGAACCCCTTCCGCCGATGGGCTACGGCGTGTACGGGCTCCGGTCCGCCGTCGACAACCTCGCGAAGTCGAAGGCATACATCTACCGCGTCGCGGACATCCCACCCGGAGCTCGACGCTTCGGGCTCCAAGCCGAGCCATCGGAAGGGCCTGATCATCCTACGTCGGCTGTCATCGTGGCCGTCGAGGTCATGGCGCCCTTCATCGCCGAGAGGCTCCGGGAACTCACTGGAGCAGAGCCAACTAGGGTCTACACCACCGGCTCCCAGACCGCGTTCACGGCCGAGCTGACGTTGTCGCAGATCCGAGCACTCAGCCGTCTTCCGGAAGTGACGGCCGCCTACCGTACGACGATGGTCGGCCCATCCGACGAGCGCGCCACCAAGATCGTCTCCGGGACCTGGCGGACACCAGGAACAGCATGGCCCACGGCGAGCTCTCTCGGCAGCAACCCCATCCAAGGGACCTATCATTGGGATGGCTTCCTCGCTTCGCTCGGGGGCATCGGCGTCTTTCCTCAGAATCAGACGATCGGCTTCCTCGATACCGGAGTGGACGACGGACTGTTCGCTCGAACCGATGGAACGGAGTCCTGCCCTCCCCACCTGACGTCGGCATCCGGATGCAGACTGGTCTTCTCCGTCGATACCAGCGACGACCACAGCAACCTGAATCGTCGAGGTGACGATCTACACGGCCACGGGACACTCGTCACTTCCATAGCGGCCGGGCTCACGACCGGAGATCCAGGACGCGACTCCGCCGGCTGGGCACTTACGCAGGGCGTCGCCTCCGGCGCCAAGGTCGCGATGAGCCGGTACATGGCGGATGCGCAGAAGGGTTGCGGCACGGGCACGGCTCGATACATCGACTACCAGTGGCTTGGGAACCCCGCCATCGGCCTGCCCTACTCTCTCGTCGAACTGGGCAGTAGCGGCGAGCTCCCGCTCCCCGACCAGGAGGTGGTCAGCCCAGGCGTCCGGCTCTTCAATCACAGCTGGAACGACAGACCCGATAACCCGGGTGGGGCGGATGCGACGCTCTACAACGAGAAGGCGATACTCCTCGACAACGCCACCCGCACGCTCAGTTCGGTTGACTTCTCCTTCGGCGCTGCCGGCTTGCGGTACGGAGACTCGGAGCCTTCGCTTCATGTCGTCTCGGCGGGCAACTACCCTCAGCGAACGCCGAATGGGAGCCCCGACACAACGCAACGGGTCGTCACGGTGTCAGCGCTCACTTGAAACCGCGGGATTCTGGACAGGAGCCGGCGGGCCGAGGACTGGAGAGGGTGATGGCGCAGGCATGAGCCTGGCGAGGCGGGCGTCGATATGGGCGCCCCATGCGGGCTCGGGGGGTGCGGCGAGAAGCTCATCGAGGACCGGGAGGAAGTAGTAGAGCGAGCGGACC
>JAKPXO010000484.1 GCA_029567505.1 Acidobacteriota bacterium
GAGGGAGTTCCGTGAGCGGATCGGAAGTGCTCGGGGCGGATTGACGGTCCTTTGAACGGGGAGCATCCTTCGCGTCAGGCTTGCTCCTGGAACGCACGACTACCAGATCGGAGGGAACTATGAGGACGACTCGACTCATCGCGATCCTGGCCCTCGGCATTCTGCTCACGAGCGCGGCGGGCAGCGCGCTCGCTGATGATTTCTACTGCTGCGCCTATTGCCAGGGCGGAAATAGGACTCCCACTCCGTGTGTGATCGGAAGCTGCTACTGGTACGCGGAGCAGAGGTGTTTCTATGAGTTCCGTCAGGGGCAGACTGTCTGCAATACGATGATCGACCCGCTCACCTGTCCGCGAACGACCTTTACCGCCGATCCGTGGGAAGCGCTGGAGTCTTCCTCCGAAACCTCGCGTCCGTCCGCTTCCTCGTCGCAGCCGAAATGACGTCCCGCGGGCTGCTCCTCGGAGCGATCGCGGCCGGGCTTCTCTCCGCGGGCGATGCCGCTGCGATCCATCTCGTCTGCAAGTCACCCTCGGCGACGGTTCCGTGCCGCATCTGGCTGGTGCCGGCGGAGGCGACGCGGCCGGTGATCGAGCTGGCGGGCGGGCGGAAGGCGTCGGTCGAGCCCGGGCGGTACTTCCTACGGGCGGAGTCTCTGCAGGGTGTCCTGCCGGCCCCCGCGGCCGTCGTCGTCGTTCCCGGAGAGAGCGAAAAGGGGGAGCCGGACGAGGTCCTCCTGCGCCCCGGCGCGAGGGTCGAGGTCCCGGACGGGCTCGTGGGCGAAGCCGGCGCCGTGCACCTCCTCTCGCTCGAATCGGGCGCCATCGAGACGTTGTTCCTGGCGCAGCGACGGTTCACGCTCGGGCCTGCGGGGCGGGCCATCGCCGTCGCCCTCGCCGGTCCCGGTCTCGTCGCCGGCGTCACCGCTCCGTTCGAGGTTCCCGGCTCGGGTGCGGTGAAGGTCCCGCCGCTGCGGAGCCCGGCGCCCGGCACCGGGCACGTCGTCGTCTCCTGGGCGTACCCAGAGGGCTCGGCCCGACCCGACGACGGGTTCACCCCCCTCCTTCGGAGCGGAGAACGGACCCTGGAGGCGTCGGAGTCCCGATTCGACCGGGACCGCCTTCACTGGGCCGTCTTCTACGACGTCCCCGCGGGACGCTGGAGCGCGGTCGTGCGTTCCCGCCAGTGGCGCTCGACGCCCCGGGAGATCGAGGTCATCGACCGCCGGACCTCGTTCCCCGATCCCGTCCCGCTCCTTCGGAAGGCCGAGCTGACGCTCGCGCTCGAGCGGAGCGGGGACCTCGCGGACGAGCCGTTCGACGTCACCGTCTACCGCGTGCCGGCGGCCGAATGCGAGCCCGCGCGGCGGCGGGGCCATCTCTCGCCGGCCCTCGACGAGGAGCGTGCCGAGGTCCTCGACCGCCAGCGGTCCGTCCGCGGGGAAGCCCGCGTCCCGGGCGTCGACCCGGGCTGTGTGGCGGTCGCGTTCGAGTGCAGCGGGCGCCGGACCCACGTCGTCGAGGAGGTCGGGGACGAAGACCTCGCGATCGTCGGGAAGCTCGCGCCGATCCACGTCACGGGGACGCTGAGATGGTCCGGGAAGGGCGGGTCGGGGAGCCTGCGCTTCACGCACTTGAACGACGGGACGGTGGAGGACGAGGCGGAGGCGGACCGGGACGGCGCCTACCGGGCGACGGTCTGGCAGGCAGGGTTCTTCTCGGTGAGGATCGCGCCTGCGGACGGGGGACCGCCGGCGACGAAGCGGCTGCGCGTGCCTCCCGGCACCGAGTCGGTCGAGGCGGACTTCGACCTGCCTTCGGAGACCTTCCGCTTCCGCGTCGTGGACGCCACCTCGAACGAGCCCGTGCCGGGAGCCGTGGCGTGCTGCATCCCCGGCCTCGAGGAGGAGCTGGCGCGGCCTGCGGCGGACGCGGACGGGCGTCTCGCGTTCCGGATTCCGCGCCCGGAGCGCGAGCGAACCGCCGAAGACCCCGTCCGTCTGCCGCTCCGCTTCTCTGCGGAGGGGTACGAGCCGAGCAACCTCGAGATCGACCCCCTCCGGCCCCCCGCGGGAGAGGAGGTCGTGCGGCTCCGGAAGGAGGACGACCGCTCCCGGTTCTTCGCCCTGCTGCCGGACGGGTCGCCGGCCGCGGGGGCCTCGGTCTTCCTCGCGCCCGCCGTTGTCGCCGCGGACGACGTCGCGCGAACGGCGGTCGTGGTCTGTGACCGCGAAGGGGAGTGCCGGCTCGGGAAGGTCTATCCGGAGAGCCAGTCGCTCGCGATCGTCCACGCCGCGGCGGGGATCACGACCGCGACGCTCGGCGAGATCTCGCGAACGGGGACGGTCCGCCTTCTCCCGCGGGCCGGCGGCTTCGAGCTTCGCGTCGTTCGGGGCCCGCAGTCGCTGAGCCGGCTCCTTTCCCTCTCGGTCGTCCTCAACGGCCGGGAGGTCCCCGTGGCGGCGCTTCAGACGGCTCTCCTGATCGGGGGAGCGCTCGTCGGCGGCGGAGCGCAGGTGGCGCCCGGCGGTCCTCCCGAAGCGCTCTTCCGGGCGACGCTTCTCCCGCCGGGGGGCGTTCGCGTGGGAATCCTGGCGCGCGTCCCCGGGAGCAGCGGACCTGCGGAGATCGTCTCGCCGGCTCGGGACGTCTGGGTGCCCGGAGACGCCCCCGCCGAGATCCAGCTCCCCTGAGAGCCCGGCCGGTCCGGCGGGAACGTCGCTCGCGCGAGGTGGGCCTCCCTGAGCGCCTCGGCTCTTTCTCGCGACTTCAGTCGATCACGACCCTCACGTGGGCGTCGTCGCTCGTCACCTCGAGGACGTCGCCGCGGGCGGCTCCGCGCATCTCCTCGAAGAGGGCGCGGAGGTCGAGGTCGCGGTCGCCGGAGACGGCGGCCTCGAGGAAGCGGGAGGGAAAGCGGATCGTGACGATCTCGCGCGGGGGGCCTTCGCTCTCGCCGACGTCCCTTCGGATCGTCAGCCGGACCTCCCCCTTCTCTTTGCGGAACGTGAGCTCGTCGTCCTCGTGGACGCGGGCGACGTCGGTCCCCTCGGGCTTCTCGGAGAGCTCCTTCCAGACGTCGCGGAGGAGGTCGACTGCGACCGGGTCCTGGAAGCGGAGGTCCGCCTCCTGCTCGATCTGGGTGGCGGAGACGGCGTGGAGGCCCCCGCGGAAGAGGAACCACGGGACGTTGATCCGGACGCGCTCGACGTGTCCGCCGGAGCCGCGGTCCTCGATCGTCATCCGGATGAAGCGGGGCCGGCTCCCCTTGCCCGTTCCTTCCAGCGGCGGCACGAGAAGGGTCCAGCCGACGAGGAAGAGGGCGAACCAGAAGGCGGCGTTGACGGCGGACCTGAGCTCCCTCATATCGGTCTCTCCGATCTCCGTAACGGACGAGGGACGAAAAGGTTCCCGCCCGGCCGTCAGGTCGCGGCCGGGCCGAGGGCCTGCTCGACGAGGCCGCGGAGGGCGGCGCGGGACTCCGGGGCGCCCCAGTCGAGGGGGCCGACCTGGTGGAAGAGGACCTCGCCCGTGGGGGAGAGGAACCAGGTCTCGGGGAACTTCTCCGTCCCGAAGGCGGAGGCCGCCACCTTCTTCGGGTCGAGGGCGACCGGGAGCCCGGAGGCGTTGCGCTTCGCGAGGAACGTCTCGACGGTGGGCCATTCCTCGTCGACCGAGACGGCGACGAGCTCGATCCGCGGGTCGGCCTTCGCCTCGCTCCACCAGGCGACGAGGCCGGGGAGCTCCTCCTCGCAGGGGGCGCACCAGGTGGCCCAGAAATGGACGACGAGGAGCTTGCCGGAAGGGGCCGCGAGGTCGCGCGTGCCGCCGCCCGGGAGGGAGACGGGGCTCGACGCGGGCCGCCCCGCGGCCGCGGCGGGGGGCTCGGTTACCTT
Source organism: Acidobacteriota bacterium (assembly GCA_029567505.1). Lineage (GTDB taxonomy): Bacteria > Acidobacteriota > Thermoanaerobaculia > UBA5066 > UBA5066 > UBA5066. The sequence goes on from JAKPXO010000484.1 coordinate 3,896, forward strand.
CGCCGGCTCTTTCCGGAGCGTGTCGCGGTAGGCGAGGCCGAGGGCGAGCGTGGCGATCGCCGCGACGGCGAGGACGACGATCCGGGTCTTCGAGAGGTGCATGCGGCGTCGGCTCCTGTCGCGCCGGATGGTACAGGGGGACGCCCGTCGGGGCTCGCCGCCCGGCAGACGGGGCGGACGGCGCAGTCGCCGCAGAGCGACCGGCGCGGGTCGCGGACGCACGCGGCGAGGATGCCGAGGCGCGAGAGGGCCCAGTCGAAGCGGACGGGGTCCTCGGGATCGATCCGGGCGAGGCCGGCGGTGGCCTCGCGGGCGGCCCGGAGGTCGGCCGTCGGGCGTGCCGTCAGGCCGAGGTAGCGGGAGATCCGGTGGACGTGGGTGTCCATCGGGAGGAGGAGACGGGCTGGCGAGAAGCGCGCCCCCCGCCAGAGGCCGAGGTCGAGGTCCTCCGTCCGGACGACCCACCGGAGGAAGAGGTGCGCCCTCTTGCAGGCGCTTCCGTTGCCGGGAGAAGGGAGGAGGAAGAGGAGGCCGCGCGGGGCGGCGCGCGGGAAAACTCCGCTTCGCTCCCGGAGGGCGGCGAAGAAGCGGTCGAGGGCCGGGACGAAGTCGGGCCCGCCGTCGTCGCCGGCGGCGAAGAGGGCGGCGAGGGAGCCCTCGGAGCGAAGCGTCGCTCCGAGGGCCCGGAGGAAGGGGCGGAGGGATCGGACGTCGACCCACCTGTGGACGAAATCGTCGAGCCTCGGGCCGTCCGCGGCGTCGCTCGCGAGGGCGGCGGCGGGGGAGGGGCCGAGGGCGGCGAGGAGGCGCTCGGCGGAACCGCGAATCGAGCCGACCCGGCCGAAGGCGAGCGAGGCGGCCAGGAAAGCGACGACCTCGCGGTCGGCCGGAGCCGCGTAACGATGCGGGAGCTCGAGGGGATCGGAGTCGAGCCGCCGGCCGCGCCACTCCTCCTCGAGGAGCCGAAGGCGCTCCCCGAGGAGCGGGAAATCCGGACCGCGCGGCCGTCGCTTCATCGCCGCGATGCTATCCGGCCCCGGGGTCTCTTTCGGACCCGCCCGGAGAGGTTGGCTGGTAGCATCGAAGGTCGTGGGCGAAAGAGGTGCGGGCGGACGCGCGGCGGGCTCCGCCGGCGGCCGGAAGACCGAGAAGGCGATCCTCGTCGGCGTGTTCGGGCGGACGCTCGGGCGGGCCGAGGCGGAGGACCACCTCGACGAGCTGGAGCGGCTCGTCGACACGGCCGGCGGCGTGGCCGTCGCCCGCGCCCTCCAGGAGCGCGACAACCCCGACCCCGCGACCTACGTGGGGAAGGGGAAGCTCAAGGAGCTCGCGGAGGCGGCCGAGGCGATGGAGGCGGGGTGGATCGTCTTCGACGACGAGCTGACCCCCTCGCAGACGCGGAACCTCGAGAAGGAGCTCTCGGTCCAGGTCCTCGACCGGGCCAACGTCATCCTCTCCATCTTCGCCTCCCGGGCGCGGAGCCGCGAGGCGATGACGCAGGTCGAGCTCGCCCGCCTCCAGTACCTCCTCCCGCGCCTGACGGGCGCGCAGTCGGGCCTCGCGCAGCAGCGGGGCGGCGGCGCGTTCCGCGCGGGGGGCGGCGAGAAGAAGCTGGAGCTCGACAAGCGGAAGATCCGCCGCCGGATCGCGACGCTGAAGGAAGACCTCGAGAAGATCGAGAAGAGCCGGAACGTCCGCCGCCGCCACCTGCGCAACGTCGCGACGGTCTCCCTCGTCGGCTACACGAACGCCGGAAAGACGACGCTCTTCAACCGGCTCTCCTCGTCGAAGGAGCTCGCCGAGGACCGCCTCTTCGCGACGCTCGACGCGCGCCACGCGCGCCTCCTCGGCGTCGGCGGACGGGCGATCGTCGTCTCCGACACGGTCGGCTTCCTCCGGAAGCTGCCTCACGCCCTCGTCGCCTCCTTCCGCTCGACGCTGAAGGAGGTCGAGGAGGCGGACCTCCTCGTCCACGTCGTCGACGCCTCCTCGCCGCACGCCGACGACCAGCGGCGGGTCGCCGAGGAGGTCCTCGCGGAGATGGGCGTCCCGGCCGACCGGGTCCTCCTCGCGTACAACAAGACGGACTGCGTCGGGGCGGTCGCCCCGGCCGGCGAGATCGCGATCTCGGCCGTCAGCGGCGCGGGCCTCGCGGACCTGCGGCAGTCGATCGTCGCGCGGCTCCTCTCGCTCGGCGTGGCGGTCCCGATCCTCGGAGCGCCGCCGCCGGAATGAGCCGGGACGCGGCCGCGCTCCCGCCGCGCTTCGAGGCGCGAGGCGCCCTCTCGGAGGCGACGTCCCCGCGTGTCGTCGCCGCGCTCGACCGGGAGACGGGCCGCCGCGTCGTCCTGAAGATCGCGGCCGGGCCGGGAAGCGAGGAGACGCTCGCGCTCCGGAAGGAGTTCCGGCTCCTCGCCTCGCTCGACCACCCGTCGATCGTGAAGGCGCGCGACTTCGGCGTGACGCCCGACGGGCGGGCCTGGTTCTCGACCGACGAGGTCGACGGCCCCGACCTGGCGGCGTTCGCGCGCGAGCACGCCCCTCTCGAGAACCTCTCGGCCCTCGCCGACGTGGCCCATGCGCTCGCCTACGTCCACTCCCGCGGCATCGTCCACGGCGACGTGAAGCCGCAGAACGTGAGGGTCCTCGGCGAGCGCGCCGTCCTCCTCGACTTCGGCCTCGCGTTCGCGCGCGGGGAGGAGGTGGCGGGGATCCGCGGGACGCCCGCCTACCTCGCGCCCGAGATCCTGCGCGGGGGCGTCCCCGACCGGCGGGCCGACCTCTACGCCCTCGGCGTCACGTTCTACGAGGCGCTCACGGGGGTCCTTCCGACGGCGGGGCGCGACCTCGGAGGCGTCCTCCGCTTCCACCTCGAGGAGGACGTCCCCGTCGCCTCGCGCGTGGCCCCCGGCCTTCCGAGCCGGCTCGACCGGATCCTCTCGCAGCTGATGGAGCGCGACCCGGCGGCGCGGACGCCGTCGGCCCGCGCCCTCCTCGACGACCTCGGGCGCGACTTCGGCCTCGTCCGGGGCTCCACCTGGGACTCTCGCCCCGAGCTCCTGACGCCGCCGTTCAGCGGGCGGGTCGAGCTGCTCGGCCGCTTCACGCAGGCGCTGCGTCACGCCGCGGAGGGCTCCGGCAAGGCGATCGTCGTCCTCGGCCCGGAAGGGGCGGGGAAGTCGCGCCTCCTCGCCGAGTGGCGGGTCCTCGCGCAGTCGGAGGGGGCCCTCGTGGTCGAGGCGCGCGCCGTCGCCGAGGACCGGACGCCGTACCGCCCCGTCCTCGACGTCCTCTCCGCCCTCACCCGGCGCGGCGGCTCGGCCGGGGCGCCGGCGCGGGCCGCGCTGGCCCGCGTCGCCCGCCTGGCGGCGACCGACGTGGAGGCGCCACCGATCTCGCGGCTCACCGAGGAGTCGAGCCGCCTCGCCCTGTTCGACGGCGTCCTCTCGGCCCTCGAGGCGACGCGGCGGGCGGAGGCGGGGGAGCGGCCCCTCGTCGTCCTCGTCGACGACCTCCACCTCGTGGACCGGGCGACCGCGGCGCTGCTCTCTTTCCTTTTCAAGGCGGCCGAGTCGCGCCCGATCGTCGTTGCGGCGGCGGCCGAGCCCTCGCCGCCGCCCGAGCCGGGGGGCGGGCCCAGCGAGGCGCTCGCGCCGATCGAGGACCTGTCCCTCCCTCCGTGGACGCTCGGACCGCTGTCGGAGGCCGAGACGGTCTCGGCGGCGGCGGGCGCGCTCGGGCGGAGGCAGCTCCCCGAAGAGCTGGCCCGGCTCGTCTACCAGGAGACGCAGGGGTGGCCCGGGGGCCTCGTCGCGCTCCTCGAGCAGCTCGTCGAGCGGCGCGTCGTCGCGCACCGGGACGGTCAGCTCGTCGTCGACGCCGAGCTCTACCGTCGCCCCGGGCGTGCCGGCCCGGCCGCCGGCCGGGCCGACGCGCGTCTCGCGGCGCTGCCGCCCGAACGGCTCGAGCTCCTCGCGGCGCTCTCGGTCGTCCCGGCCGACTTGACCTTCGAGCTCGCCCTCCGCCTCTCGCCGGTCGCGGCGCCGGAGCCTCCGGGGGCGCCCGGGCGCGTGGCGAGCGCCCTCTCCGACGCGCTCGGGGCGCTCGCGCGCGCCGGCCTCCTGGTGCAGCGGGAGCTCGCGGGGGAGACGGTCTGGGAGTTCCCGCTCGCGCGAACGCGCGAGCAGCTCGCCGCCTCGCTCCCCGACGAGCGACGCCGGGCGCTCCACGATGCCGCGGCGGAGTGGTTCGAAGGCAGGCTCGAGGCACGCGCCGACCTCCTTCCCGCCGCCGCGCTCCACGCCCTCCGCGGGAGCGACCCGGAGCGGGCGATCCGCCTCGGCCTTCTCGCGGGCGCCCGCGCGGAGCGGCTCTTCGCCTACGACCAGGCGGCGCGGTCGTTCGAGGGGGTCCTGGAGTTCCTCGACCTGGCGGGACGGACCGGGGAGAAGGCCGCCGTCCGCGAGCGCCTCGGCGACGTCCACTTCCGGGCCGGCAACTGGCGGCGGGCGCTGGCCGCGTACCACTTCCTCCTGAAGGAGCTGGGCGCGCGGCCCGACGCGAACGAGCCTTCCGTCCGCCGGCAGGCCGCCCTCCTCACGTTCAAGATCGGGATGATCCGCCTCCGCCGGGACGACGTGGAGGCGGCGCGCGCCCTCTTCGACCGGGCGGAGGGGGAGCTCGGGACCGTCGGAACGGCCGAGGAGCGGGCCCGTCTCCTCGACGCCTCGGCCCGCGCCCGGCTCGAGCGCGGCGACGTGGACGGGGCCGAGGCGAAGGCGAGGACCGCCCTGGAGCTCGCGGGGCCGGAGCTCCCAGACGACCTCCGCTCGCTGCTCCTGGGGACCCTCGGCTCCGTCGCCTTCCTCCGCGGCGACGCGGTCCTCGCGGAGGAGAGGCTCGAGTCGGCCCTCGAGGCGGCCCGCCGGAGCGAGCGGAACGACCTCGTGAGGCGGGCCCTTTCGTCGCTCGCGGCGGTCCTCGCCCGGACGGGGCGCTGGGACGAGAGCGAGGCGATGGAGCAGGAGTGCCTCGAGGAGGCGGAGCGCTCGCGCGACCTCTGGGGGATCACCGCCTCGCTCGGGAACCTCGCGACGCTCCAGTGCGGGCGCGGCGACTATGCGGCGGCGCGGGCCGGCCTCGAGCGCGCGCTGGAGATCCACCGTCGCCTCGGCGCCCCGCTCGGACAGGCGCAGGCGTCGGTCGGGCTCGGGACGTGCGACGAGGTGCTCGGCCGCTGGGACGACGCCGAGGAGAGCTTCCGCCTCGCGCTCGACGTCGTCGGTGACGCCCCGAGCCGGGTCGCGGTCGACGCCCGCCGCGCCCTCGGGAACCTCCTGCGCAAGAGAGGAGACCTCGACCGGGCCGAGCGCTCCCTCTTCGAGACTCTCGACGCGGCCCGCGGGACGGGCGAGCCGCCGCTCGTGGCGGCGGTCCTCCTCCCGGTCGCGCTCCTCGAGCGGGACCGGGAGCGGCTCGACGAGGCGCGGCGGCACCTCGACCAGGTCCTCGAGACGCTCGCCGAGTCGGGGGCCGCGGACGGGCTCGGCCGGGCGCTCGTGGAATCGGCCGAGCTCGCGTTCCGGGCGGGGGACCTCGCGCGCTGCGAGAGAGATGCGGCCGAGGCGTCGGAGATCGCGCACCGGCTGGGCGACCGCCACACGCTCTCCCGGATCCTCGCCCTCGAGGC
>JAKPXO010000501.1 GCA_029567505.1 Acidobacteriota bacterium
CCCTCGACGTCGAACGCCTCGAGGTCCGCGGCGTTCCTCCGGGAGAGCCGCAGCTCGGCGACTGGCGGCTCGTCGTCACGGTCACCCGAGCCGGACGAGGGCTCGAAGGCGAGGCCGCGTGCCTCGCGACGGCCGCCCACACCATCCGGCTCTCCGCGTAGGACGGGGTCTGGTCTACACTCTACACTCTGTTCGCGAACAGAGTGTAGAGTGTAGACCAGACCCCGTCCTCTTTCCCCTCTCTTCCCGGGCTTTTGACATTCCGATCGGCCGGGGGTATGTTTGCCGACCCTTTTGACCCGAGGTCGGGGGAGGAATCGATGTACGCCGTCATTCGCACCGGAGGGAAGCAGGTCAGGGTCGCCAAGGGCGACGTCATCCAGATCGAGCGCTTCCACAACAAGACCTTCACCAAGGGCGATGCGCTCGAGCTGCCCGAGGTTCTGGCCGTCGGCGAGGGGGAGACCCTCCGCCTCGGCTCTCCTCTCGTGACCGGAGCCACCGTCCACGGTGTCGTCGTCCGCGAGATGAGGGGCCAGAAGCTCATCGTCTACAAGAAGAAGAAGCGCAAGGGGTACCAGCGGAGCCATGGGCACCGCCAGAACCTCGTCGAAGTCCGGATCGACTCGATCTCGGTCTGAGAGCCTTCCGAGGAAGCTGCTATGGCTCACAAAAAAGGTCAGGGTTCTTCCCGCAACGGCCGCGACTCGAACGCCCAGCGCCTCGGCGTGAAGCGCTTCGCGGGTCAGTGGGTCACCGGCGGCTCGATCCTCGTCCGGCAGCGGGGCACCCCGCTCAAGCCGGGTGAGAACGTCGGCCGTGCCAAGGACGACTCTCTCTTCGCGATGGTCGACGGCGTCGTCGACTTCAAGGACAAGGGCCGCCTCGGGCGTTACGTGAGCGTGACGCCGGGACCGCGTCCCGGCTCCGAGGCCGCGGCCGCGAGCTGATTCCGGGCGGGGCGCCCTCCGGCGCCCCGGACCCGACGCTCCGGTACGGAAGACATGTTCCTCGACGAGGCGTCGATACAGGTCTCGGCCGGCGACGGCGGCAACGGCTGCGTCGCGTTCCGGCGTGCCAAGGGCGAGCCTCACGGCGGTCCCAACGGCGGTGACGGCGGTGACGGCGGCAGCGTCCGCATCGTCGCCGACGAAGGCCTCAACACCCTCTACCCGTTCCGCTTCAAGAAGCGGTTCGCGGCCGGCCGCGGCCAGCACGGCATGGGCTCGAACTGCACCGGGAAGCGGGGCGGCGACATCGAGATCACCGTCCCCGTCGGCACGATCGTCAAGGACGCCGACTCCGGCGAGGTCCTTGGCGACCTCGCCGAGAACGGCCAGGTCCTCCTCGTAGCCAAGGGCGGCCGCGGCGGTCGCGGCAACCAGCACTTCGCGACGCCCACCCACCGCACGCCCCGCCGCGCCGAGCCCGGCACCGAGGGCGAGCGGCGCTCCCTCGCGCTCGAGCTGAAGCTCCTCGCCGACGTCGCCCTCGTCGGCTTCCCGAACGCCGGCAAGTCGACGCTCATCGCCGCCATCTCCGCGGCGCGCCCGAAGATCGCCGACTACCCCTTCACCACGCTCGTCCCGAACCTCGGCGTCGTCTCCTGGGAGCGCTACAAGACGTTCGTCGCGGCCGACGTCCCCGGCCTCATCGAGGGGGCGAGCGACGGCCACGGGCTCGGCATCCGCTTCCTCCGCCACGTCGAGCGCTCGCGCCTCCTCTGCCACCTCGTCGACGCCGCGGCCCTCGACCCGGAGGACCCCGACGGGGCCGCCGAGGAAGCCGTCTCCGTCATCGAGGGAGAGCTCGAGGCCTTCGCGCCGGAGCTCGCGGCGCGCGAGCGGGTCCTCTGCGCGAACAAGGTCGAGATCGCCTCCGAGGAGCAGATCGCCGCCGTCCGCGCGGCGGCCTCGCGCCGCGGCCTCCGCTTCTTCGCGATCTCGGGCGCGGCCCACAAGGGCCTCGATCCCCTCGTCTCCTTCCTCGGCGGCCGGCTCGAGGCGATGAGCGCGAAGCCGGCTCCCGTCCTGCCCGTCCCGGCAGGGGAGGCCCCGGATGCTCAATAGAACCCACCTCCTCGGCGTCTACGGCGGCTCGTTCGACCCGATCCACCTCGGCCACCTCGTTCCCGTCGAGGAGGCCCGCGCGGCGACCGGCCTCGACGAGATCCTCTACGTCCCCGCGTTCGCCCCGCCTCACAAGCCGCAGGGCCCCTCCGCCTCGGCGTTCCACCGCTTCGGGATGTGCGCGGCCGCGCTCGAGGCGTACCCGCACCTCCTCCTCTCGGACTTCGAGGTCTCGCGCGGAGGGACGACCTACACCATCGAGACGCTCCGGCACGTCCGCGCGAACCATCCCGAGAGCGAGGTCTTCCTCGTCCTCGGCTCCGACTCGATGGCCCGGCTGCACACGTGGCGCGAGTGGAAGGAGATCGTCTCCTCCCACCGGATCGTCGTCGTCTACCGCGAGGGGGTCGACTACCCCGACCTGCGGGAGGAGCTCCCGCCGGAGCTCGCGGCCCGCCTCGCCCCGCTCGGCGCGCGGCCGCACGACGAGCTCTCCGAGAACCAGACGATCTTCTGGGCGGGAAACGCGCCGGTTACAATCTCCTCCACGTGGATAAGAAGCGCACTCCCGAGCGTCCAAAGCCTGAGCGAAAGTCTTCCTCCCGCGGTGGAGCGGTACGCGAGGCGGCACCGCCTCTACGTCGCGCCGTGAAGGGCGCGAAGCCCGCCGGCAAGACCGCCGCGAAGCGTCCTGCCGCGAAGGCCAAAGGTCCGGTCAAGGCAAAGGCCGCCGGCGCCAGGCCCGCGGCCCCGCGGCGCGGGCCCGCGCTTCCGCCTCCTCCTCCGCCCGCGGCCGCCGTCGGCGAGATCCTCTCCGAGGCGATGGCGAAGGGCGGCCACGCGAAGCGAGTCCCCGCGGCTACGGCCGCCGCCGAGAAGGCCCGCCTCGAGCGGAACCGTGAGGCCGACGCGCGTCTCCAGATGCAGATCCGGCGCGCCGTCCAGGCCCTCCTCGACAAGAAGGCCGAGAAGCTCGTCGTCCTCAACCTCCAGGAGCTCGGCGCCTTCGCCGAGTACTTCGTCCTCGCCTCCGCCACGAACGAGCGGCAGGCGCAGGCGATGTCCGACGCCGTCGAGATGGCGATGAAGGCCGAGGGGCGGCGCCCCTTCTCCCACGAGGGCTACAACAAGGGCGCCTGGATCCTCCTCGACTACGGCGAGGTCGTCTTCCACCTCTTCCACGAGGAGGCCCGGCGCTTCTACGGGCTCGAGCGCCTCTGGGGCGACGCTCCCGAGGAGACGCAGGCCTTCACGAGCTAGGTCCCGCGGGGCGAGCGGCGTGACGCTCTTCGCCACCCGCCATCGCGGTCTGGCCGCCGACCTCGAGAGGCTCGAGCGGGGCCTCGGTTCCGACGCCACCATCCTCCTCCTTGGCGGCCCGGGCACCGGCAAAGACCGCCTCGCGCGCCTTCTCCACGACCGCTCCCCGCGCGCCGCGGAGCCGTTCGTCCGAATCGACCTCGCGTCGCTCGCCGACGACCTCCTCGAGAGCGAGCTCTTTGGCCACGAGCGTGGCGCCTTCACCGGCGCCGTCGCCGGCAAGGCGGGCCTCCTCGAAGGCGCCGGGCGCGGCACCCTCTACCTCGACCGCATCGACACGCTCTCCCTCCGCGCGCAGGGCAAGCTCCTCCGCCTCCTCGAAGAGCGGCTCCTCCGCCGCGTCGGCGGCACGCGCGAGACCCTCCTCGAAGCGCGGTTCGTCGCCTCGGCCGCACCCGACCTCCCGCGCCGCGTCCGGGCGGGGGAGTTCCGGGAAGACCTCTGGTACCGGCTCGCCGTCCTCACCGTCCGCCTCCCGCCGCTCGCCGAGCGCCGGGCCGACCTCCTCCCGGCGGCTCGCGCCCTGCTCCGCGCCACCGATGCGCCGAAGGCCTTCACACCCGAGGCCGTCGCGGCCCTTCGCGCCCACCCCTTCCGCGGCGGCTTCCGCGAGCTCGAGAACGTCGTCCGGCGCGCCGCGCTCGAGGCCTCGGCCGCGGGCGCCCCCGCCGTCGACGAGCCCCACCTCGGCCTCGTCTCCGCCGCCGAGCCCGAAGCCCTCCTCGAGTCCGCCGCCTCCCGTGGCTGGCCGCTCCGCCGCCTCACCGACGCCTACGTCCGCCTCGTCCTCGACGAGGCCGGCGGCAACGTCGCCGAGGCCGCCCGCCGCCTCGGCATCGCCCGCAAGACCCTCTACGAACACCTGGGGTCAGGTCTACCATCTACACTCTACGGCCCTGGCCGTAGAGTGTAGATGGTAGACCTGACCCCAATCCCGGTCTTGTGCTAGAGTCCCGCGATTCCGGAGGGGCCGGCACGGCGGGTTCGGCTCGCCGGACGGGCGCCGCGAGGCGTCCGGGAACGACGGAAGGGGGAATGTCCCCATGGCGACGAAGAGCGCGTCCGCAGCGAAGAAAGCTCCCGCGAAGAGCGCGGCGAAGACCCCCGTGAAGGCCCCTGCGAAGGTCCCGGCCCGGCCGCCTGCGAAGGCGGCGCCGAAGGCCGCCGAGAAGGCCGCAGAAAAGGCCGCGAAGGACCCCCTCGAGAAGCATCGCAAGCGCCTCCTCGCCAAGCAGGAGGAGCTCCTTCACGACCTCTCCCGCAACCGGCAGGTCACCGATGAGTCGGTCGACGAGCAGGCGCAGGACATGGTCGACCGGGCCACCTCGGCCTACACGCGCGAGTTCGCGTTCTCCCTCTCCGAGTCCGACCGCCGCACCCTTCTCCTCATCGACCAGGCCCTTCTCCGCCTCGACCAGGGCACCTACGGCACCTGCGTCCACTGCCAGGGCCACGTCCAGGAGAAGCGCCTCGAGGCGGTCCCGTGGGCGCGGCACTGCCTGGAGTGCCAGGAGCTGCAGGACAAGGGCCTGCTCTGAGCCCGGAGAGGCTCCCTTTGCGCGGCGACCCCTTCGGCTCCCTGGCGCCGCTCCTCACGGCGGTCGCCGCCGCACCGCTCCCTCCGGTCCTCGTCGTCCTCGGCGACGACGAGTGGTTCGTCGGCGAGGCCGCGCGCCGCCTCGCAAAGGCCTTCCAGGCCGCGTTCCCCGACGGCGAGGTCTCGGAGTACGACGGCACCGGCAACGGCGTGCGGGAAGCTGTCGCCGACGCGGCCACCATCGCCCTCTTCGCCACGAACCGCCTCGTCTCCCTCGACGTCACCGACCTCCTCCGGACGAAGAAGCTCTCCGCCGACGAGGTCGACACCCTCCTCGACGACGCCGCCGAGGCCGGCCTCGGCGCGCCGCCCGGAGCCCCCTCCGAGCCGCGCGTCCTTGAACGCCTCGCACGCAAGGCCCGCGCCCTCGCCCGCGAGACGGGAGCCTGGGTCGAAGGCGAAGCCGCCGAGAGCGCCCGCAAGCTCACGGGGCGCGTCAAGCGCTCCGACCGCGCTCCGGAGCTCGCCCGGCTCCTCGACTGGCCCGTCGACGACGGCGAGGCCGCCGAGACCGCCCTCGGGCGCCTCCTCGAGTACGTCACCCGCGCCGGCGCCGGCGACAACGTCCTCCTCCTCACCGCCGTCTCGCCCGACCCCGAGCACGCCGTCCTCTCCGAGCTCGCCCGCGCCCCGCGCGCCG
>JAKPXO010000012.1 GCA_029567505.1 Acidobacteriota bacterium
TGAACGGGACCGCCCCCGGCCCCGTCCCGATGAGGGTGTTCGCCGCGGCGCTCGGGCGCGTCCTTCGGCGCCCGGCCTTCGCGCCCGCCCCGGCCTTCGCGATCCGCGCCGCGATGGGAGAGATGGCCGCGCTCGTTCTCGACGGCCAGCGGGCGCTCCCCGCGAAGGCCCTCGCGCTCGGATTCCGGTTCCGCTTCCCCGACCTCGAGCCAGCCCTCCGGGACCTCCTCGCCCCGGACCGGGGCTGAGCTCCGGACGCCCCGCCCCGGCCTCCCGGCGGCCCCGCCCGGCGTCCCGGCGTCCGGCACCCTTCCCGTTTCCCCCGCTTCGTCGCGTGCCGGAGGCCCCCGCCGCGGGTAGACTCGCTCGATGGCGCCCTCGATCGGAACCTCCGTCCCGCGCGTCGACGGCCCCGCGAAAGTGTGCGGCTCGGCGCGCTATGTCGACGACCTCGTCCTCCCGGGCATGCTCCACGGCGCGACGGTGCGGAGCGACGTCGCCCGCGGCCGCCTCCTCGGCGTGGACCTCGACCCCGCCTTCGACTGGACCGGCATCACCGTCGTCACCGCCGACGACGTCCCCGTCAACGCCGTCCCGCTCATCGAGAACGACCAGCCCGTCCTCGCGAAGGACGAGATCCGCCACGCCTACGAGCCGGTCGCCCTCCTCGCCTGCGAGGACCGCCTCCGCCTCGCGCAGGCGATGCGGCACGTCACGCTCCGTGTCGCGCCGCTCCCGCCCGTCCTGACGATCGACGACGCCCTCGCCGCCCGTGAGGCGATCCGCGGCGCGGACAACGTCATCAAGCGCTACCGGATCACGAAGGGGCGCGGCGGCGCGGCGGTCGAGAGCTGCGAGGTCGTCGTCCGCGGCGTCTACGAGACGGGCTGGCAGGAGCACGTCTACATCGAGCCGAACGGGATGATCGGCTGGTGGGACGGCGACACCGCCCGCGTCGAGGGGTCGCTCCAGTGCCCCTACTACGTCCAGAAGGGGATCAAGGGGGTCTTCGGCCTCCCCGACGAGGGCGTCGACGTGACGCAGGCCGTCACGGGCGGCGGCTTCGGCGGCAAGGAGGAGTACCCGACGCTCGTCGCCCTCCACGCCCTCCTCCTCGCGAGGAAGTCGGGCCGCCCCGTGAAGCTCGTCTACGGCCGGCAGGAGGACGTCGAGGCCTCGACGAAGCGGCACCCCTCGCGCGTCGAGATCGCGAGCGGCCAGGACCGGGACGGCACGGTCCGCGCCGTCTCCGTCCGCGTCCTCTTCGACGGCGGCGCCTACGTCACGCTCACCCCGGTCGTCCTCTCGCGCGGCGCGCTCCACGCCTGCGGCGCCTACCGCTGGGAGGACGTCACCGTCGAGGCGGTCGCCGTCGCGACGAACACCCCGCCGAACGGCGCCTTCCGCGGCTTCGGCGCGCCGCAGACGATCTGGGCGATCGAGCGTCACCTCGATCGCGTCGCGCGGACGCTCGGCGTCGACCCGGTCGCGCTGAAGCGAAAGAACCTCCTCCGCCTCGGCGACACGACGGCGACGGGCCAGACGCTGAAGGAGTCGGTCGGAGTCGAGGAGTGCGTCGAGAAAGCGATGGCCGCGAGCGGATACGTCGAGAAGCGGGAACGCGGCCCCGTCGTGACGGGCCGGACGGCGCGCGGCGTCGGCGCCGCAATCTTCCTCCACGGCGCCGGCTTCACCGGCTCGGGCGAGAAGTACCTGAAAGGAAAGGTCGCCGTCGACCTCCTCCCGGGCGGCCGCGCCCGCGTCCGCACCGGCTCGACCGACATCGGTCAGGGGACGGAGACCGTCTTCCGCCAGATCGCCGCGGACGGCCTCGGCATCGGCGTCGAGGACGTCGACTTCGCCGTCCCCTCCACCGCGAACGTCCCCGACTCGGGGCCGACCGTCGCCTCGCGGACCGTCATGGTCGTCGGCTCGATCGTCGAGGCCGCGGCGAAGGAGCTGCGCGCCCGCCTCGAGGCCGAGGAGAAGGCCCACGGCGCGACTCGCTCCGCCGCGTGGGAGCGCCTCGCCGCCGACCCCGCGCGCGCGACCTCGCTCGTCCAGTATGAGCCGCCGCCCGGCGTCGTCTGGGACGACGCCACCTACTCCGGCGACGCCTACCCCGCCTACGGCTGGGCCTGCGACGTCGCCGAGGTCGAGGTCGACCTCGACACCTTCGAGACGAAGGTGACCGGCTTCTGGGCCGCGGTCGACGTCGGCCGGGTCATCAACCCGACGCTCTGCGCCGGCCAGGTCGAGGG
>JAKPXO010000039.1 GCA_029567505.1 Acidobacteriota bacterium
CCTTCTTCGCGTTCTATCTCGTCTTGCGGAACGTGAAGCTCTTCGGCGGCGTCGCCCTCAGCGCCGCCGCCCGGACCGACTACCTCACGGTCGCGATCACGGGGCAGAACGACCTCGTGAAAGTCGCCGCGACGACGGGTCTCGCCCTGACGACGCTCGCGTTCCTCGTGGCGGTCCTCTTCCTGGTCGTCCCGCTCGGCGCGCTCGTCCAGGCGTTCCGCCGGCCGCCGCCCGGGGCGCCGATCTCAGCCTCTTAGCGCGGGAGCTCGCGTCAGCCCCGGGGCGGAAGGGCGACGCCGGCCGGGCCGATCGTCGCGGGCTCCCCGTGGAACCGGACGACGACCCGGACGTCCTCGGGGAGCCCGTAGGCGCGAAGGAGCCAGCTCCTCACGAACGCCTCGGACTCCTTTCGCGCGGTCTCCCGCACGAGCGGGACGTGCTGCCGGGCGCGGGCCCGGAAGACGTCCGTGAGGGAGCGGCGCAGCTCCTCGACGACGCGGTCCTCGTCCCGGAGGATCGACGACTCCGTCTTCACGAGCTCGAGCCTCGAGACGTCCACCGCGGGCGCGTTGGCCACGAGGTCCGGGGCGAGGACGCTCACCGTCCTCCCGGCGAGGTCGAAGTCCCAGCGCGCGTCGAGGTCGAGCGTGTAGACGTACGTCACCGGCGCGCGCGCCGAGACGACGACGTCGGGGAGAGGGACACCGAGCAGGCGCGTCGCGTCGCGCCGCTCGACGACCTCGAGCTGCGTCAGCTCGGCCACCTGGAGCTTCTTCGTCCCGCGCAGCTCGGCGACGGCGCTCCGGAGCTCCGTCGTCACGCTCCGCGTCCGGATCGCCGCGGCCAGCTTCGCGAGGCCGTCCGAGACGGCCGCGGCGGTCTCGCGGAGGCCGTGCGGGACCGCCCCGGCCATCTCCTTCGGGAGCCGCGCCACGCGGCCGACGAGAACCGACGCCGCCACGAGGATCGCGAGGACGAGCGCCGCGAGCGCGAAGAGGGCCGGGGAGAGGCGGCGGGACCGCTCCATGAAGGCAGAGTACCTCGATCGCCCCCCTGCTACTCTCCGCGGCCGATGGCGCGGATCGCGGTCCTCCCGGACGTCCTCGTCGACCAGATCGCGGCCGGCGAGGTGGTCGAGCGGCCGGCGTCGGTCGTGAAGGAGCTCGTCGAGAACGCGCTCGACGCCGGGGCGGGCCGGGTCGACGTGGAGATCGAAGGGGGCGGCATCGCCCGGATTTCGGTGTCCGACGACGGCTGCGGGATGGACGCGGACGACGCCCGGCTCGCGCTCGAGCGACACGCGACGTCGAAAGTCCGGACGGCGGAGGACCTCGGCCGGATCGGGAGCCTCGGCTTCCGGGGCGAGGCGCTCCCGTCGATCGCCTCGGTCTCGCGCCTCGTCCTCGTGACCTCGCCCGACGGCTCGGGCCTCGGGACGGAGGTCGTCGCGGACCGGGGCGAGACGCCCGTCGCGCGGCCCGCGCGCCAGACGAAGGGGACGCGCGTCGTCGTGGAGGACCTCTTCGGGAACGTCCCGGCGCGGAGGAAGTACCTGAAGTCGGCCGACGCCGAGCAGCGGGCCGTCGTGAAAGCGCTGACGACGCTCGCCCTCTCGCGCCCCGACGTGTCGTTCACGCTGCGGGCCGGGGAGCGCGAGCTCCTGTCCCTCCCATCGGCCGCCGGTGCGCTCGACCGCTTCGCGGAAGTGATGGGGCGCGGTTCGCTGCCGCGCGTGATCGCCGTCGACTCCGTCCACGCGGGACTGCGGCTCCTGGGCGCCGTCTCGCCACCCGAGACGACGTTCGCCTCGCGGACGTTCCAGTGGCTCTTCGTGAACGGCCGGGCGGCGCGCGACGGATCGGTCGCGCACGCGGCACGCCTCGCGGCGGAGGAGGCGCTCATCGGCGAGCGGCACCCGGCCTGGGCGCTCTTCGTCACCTGCCCGCCCGAGCGGGTCGACCCGAACGTGCACCCTCAGAAGAGCGAGGTCCGCTTCCTCGATCCGGCCGCGGTCCACGCG
>JAKPXO010000054.1 GCA_029567505.1 Acidobacteriota bacterium
ACCTCCTCGCAGAAGTAGGGCCCGATCGTCGCCTCGCGCGCGGACCGCGAGAGGACGACCGGCTCCGCTCTCGCCGCGGCGGCCGTCGCGGCGTCGATGTAGCCGACCTCCGTCATACGGCGCAGCACGAGGTCGCGCCGCGACTTCGCTCCGGCGGGGTTCCGGACCGGGGAGAAAGCCTCGGGCCGCTGGATGAGCCCGGCCAGCAGCGCCGCTTCCGTGAGCGTGAGCTCCCGGGCCGGGTGGTTGAAGAGCCAGGTCGACGCCGCCTCGACGCCGTAGTTACCGTGGCCGAGGTAGACCTGGTTGAGGTACATCGTGAGGATCTGGTCCTTCGAGAACCTCTTCTCGATCTCCACGGTCAGGAAGACTTCGTTGATCTTCCGGGCGAACGACTTCTGGGGGGTCAGGAAGACGGAGCGGGCGAGCTGCTGCGTGATCGTCGAGGCGCCCTCGGCGAGCCGGCGGGTCGCGAGGTCGCGGAGCGCGGCGCCGCCGATCCGGATGATGTCGACGCCGCCGTGGTCGTAGAACCGCGTGTCCTCCGCGGCGAGAACCGCCTGCACGAGAACCTCGGGGAGCTGGTCGCGCGTGACGAGGAACCGCCGCTCGATCGCGAAGCGCGCGACGATCGAGCCGTCGGCGCCGCGGATCTCGGTGACGATGTCGGGCCGGTAGCTCGCGAGCTGTTCGACCTTCGGGACGCGGATGAGCCGCGACGTCGCCCAGCCGGCACCGACCCCGAGCCCCGCCGCGAGGAGGACCGGGAGGAGGAGGACGAGGAGCGCGGCGGCGCGGCGTCCGAGCACGGAGGTATTCTCACATGCGTCTCCGCCCCGTCCGGGTCGGAAGACGTGCGAGGAGGCAGAGGATGAGCAGCACCCCGCCCCCCCCGATCTCTCCGGGCGGTCCGCCCGCGACCCGGGACGAGAAGGACCCACGGCCGGGCGGCGTCCTGAAGTGGGGGCTCGTCGGCTGTGCCGGCCTCTCGGTCCTCCTGATCGTCGGGATGGTCCTCTTCCTGCGGAAGGCGCCTCAGCTCATGGAGTCGCTCCTCGGCGCCACTGAGAGCCAGATCGTCGGTGCGCTCGCGGCCGACGTCCCCGCCGCCGAGCGGGAGGCGTTCCGGACCGAGTACGCCGCGTTCGTCGAGTCGGCGAAGGCGGGGAAGGCGAAGGCGGACGACATCCAGGGGCTCCAGAAGAAGATCGTCGCGGCGCTCGAGGACCGGACGGTGTCGGGGGAGGAGCTGAAGGGCCTGACGGAGCACCTTCGCTCCATGCCGAAGAAGTGAGCCTCTTCGAGGTCGTCTCCGAGCTGACGCCGCAGGGGGACCAGCCGGCGGCGATCGAGGCGCTCGTGCGCGGCTTCCGCGAGGGGCGCGAGCAGCAGGTCCTCCTCGGCGTCACCGGCTCGGGGAAGACGTTCACGATGGCGAAGGTCGTCGAGGCGCTCGACCGCCCGACGCTCGTCCTGTCCCACAACAAGACGCTCGCCGCCCAGCTCTACCAGGAGTTCAAGCGGTTCTTCCCGCGGAACCGGGTCGAGTACTTCGTCTCCTACTACGACTACTACCAGCCCGAGGCGTACGTCCCGCAGTCCGACACCTTCATCGAGAAAGAAACCCAGATCAACGAGGAGATCGACAAGCTCCGGATCGCCGCGACGGCCGCGCTCTTCGAGAGGCGCGATGTCCTGATCGTCGCGTCGGTCTCCTGCATCTACGGTCTCGGGAGCCCCGAGTCGTTCGGACGGATGGCGATCGAGCTGAAGACCGGGGCCCGCTACGGCCTGACCTGGTACCTGAAGCGTCTCGTCGAGGCCCAGTACGAGCGGACGAGCCTCGACCTCGACCGCGGCTCGTTCCGGGTCCGCGGGGACGTCCTCGAGATCCACCCCTCGTACGAGGACACGGGGGTCCGCGTCGAGTTCTTCGGCGACGAGATCGAGAGGGTCTCGCGGATCGACCTCCTGACCGGGAAGGTCCTCGAGCCGCTCCGCGAGTTCTCCCTCTACCCGAAGTCGCACTATGTCACCCCGGAGGAGGTGCGGCAGCGGGCCCTCGGCTCCATCGAGGCGGAGCTCGTCACCCGGGTGGCCGACCTGACGGCGCAGAAGAAGCTCCTGGAGGCGCAGCGGCTCGAGCAGAGGACCCGCTTCGACCTCGAGATGATGCGGGAGATCGGCTACTGCGCCGGCGTCGAGAACTACTCCCGTCATCTCTCCGGGCGGGCCGCGGGAGAGCCGCCGCCGACCCTCCTCGACTACTTCCCGGCCGATTACCTGACGATCGTCGACGAGAGCCACCAGACGGTCCCTCAGCTCCGCGCGATGTACCACGGCGACCGCTCCCGGAAGGAGACGCTCGTCGAGTACGGCTTCCGCCTACCGTCGGCGCTCGACAACCGTCCCCTCCGATTCGAGGAGTGGCTCGAGCGGGTCGGCCCGAGGCTCTACGTCTCGGCGACGCCCGCCGCGTACGAGCTTCAGCAGGCGGGCGGGGAGGTCGTCGAGCAGGTCATCCGGCCGACCGGCCTCGTCGACCCGGCGGTGGAGGTCCGCCCCGTGAAGGGACAGGTCGACGACCTCCTGGGGCGCGTGCGGGAGCGGGCGGCGAGGGGGGAGCGGACGCTCGTCACGACGCTGACGAAGAGGATGGCCGAGGACCTCACGAGCTACTTCCTCGAGCTCGGCGTGCGGGCGCGCTATCTCCACTCCGACGTCGAGACGCTCGAGCGGGTCCAGATCCTCGGTGACCTCCGGCGCGGCGTCTTCGACTGCCTCGTCGGCATCAACCTCCTGCGCGAGGGGCTCGACCTCCCCGAGGTCTCGCTCGTGGCGATCCTCGACGCCGACAAGGAGGGGTTCCTCCGATCGGAGACCTCGCTCGTCCAGACGGCCGGGCGCGCCGCTCGGAACCTGAACGGCCTGGTCGTCTTCTACGCCGACGTCGTCACCGACTCGATGCGCCGCGCGATGGACGAGACCGCGCGACGCCGGGCGATCCAGGAGGCCTACAACGTCGAGCACGGCATCGTCCCGGAGTCGATCGTCAAGTCGCTCGACTCGCCGCTCCTGAAGATGGCGAACCTCGACTACGGTGACGCCCCGGCGCTCCGGGGCACCGCGAAGGACGTCCTCCGCGACGACCGGTCGATCGAGGAGGAGATCGCCTCTCTCTCGAAGAAGATGAAGGAGGCCGCCCGGGAGCTCGAGTTCGAGACGGCCGCGCAGCTGCGAGACCGGATCCGCGAGCTCCGGGCGATGCAGGTCTTCCGCTGACGGGGCGGAGGCCCGGAACGCGAAGGGCGGAGACGGCCGCGCCGTTTCCGCCCCGTCGACGCCGGCGCCGGGCCGCCGTCAGAGCTTCTCGATCTTCGAGGCCTGGACGACGCCGTCCGGGCTCTTCAGCCCCTCGACCTCGACAGTGTCGCCGACTTTCGGCTCGCCCCTCACGACGGTTCGGCTCGTCACGACGACCTTCGTCTCCCCGACGATCCAGACGCCGGTCGGGCTGCCCGGCGAGAGGCTCTTCACGACGCCCTCGAACTCGACTTCGGTCCGCGCCGGCCCGGGGACCATCGCCTTCGCGATGATGACGGCGAGCCAGGTGCCGTCGTCGAGCTTCTTCGCGAGGACCCCGACGCCGTCACCGACGGCCGGGCTTCCCAGGATCTTGGTCTCCCCGTCCACGGCGAACGACCGATCGGGGCCGCCGCCCTTCGGGGCGATCGTCCAGGTCGTCGCCCCGATCGCCTTCACGGCCCCCTCGAAACGTTCGAACGCGACGACGGGAGGCGGGACCGACTTGAGGATCGCGACGGCGAGGAGGGAGCCATCGGACTGGGGACGGGCGAGGACGTCGACGGTGTCGCCGACCTTCGGGGCGCCGGTGACCTTCGTCTCCGCTCCGAATTTCACCGTGAGAGCGGAGCCGTCGGCCAGCGTGAGCGTCCACGCGGTCTCGCCGATCGAGGCGACCGTCCCGTGGATCCGGCGGACCGAGTCCGAGGGCGCGCCGAGCTTCATGACCTTCGTCGCGAGGAGCACGCCCTCGCCCGCCTTCGCCTCCACGAAGACCATGTCGCCGACGCGGACGTCCTCGAGCCCCTTCGCGCCGAGGCCTTCGAACGGCCCGCCGAAGACGGTCCGATCGGTCACCTTCGACGTGAACCCGAGGACCGTGAGGGTCCCGGCGCCGAGGTCGACCGCGTCGACGCGCCCGGAGAACGTGACGTCGGCCCTGTCGGAGAGGATGACGACGGTCGTCGCCCGCAGCGGGGACGTCGCCGGGTCGAGGAGCGCGAGGACGCGCTGTCCCGCGGCGAGGGTGTCGGTCGTCGCGGCGTGGCCGTTCACGTATCGGACGGCGGCCCCCGTCGCGTCGAACGCGACGAGCCCGCCGAGGAGCGTGACGATCGGCCCTCCGCCCACGATCGGGACGTTCACGGACGTGATCGTCCCCTCGATCGTCGCCTGGGGGCGCTCGTCGGTGGCGGGGACGCCCCGCATGTCGGCGGTGGCAGGCACCGCGATGAGGAGGACCAGGGCGGAGATCAGGAGCGACGATCGAAAGAGCTTCATCGGCAACCTCACTTGGGTCGGACAGAGTTCCATCCGCCGGAATCGGTTTCGTTTCTCGGGGAAGTGTCGGCGGCCACGGAAGCCTAACGCTTCGATCCGGCGGGACGGAGCTCGGCGCCCTGCGTTAGCATCCCCGGCGCGGGCGCCGGGCCGCCGCGGGAGCTGCATGACGACCTTCCTCGCCCAGATGTCCTTCACCTGGCTGGCTTTGTTCCCCATCCTCAACCCGCCCGCGATGGCTCCGGTCTTCCTCGGCCTGACGAGCGCCGTGCCGGACCGGCAGCGGAATCGGCTCGCCCTCCGGATCGGCGTCTACACCGCCCTCTTCCTGACGGTCCTCCTCCTCGTCGGCGGCTGGATCCTGAAAATCCTCGGGATCTCGATTCCCGTCGTCGCGATCGCCGGCGGAATCCTCCTCTTCCACTCCGCCTGGCACATGCTGAACAAGGACCCGCGCGTCTCCGAGGAGGAGCAGGCCGAGATCCGCTCCTCGATGGAGAACAAGGCCTTCTTCCCGCTCACGATGCCCGTCACGGCGGGGCCGGGGGCGATGGCCGTCACCCTCAGCCTCGTCCCGCGGGGGCACATCCTGGAGGCCTCGACGCTCCTCGCGTTCCTCGCGACGGCGTGCGGCATCCTCCTCGCCGGCGCGACGGTCTTCGTCTTCTACCGCTTCAGCGGGCCGGTCATCCGGCGCATGGGCGACACGGGGGCCGCGACGATCAGCCAGATCAGCGCCTTCGTCCTCCTCGCGATCGCCGTGCAGATCGTCTGGGGGGGCGTCAGCGACCTCCTCGTCCAGACGCTCAAGGACCCCGCCTTCGCGGCGGGGCTGAAGGGCTTCGCCGAGCGGCTCCGCTAGGAGCGGAACAGGGGGCGTGAAGCTCTCCCGCGACTCACCCGGGACAGCTGGCAGCCGCCGGCAGGAGGCGTCCGGCCCGGGCGTTCCGGACGTGAGGCGTCCGAACCCGTAGAGCCCGAGGTGCGGCGGGCACCTCAGGGGCCGGTGAAGTAGAGGCGGATGTGGGGGCGCTCGGCCAGGACGGCAAACCCCTCCATGTCGCCGATGGACTTGGCCATGGTCCTCTGCCAGAAGACGTTCTTCAGCGCGATGCTGGTCCCGGATGGGTAGAAGACCACCTTGTGCTCCAGCCTGGGGACGGATTTCTCGAAGCCCGTGTTCCATTTCCCCGTGGAAGCGTCGTAGCCCTCGAGGATGTACTCGTTCGGATCATGGGGGGTGACCGGGATGTTCTCCAGCTCGATCTCCCACCACTCCTCCTGGATCTTTTCCCCGTTCGGCCGTTTCGTGAGCCGGTGGTTGATCCACTTCAGCTTCGTCACGGCAGAGGCGGTGCGGGTTCCCTCGACTCGGCTCTCCTTGTCGCCGTCGAGGCGGGTGCCCGTGAAATGCCCCGACCCGCTGAGGACGAACCCTCGCCAGCCGGTGTTCTCGAACGGCTGGAAACCGGACGCGGGCCATCGCTGTTTCTCGTCCTGGTACCCCCGGTCGTAGGAGACGTAGAGGACCATCTGGAGTTCCAGGCCGCGCCGGGCCGCCGGCGCGGGCGGCGGTGCCTTGACCTTGGCCGGCTCGGCCAGGTCCTCCATTCGCACCTCGGCCGAGGCCTTTCCTCCCTCGAAGGCCCGGACCGCGAGGACCAGGAGGTGGTCGTCCTGGCCGATGGAGAGGACCAGGGGCTTGTCCCCCAGCTCCGCCTCGAATCCGCCCCCGCCGGCCAGACGCCGGCCTTCCGGCAGGCGGTAGAGAAACAGGGAGACGCCGGCGGCGCGGCGAGGGGCGGTGACCTTGACCTTCCGCGTGGGGCGGTTTGCGTCCCATTTCGGTTTCACGCTCCACAGCCTGGCGGTGAAGGACGGCTCCAGGGAGAAAGTGAAGGCGGCGGAAGCCCCCGGGTCGAGGGTGTCCAGCCGGGTGGCCGCAGTGGAGCGGAGGGTCTCGCCGGCCTTCAGCCGAAGGGGGCTCGCGGGGTCGAAGAGGTAGAAGCGCGCGAAGTCGGCGTAGAAGGCGGCGAGCCCCCGCTTCTCTCCGAAGCGCTCTTTCAGGTGCTTGTCCAGCGGGTCGAGGACCTGGGTGAGGTCCGCCAGCCCGGGCCGGGCTACGGCATCCCACATCGCCTTGAACCCGGCGCCGCGGCTCACGAGATAGTCCACGAAGTGGGCGGTGGAGTACTCGTGAAAAGAGTCCGGCTGGTCGCCTTTGTCGTCCGGGATGAGGAAGCTGATGCAGCGCTCCAGGTATCGAGGCTTGATGGCCGCCCCCATGTTGGGCGCCGGCCCGGTCTCCCCGATCGCGATGCGGGCGGCTGCGTAGTCGGCCGTGGCTTCCACCCACCAACGGCGCACCGCCATGGAGGCGATGTTGAAGTACCGGTTCTGAACGGCGTGGAACAGCTCGTGGCTGGCCTCGTGCCGGCAGACCTCCGGGCTGTCGAAGCCCGTGGGGAACAGGATGTTCCCCGACTTGGGGTTCCAGGCCGCCTCCTGCGCCTGGCTGCCCCAGTAGGCCGTCGCGGAACCGACGAACGCCCAGATGGGGACCTTCCGATTCTCGAGGATCAGCGCCCCGGCCCCGTCGATCAGCCGCTCGAAGCCCGGCAGGGTGGCGGGCGGCACGACGCGGGCCTCGCTCAAGGGGGCCTCTGCAGGGACCAGCTCGAATCCCGGCATGGTGAACCCCTGCTTCTCGTAGGCTTCATAGGCCTGGTCCAGCCACTCCCCGAGGTCCTTGACGAACCGGTCGGCGAAGAGGGAGCCCTTCTGCCCGCCCTTGAGGAAGGCGATGGCGTCAACGGGCCTGTGGACGATGTTGAAGTGCCTGGAAGCGTGGGTCTCCCAGCCCAGCTGACGGTACAGGACGGTCCACTTGCACAGGTGTTCCGTCAGGAAGGCGACCCTTCTCCGGGCCGTGTCCACGGCGGCCGGCACCACGACCCACTCTCTCGAGCCCTCGTCGTAGTACGCGGCGGCCACGGAGAGGGCCGGATCTGCGCCCTTCGGAACGAGGTCGGGATCGTATGAGAGGGTCAGGGCGAGCGGCTTCTTGAACAGCGTCCGGCCGCTCACGGAGACATCGAAGACCCTCCCCGCCCTCATCGCGCTCCAACCCGCCTCCGGAACCCCGTCCGCAGGTCGGATGACGAGATCGGCTGGAGCGTCGACCGCCCCCGGCGGAACGACAACCGTCACCTGGTCTCCCAGGGAGAAGGCTTGATGCCCCCCTCCCGGCGTGACGCGTCCCGTGGACTCGGTTCCGCTCTCCTGCGGCGAGCCGGCGACTTCCGGGACGACCTCCTCCCTCGGACCCGTGCGGCCGTCCCCGGCGCCCGTGGCCGGCTTCTCCAGTCCGAGCTGCTCGTTCACCCAGGGCAGTCCGTACCGGTGGACGATGAACGCACCGCCGGCGGACAGCAGGACCACCAGGGCGAGGACCGAGAGGCAGCAGGCGGCCCAGGGAGAGCTCCGGCGACGCGGGGAAGACCCCGGTCTCGAAACCGGCGCCGGAGTGGGCCTCTGATCGCCCTGTACGACGAACAGCGTCGAGCCCACCTGTACCTGGTCTCCAGGGCGCAGGCTCACCCGGGTGACCGGCACGCCAATGGCCCAGGTCCCCAGTCCGCTCCCTCCGTCGGTCAGGACGAGGCCGTGGACGGTGAGGTCGAACCTGGCGTGGCCGTGGGCGATCCCTGGATCGTCGATCACCAGCCCCTGCCCGCGGGCCCTGCTCAGAACCAGGCCTTCCGCCGGGATCGCAACGATGCGACCTGCCGCGAAGCGATCAGGCGAGGCGTGAATGCGCAGGAGTGGCATTCCACGGAAATATAGCGCGGCGGCCGAAGGCCGCATCGCGTGGCAGAAGGAGTCGTTGCGCCTCAGCAGCGCGTCGGCGACCCCTCCCGCTGGTAGAACCAGCCGTTGACGGCGAGGGCGCCGAGCGCGACGACGGCCATCGCCGTGTAGGCCCAGGCGGGGCTCCCGAGCCGCTCGATGCACCAGCCGAGGAAGAGCGGCGGGAAGAAGCCGCCGAAGGCGCCGACGCACGAGACGATCCCGATGACGGCGCCGGCCTCGCGCGGATTCACGGTCGGGATGATCTTGAAGACCGAGCCGTTCCCGAAGCCGGAGGCGGCGCAGATGACGAGGATCGTCGCGAAGAAGCCGTCGAAGGCGTCGGGGCGGAGGAACCGGGTCAGACTGAAGCCGCCGACCGCCATCACCCCGATCGCGATCGCGGTCATCCTCCCCGCGCCGAAGCGGTCCGCGGCCCACCCGCCGACGGGGCGCATCAGCGTCGCGACGAGCGGAGCGAACGGCGCGTAGAGGAGCGGGCTCGGGGCGCCGCCGGGGGCGTCGGCGAAGACCGACTGGATGATGAGCGGGAGCGAGGCCCCCATCGCCACGAAGCAGCCGAACGTGAGGAAGTAGAGCGCCGAGATCGTCCAGGTGTGGAGATCGCGCGCGACGCCGAGCTGCGAG
>JAKPXO010000087.1 GCA_029567505.1 Acidobacteriota bacterium
CTCTTCGCCTCGGCCGGGACGTCGGACGGGCCCGTGAGGAGGTCGTGGAAGCGGCCGAAGAGCTCCTCGGCCTCCGCCAGCGTCTTCCCCTTCACGGCCTCGGTCATGAGGGAGGCCGAGGCCTTCGAGATCGCGCAGCCCTTCCCCTGAAACCCGATCTCGCGGATCGTCCCGCCCTCCACTTTCACGTAGAGCGTCAGCTGGTCGCCGCAGAGCGGGTTGTGCCCCAGGCCGGAGTGGGTCGCCCCTTCGATCGCGCGGAAGTTCCGGGGCGACCGGTTGTGGTCGAGGATGACCTCCTGGTAGAGGTCGGTCAGGGCCGTCATGCGCCGAATACCTCGCGCACCTTCCGGAGGCCGTCCACGAGCGCGTCGACCTCCTCGAGCGTGTTGTAGAGGCCGAACGACGCGCGCGCCGTGGCCGGGAGGTCGTAGCGGGCCATGACGGGCTGCGCGCAGTGGTGGCCCGTCCGGATGCAGATCCCCTCCTGGTCGAGGATCGTGCCGACGTCGTGCGGGTGGACGTCGTCGAGGACGAACGAGACGACCCCGGCCTTCTCGCGGGCGGTCCCGACGATCCGCAGGCCCGGCACCTCTGAGAGGCGCTCGGTGGCGTGCGCGAGGAGCGCGCGCTCGTGCGCGGCGATCCTCGCGAGCCCGATCGTGGTGACGTAGTCGAGCGCCGTGCCGAGGGCGACGCCTCCCGCCAGGTTCCCGGTGCCGGCTTCGAGCCGGGCGGGGAGCTCCGCGTAGGTGGTCTTCTCGAACGAGACGGAGGCGATCATGTCGCCGCCTCCCTGGTAGGGCGGGAGCTTCTCGAGCCACTCCTCCTTCCCCCAGAGGACGCCGATCCCCGTCGGGCCGTAGACCTTGTGCCCGGAGAAGGCGAGGAAGTCGCAGCCGAGGTCCGCGACGTCGACGCCGAGGTGGGGGAGCGACTGCGCCGCGTCGACGAGGACGGGGACCCCCTTCGCGTGCGCCCGCGCGACGATCTCCTTCACCGGGTTGACGGTGCCGAGGGCGTTGGAGACGTGGACGACGCCGAGTATCCGCGTCCGCTCGGTGAGCAGGGCGTCGAGCTCCTCGAGGACGAGGTCGCCGCGGTCGTCGATCGGGAGGACGCGAAGGCGCGCCCCCGTCCGCTCGCAGAGGAGCTGCCACGGGACGATGTTCGAGTGGTGCTCCATCCCGGTGATCAGGACCTCGTCGCCGGCCTTCACGAAGGCCTGGCCGAAGCTCGAGGCGAGGAGGTTGATCGCCTCCGTCGTCCCGCGCGTGAAGACGACCTCGCGCGTGGAGGCGGCGTTCAGGAAGCGGCGGACCTTCTCCCGCGCCCCTTCGTAGGCGGTCGTGGCCTCCTCCGAGAGGCGATAGGTGGAGCGGTGGATGTTCGCGTTCGTCTCGCGGTAGAAGCGGTCCGACGCGCGGATGACCGCCTCGGGCTTCTGCGTCGTGTTCGCGCTGTCGAGGTAGACGAGAGGCCGGCCGCGGACCTTCCGCGAGAGGATCGGGAAGTCGGCCCGGACCGTCTCCACGTCGAAGGTGGCCGGCGTCAGGGTGATGTCGATCATCGTGCCCCCGGCGCGTCCCCGGAGAGCCAACCGAGGACGCGTTCGGTCAGGTGCGCCCGGAGCGGGTCGAGCGGGACGCGGTCGACGATCTCGCTCGCGAACGCGAGCGTCAGGACGCTCCGGGCCTCACTCTCGGAGAAGCCCCTGGAGCGGAGGTAGAAGAGAGCGTCCGCGTCGAGGCGGCCCGTCGCGGAGCCGTGGGTGCACTTGACGTCGTTGTTGTAGATCTCGAGCTGGGGCTTCGCGTCGACGCGCGCCGTGTCGGAGAGGAGGAGGTTCCGGTTCGACTGGTGGGCGTCGGTGAAGGCCCCGGCCGGGCGGACGACGACCTTCCCGTCGAAGGCGCCGCGCGCCGTCCCGGAGAGGATCCCCTTGTAGCGCTGCTGGCTCCCTCCGTGGGGGCGCGCGTGGTCGACGAGCGTGTGGTTGTCGACCTCCTGCGTCCCCCTCGCGAGGAAGAGCCCGTCGAGCGTGGCGCCCGCCCCGTCGCCGTGGAGCCGGACGGTCAGCTCGTTGCGGGCGATCCGCCCGCCGACCGACAGGACCCGCGAGTAGAGCTGGGCCCCCGGCCCGAGGTGCGCTTCGGCCGTGCCGACGTGGAACGCCTCCGGCGACTCCTCCTGCAGCTTCGAGTGGTCGAGGCGGGCGTGCGCGAGAAGGTAGATCTCGGTAACGGCGTTCACGAACGCCTCCCCGGCGCCGCAGTAGGCCTCGACGACGGAGGCCTGCGCGTTCTCGCCGAGCGAGACCACGACCCGCGGGTGGGCGGCGAGAGGACCGGCCGCGGCGTCGGCGACGTGGAGGACGACGAGCGGCTCAGCGAGGACGACGCCGTCCGGGACCTCGACGAAGGCGCCGTCCGAGAGGAACGCCGCGTTCAGCGCCGCGAACGGGTGGCTCCGGTGCGAGCCGGCGAGGCCGAGCCGCTGCTCGAGGAGGGCGGGGGGCGCCGCGAAGGCCCGGGAGAGGGCCTCGAAGCGGACGCCGGCGGGGAGGCCGTCGACGCGGGAGAGGTCCGGGTCGAGCCGCCCGTTCACGAGGACGAGGACGTGGAGCCCCTTCCGCTCCGCGGAGAGCGGGCCGAAGCAGGAGAGCGCCTCGCGAGCCGCTGCGGAGACCGTCGGCGAGCCGCCGCGCGCCGCGGAGGCCGGGAGGAGGTCCGGCAGGCGCCGGGCGAGCGCTGCAACGCTGGTGTACCGCCACTCCTCGTCCGCGGGGCGGGGGAGGCCGAGGCGGCCGAGGGCCTCCTGCCCGTCGCGGCGGAGGTTCCGCGCGAAGAGCGGGAGCGCCTCCGCGTCACGCTCGTCGAGCGCACGGGACCCGGCGAGGGCCGCGGCCGTCGCCGCGGCGATCGCCTCGGAGACCGTCGGGGCGGGGGCCGTCGCGCTCAAGAAGCCGTCCCGCTTCCGACCGGCGCCTCCTCCTCGAGCCAGGAGTAGCCCTTCTCCTCGAGGAGGAGCGCGAGCGACTTGTCGCCCGTGCGGACGATCCGGCCTTCGGAGAGGACGTGGATGACGTCGGGGACGATGTAGTTGAGGAGCCTCTGGTAGTGCGTGATGACGAGAATCGACCTCTCGGGAGACCGGAGGGAGTTCACGCCCGACGCCACGACGCGCAGGGCGTCGATGTCGAGGCCGGAGTCGGTCTCGTCGAGGATCGCGAGCGACGGGTCGAGGACCGCCATCTGGAAGATCTCGTTCCGCTTCTTCTCGCCCCCC
>JAKPXO010000092.1 GCA_029567505.1 Acidobacteriota bacterium
CGGGGGCCGGGCCGGGCGACGGAGCGGCCGGAGGGGTTCGCTTACCGAACGCCATTGAAGAAGTCCTCGGGCCGAAGCGACGCGAGCGCGGCGGAGATGCTGACGCCGTTGTCGGCGGCGAGCTTCGCGGCGGCGCGGCAGAAGCCGCGGGCATCGAAGCGCGACAAGTCGAGTTCCGGCTCGGCGATGAGGACGTTGGGTCCGAGCCGCTCGGCGATGAGGGCGGCCGGCTTGCCGGTCCGCTTCGCGACTTCCTCGACGGCGAGGACGAATTCGCGGGGGGAGAGTTGAGGTCTCGGGTCGTTCATGGGCGCTTCCTTTCAGTGATTCGGTTTCCGATGGGCGCGGCGGCGCGGTTAGGTTCGGGGGAAACGCCTCCCCGGTCCGGCCCCGCGGCTCGCGCGAGCGACGGAGCGTCCGGCACGGAGCCGGACCGGGTCGACGAGTAGTCAGGGAAGCAGCCGCGGCACGCCGCGTCGCCCCGGCCGTTGACCCGCCAGGCGACCGCCCCGCACGTCCCACACGGGCGGCCGGCGAGCCGGGCCTCGGTCCTCCGGCGGCGATCCGGATCGAACGGGAGGACCCGGCCGTGGCTGCGGCGGGCGGCGTAGCACCGGGCGCAGAGGACGGCTTCCGGATCGTCCACGGGGGCGCCGCAGGAGGTGCAGCGGGGGGCGGGCGAGCCATCCCCTTCGCCGATGACGCGGAGGGCGAGGGCCACGGCATCCGATGCGGGGTGATGCGGGGTGATGCGTTCGCTGGGAGGGCCAAACGCATCACTGATGCGCTGATGCGCGCCTATAGGGGCCGCATCGCGCATCACCCGAGGGTCCGGGGAAGCGAAACCCGCATGGTTGTGCGTCGGAACGGTGATGCGGGGTGATGCGTTCGGGGTCTCCTCGAAAAGGGGGCCTCGCATCACCCCTGATGCGCGAGTGATGCGGTCGCGAGAGGCGCTCACGCATCACTCCCGGAGCGCGGAACGAGCTTCCGGAGGCGCCTTGAGACGTTCGCCTGGTCGCGGCCAACCTTCCGGGCGATCTCCCGCTGACTCTTCCCCGCCCGATGCAGCTTGAGGATCTCCTCGTCGTCCGGGTCGACGATCGGCGCGGCCCGCCAGAGCGCCCCGGACTTCGTCACCTCGAGCCGGGCCTCGAAGGAGTCGACGTCCCGTCCGGCGAGACCGCGCGACTTCTCGAAGACGACGTGCACGCGGGCGCCTTCGTCCGGGTCGTGATCGTCGGGGAGGCGGAGAGAAATGACGGTATCGAGGACGTCCTCGCGCTTCGAGGTTCCCCGCTGCGCCCCGTTCTTTCCGCCGTGATGCACGAGGAGGACGGCGAGGCCGCGGCGGCGGAGGGCCAGGAGGAAATCCTGTACGGGCTCCCATTCGCCCGCGTCGTTCTCATCGAGCCCGCGAAAGAGCGTCGAGATGTTGTCGAAGATGACGAGCTCGGCGTCTCCGAGATGGGCCTCGACGACGGCCCGGCCCTCGGGCGTCGAGATCGAGGGAAGGGGCTCCTCGAAGAGGTCCGCGGCGAGGACTCGGAGGCGGCCCTGGGGATCGTACCGGCGGCCGGCGATGAGGCGCGCGAGCCGGTCGCGGATGTCGCTTCCCGGCATCTCCCCGTCGACGAGGAGGACGGGTCGCGGCGACGGGGCGGCCCAGGCCGGGCCGTTCGGCCGGGCGTCGAAGAGCGTGCCGGCCGCGGCGACGGAGAGGGCGGCGCCCTCTGCGAACCAGGTCTTTCCGGCCCCGCGGCGGGCGTAGACCATAGTCAGGCTCTTCTTCGTGATGCAGGGCGAGAGAAGGACCGCCTTCGGCTCGAACGCGCGGCGGAGGAGGTCCTCGGCGGTGAGGGGAGCGAACGCGGCCGGGTCGGTCACCCGGCCTTCGAGCTCGGCGCGCCCGGCC
>JAKPXO010000136.1 GCA_029567505.1 Acidobacteriota bacterium
TGGAGCGGTCTCCTCGGCTACGTCGTCTTCGGGTGCCTCGGCGCGACGGCGCTCTCCTCGTTCGTCGCCGGACAGCTCCCGGGGCCGGCCGGGCTCGTCGCGTTCCTCCTGGCCGCGCTCGTCGGCGCGGTCCTCGAGAGCCTCCCGTCCGAGCTGGACGACAACCTCGTGCCTCCCCTGGCGGCGGCGGGCGCGCTCGCTCTCCTCCTCCCCGCCCTCCCGAACGCCGCTCTCCTCCTCGAGCCGGACGCCCTCCGGCGCCTCGCCGTCGGCGTCGGGGTGAACGTCGCCCTGCCGGCGCTGGCCGCCGCCCTCGGCGTCGTCCGCCCCTCGGGGGCCGTGGCGGGCGGGATCGTCGGCGCCCTCGTCCTCGGCCTCGGCGGCCTCGGGCCGTACGCGCTCCTCTGGGCCTTCTTCGCCGGCGGGACGCTCGCGACCCGCTTCCGAAGGGCGCGGAAGGAGGCGATGGGGAAGGCCGAGGAGGCGGGAGGGCGGCGAAGCGCGGCGAACGTCCTCGCGAACTGCTCGGTCGCGGCGTTCCTCGTCGCCTGCGCGGCGCTGACGCCCGCACAGGCGACGCTCCTGCACCTCGCGGCGGCCGCGGCGTTCGCCACGGCGCTGATGGACACGATCGGGACCGAGGTGGGGCAGGCGATCCGGACGCCGACCGTCCTCCTCCCCGACCTCCGCCGCGTCCCGCCGGGAACCGACGGCGCCGTCTCGATCGCGGGAACGCTCGCGGGCCTCCTCGCGGCGGCGCTCCTCGCCGCGCTCGGCGCCCTCCTCGGTCTCTACGCTCTCGCCGCTCTCCCCGCCGTCGTCGCCGCGGCGTTCGCGGGAACCGTCGTCGAGAGCCTCCTGGGGCGCGACGGCGCCTCCTGGCGCGTGACGAACGGCCACGTCCTGAACCTCTTCAACACGCTCGCCGGCGCCGCGGTCGCGGCGCTGATCGCGCGCTTCGTCCTCTGAGCGGTCCGGGAGGGATTCCGTCGACGCCCCGGCGCGCCCCGGGGCGGCGCTGCCCGGCGTCGGGGATCGCCTGCCCGGGGGAGCGGACCGGAGTCGTCTTCGGTGAGACGGACTCTACGGATCGCCCGCGGTCGCCGCGATGACGGTCGTCACGCGGAAGGCGGGCGGGAAGGGGCGTTCCTCAGGCGCAGAAGGCGTCGACGACGCGCCTGAGGCGCGCGCCGATGTCGGCGCCGACCTCGGCGAGCTCCTTCGAGCCGAGGATCCCCATGACGCCGGCCGGGTCCATCGCGCGGACGACGGTCGTCCCTCCCTCCACGGAGACCGTGACGTTGCAGGGGAGGAGGACGCCGACCTCCGGGACGGCCCAGAGGGCCTTGTGCGCCGACGGCGGGTGGCAGGCGCCGAGGATGAGGTAGGGCTCGCGGTCGACGTCGAGCTTCTTCTTCAGCGTCGCCGCCACGTCGATCTCAGTCAGGACGCCGAAGCCTTCCCTCGCGAGCTCCTCGCGCGCGCGGGCGACGGCGTCGGCGAAGGAGAGGGGCGTGGTCGTCTGGAGGGCGACGGGGGAGTCCTTCATCGATGCTCCTTTCGCGCCCGCGGGCGCCGTTCGGGTCGGCGTGGAGATGGTGCGGTGGGGGCCCGACGGGCCCCCCGGGCTACCCTCACGTGAAGCGTGTGCCACAGCCGGAGCCTCCCTTGGCCGAGCCGGAGGAGCTCGCTCCGGAAGCGAAGCTCGAGAGCTTGCGGGAGGTGCGGCGCGACTCGCAGGAGGGGCAGTCGATCGCGGTGTCGGCCTCGCTCGAGGGGCGGAGCTCCTCGAAGGTCCGCCCGCATTCGTCGCATCGGTATTCGTAGAGCGGCATCGTCTCGCCTCGGGGGAGGAGCCGTGGGGCGGGCCTCCCGTTCTGTCGTGCGCCGAGCCGGCCGGCTCAGCAGCCTCCGGTCAGCTTCTCCCAGACGTGGGCCGGGAGGCCGGAGGGGTAGATCTGATCGGTTCGGTAGACGTTCCAGCAGCCCTGGCACCGCCAGAGCAGGACTCCCCCTCACGTCGGGACGGGGAGGACCTCCTCGCCGCAGACGCGGCAGCGGCCTTCCTCGACGCTCACCGGGGAGCTCGCGGTCTCGCCCTTCATCTCTCTCCTCGTTCGTCCGCCTTCGGGGCGGGCGCCGAATTCGTCTCGTTCGTCGTCCCGGGTTTCGTCGCGCAGCTCCGGCCGCCGGCCGGATTGGGGACCGCTCACGTCGGGACGCCGAGCCTCGGGAGGACGACGTACTGCAGGAGCACCCAGACGACGACGAAGCCGCCCACGAGCAGGAGGTCGGAGCTCATGCCCGCGCCCCGGCGGCGAGCGCCGCCTTCCCCGCCTTCAGCTCGACCCGCTTCTCGTCGAGGCTCCTCTGCATCGCGCCACAGACGACCCCACAGATCGCGAAGACCGCGGGGTCCGCGATCCGGTAGTAGACCTGCGTCCCCTGCCTTCGGAACTCGACGATCCCCGCCGTCCGGAGGAGGGCCAGGTGCTTCGAGACGTTCGCCTGCGTGCACGGCAGCTCCGCGAGGAGGTCGCTCACGCACCGCTCCCCGCCCTGGAGGGCGTGGAGGATCCGGAGCCGGGTGGGGTCGGCGAGCACCTTCAGGAAGCTCGCGATCCCCTCCATGAGCTGCTCCTTCGGGAGCGAGGCGGCCTTCCTCATGACCATATCACCATACGGTAATATAACATCCGCCGGCGGGATCGTCAAGCGGCGATCGCCGGCGGGCCGGGCGCCGGGGCGCCCGGCCGCGTCCCGGCCGTACGCGTGTGCCCGGCCGTCGGGGCTCAGAGGAGCTCCTCCACCGCCCAGGAGGCGATCCTGAGGCGCTCGCCGCACTCGGCGCAGTACGACTTGATCTCCTCTGCGAGAGTGCGGGCGCGCTCGTCCTCCACGATCGTGAAGAGGACGGCGGAGGTCTTCGGGAACGCGGCCGAGCCGAGGCGGGGGCCGGTCGTCCCCATGCCGGAGGCTCCCGCGATCTCGGTCCAGCCGGTGACGCCGGCCTTCCGGAGGAGGACCTCGAGCTCCTCCTTCTTCCCGTCGTCGACGACGATCATCAGCATCCGCACGCGCCGCCCTCCTTCACGCCCAGCTTCCGGAGCATCGCGATCGCCGGGCACCACTTCGTGAACGCCGACTGGAGGAGGTTCAGGCCGACGAAGCCGGTGAACCAGAGGAAGCGCTGGTCGACCGTCACCGCCAGGACGACGGAGAGGAGGACGAAGAAGCCGGCGATCGCCCGGAGCCATTCGTTGAGGTTCATGTCGGTGTCTCTCCTTCTGGTCGTGTTCGTTCGGTCGGGGCGTCCGGTCAGGCGGCTTCGTCCCGGGGCGGGAGCGCCTTCTCGACGCCGACCGCCTTGAGGTACATGTAGTAGAGGAGCGGGATGACGACGAGCGTCAGGGCCGTCGCGACGACGACGCCGGCGATGAGCGCCACGGCGAGCCCCTGGAAGATCGGGTCGAGGAGGATGACGCCGCCGCCGACGACGAGGGCCGCGGCGGTGAGGGCGATCGGGCGGAAGCGGACGGCGCCCGCCTTGATCACGGCGTCCTCGAGCCTCTCGCCCATCTCGAGCTCGAGGTTGATGAAGTCGACGAGGAGGATGGAGTTGCGGACGATGATCCCGGCGAGCGCGATGAACCCGATCATCGACGTCGCCGTGAAGAAGATCCCGAAGAGGCCGTGCGCCGGGAGGATGCCGATGAGCGTGAGCGGGATCGGCGCCATGATGATGAGCGGCGTCACGAAGCTCCGGAACCAGCCGACGACGAGGAAGTAGATCAGGACGAGGACGGCCGCGAAGGCGATCCCCATGTCGCGGAAGACCTCGTACGTGATGTGCCACTCGCCGTCCCACTTCATCGCGTACTTCGTGGAGTCCGACGGGAGCGTCGTCGACATGACCTGGAGCGGGGAGCCGTCGGGCGCCTTCAGCGCCTCGATCCTCTCCCCCATGTCGAGGATGCCGTAGACGGGGGCCTCGGCGACGCCCGCCATCTCGGCGAGGACGTAGGTCACGGGCTGGAGGTTCTTGTGGTAGATGAACCGCTCGGACTTCGTCTCCTTCACGGTGACGAGCTCGCGGAGCGGGACGAGGCGCCCGGTGCCGCCGTGGACGGCCGTCTGGAGGAGGCCGTCGAGGCTCGAGCGCTGGGACCGGTCGAGGCGGAGGACGATCGGGACCGGGTTCCGGGAGCTCTCGTCGCGGAGGAGCCCGGCGTCGGCGCCGTTCAGCGCGACGCGGAGCGTGCGCGTCACGACCTCCGGGGTGACTCCGGCGCGGGTCGCCTTCTCGCGGTCGACGACGAGCTCCACCTTCGGGGCCTCGTCCTCCACGTGCCAGTCGACGTCGACGATGCCGGGCGTCTCCTCGAAGATCGTCCGCACCTGGCGGGCGAGGTCGATCCGCTTCTCCATGTCGGGGCCGTAGATCTCGGCGACCATCGTGGAGAGGACGGGCGGCCCGGGCGGCACCTCCGTCACCTTGATGTTCGCGCCGTGGCGCTTCGCGATCGGGAGGAGCAGCGTCCGTACGTCCTTGGCGAACGTGTGCGAGTCGCGCTTCCGCTCCTGCTTCGGGAGGAGGTTCACCTGCAGGTCGGCGACGAGGGGGCCGGAGCGGAGGAAGTAGTGGCGGACCAGGCCGTTGAAGTTGAACGGCGCGGTCGTCCCGACGTAGACCTGCACGTCGGTCACCTCGGGCTCGTTCCGCACCTTCCGCGCCAGGTCTCGCGCGACGGCGTTCGTCGCCTCGAGCGTCGTCCCCTCGGGCATGTCGACGACGACCTGGATCTCGCTCTTGTTGTCGTACGGGAGCATCTTGACCTTGGCGACCTTGAAGTAGACGAGCGACATCGAGAGGAGGAGGAGGACGACGACTCCGCCCATGAGCGCCCAGCTCTTCGCCGGGCTCGTCAGGAGCGGCTCGAAGAGCCTCTGGTAGAAGCGGTGGAGCTTGTCCTCCTGGGGCGTCGCGGCATGGCTCTCGAAGGCGGAGCGGTTCGCGTGCTCCTCGGCGTACTTCCGGAAGAGCTTGAACGTGAGCCAGGGGGAGACGACGAACGCGACGAAGAGCGAGAAGATCATCGCCGCCGAGGCGTTGATCGGGATCGGGGCCATGTACGGGCCCATGAGGCCGGAGACGAAGACGAGCGGCAGGAGCGCGCCGACGACGGCGAACGTCGCCAGGATCGTCGGGTTCCCGACCTCGTCGACGGCGTAGACGGTCGTCAGGCGCGGCGGGGCCCAGCCGAGCTCGTAGTGCCGGTGGATGTTCTCGACGACGACGATCGCGTCGTCGACGAGGATGCCGATCGCGAAGATGAGGGCGAAGAGCGTGACGCGGTTCAGCGTGTAGCCAAAGAGGTACGACGACGCGAGCGTGAGGGCGAGCGTCATCGGGACGGCGACGAGGACGACGACCGCCTCGCGCCGCCCGAGCGCGAACGCCATCAGGAGGACGACCGAGAACGTCGCGAGCGCCATGTGGAAGATCAGCTCGTTCGACTTCTCGTCGGCGGTGTGGCCGTAGTCGCGCGTCTTCGTCAGCGTGACGTTCGAGGGGACGACCTTCCCCTTCAGGCCGGCCACCTTCGCGTCGAGCTCCTCGACGAGCTCGACCGCGTTCGTGCCGGGCTTCTTGGCGACGGAGACGGTGACGGCCGCCGTGTCGGTGCCGGGGGCGAGGCCGTGGTGGGCGGCGCCGGGGCCCGACGCTCCGGGGGGCGTGGCTTCGCGCGCCCCCCGAGCCCCCCCGGCTCCCGTCATATGCCAGACGTATTGGGACGGTTCGTCGGCGCCGTCGGTGACGGTGGCGACGTCGCGCAGGAAGACGGGGCGGCCGTTCCAGACGGCGACGACCGCGTTGCCGACCTCCTCGGCGGAGCGGAAGAGCGAGCCGACCTCGACCTGCGTCTCGGCGTCGGAGGTGGCGAAGGAGCCGGCGGGGAGGCGCCAGTTCGCGCCGGAGAGGGCCATGTAGGCCTGAAGGAGCGAGACCTGGTGGGCCGCGAGGCGGTCGCGGTCGAAGGAGACCTTCACGGCGCGCTTCTCGCCGCCGAGGACGGTCACCTGGGCGACGCGCGGGTGCTTCGTCAGCTCGACCTTCAGCTCCTCGGCGACCTCCTTGAGCTGCATGGGCGAGGCGTCGGCGGAGCTGAGCGTG
This sequence comes from Acidobacteriota bacterium, assembly GCA_029567505.1. GTDB lineage: Bacteria > Acidobacteriota > Thermoanaerobaculia > UBA5066 > UBA5066 > UBA5066. The sequence goes on from JAKPXO010000136.1 coordinate 6,176, forward strand.
TAGGCGAGGACCGGGACGTCGTCGATCCCGCGGGGGACGACGAGAGGCGGCATTGCGCCGGGCGGGAGCTCGGAGGCCTTCTCGGCGAGCTTCGTGTGGACCCGCACCGCCGCCTGGTCGGGGTCGGTCCCGACGAGGAAGCGGACGATGATCATCCCGCCCGAGGGCTGCGTGGTCGAGTAGACGTACTCGACGTTCGGGATCTCGTAGATCGCCTTCTCGAGGGGCGACGTCAGCCGGCGCTCGACCTCCTGGGCGGTGGCCCCCGGCATCCCGAGGAAGACGTCGATCATCGGGACCTTGATCTGCGGCTCCTCCTCGCGCGGCGTCACCATCACGGCGAACGCGCCGACGAGGAGGGAGGCGACGACGATGAGGGGCGTCAGCTTCGACTCGAGGAACGCCTTCGCGATCCGGCCGGAGGCGCCGACGGGGCGTCGCGTCATCTTGAGCCGGAGCGCCTCGCGCTTCGTGTCGGCGTGGGCCGGCGGCGGGGTCGGCCCCGCGGCGCCCTCGGCGGCCTTCCCGGCCGCCTCGTCGCGGGGCTCGCTCACTGGCCCACCTCGAAGGAGGCGTTCACCGGGGCGCCGTCGGCGGGGGCCTGCGCGAGGCCGACGAGGACGTCCTCGCCCCCCTTCAGGCCGGAGAGGACCTCGACGAGGTCGCCGTCGCGGGTGCCGAGCGTGACCGCGCGGCTCCTCGCCTTCCCCTCCTCGTCCTTCACGACGACGAGGCTCATCGCCCCCTGGCGGAGGACGGCGGCGGCGGGGACGACGACGGCCGTCCGGCGGCCCGTCTCGAGGAGCGCCCGACCGGTGACGCCGGTCGGCACCTGGGCCCCCGAGACCTCGACGCGCGCCGTGAAGGAGTGGCTCGCGGGGTCGGCCCCGGCGGACATCTCCACGACGCGGCCGGCCAGCGTCGCGCCCGGCATCGCGTCGAGCGAGACGGGGAGGAGCGCGCCGGTCTTCAGCTTCGAGGCCACGGCCACGCTCTCGGGGACCGAGAGGACGAGGCGGCGGCCCGCGGTCGACTCGACGACGACGAGCGGCCGGCCGGGGGCGGCGAGGTCGCCCGGGTCGACCATCTTCCGGGCGACGCGCCCGGCGAACGGCGCGACGACGCGCGACTCGCGCGCGACGGAGGAGGCGGCCTCGACGGCGCCGGTCGCCTGCTCGACGGCCCCCTTCGCCTGCTCGTACTGCATCCGGGCCATGTCGACCTCGAGCTCGGAGGCCGCGGCCGACTTCTGGAGCGCCTGGAACCTCTGCCAGTTCCGCTCCGCGAGGGCGAGGGCCGCCTTCGCCTGCGCGAGCGCGCCGCGGGCCTGCGACTCCTGCCCCTTCGCCGTCTGAGGGTCGATCTCGACGAGGAGCTGGCCCTGGGCCACGAGGTCGCCTTCCTTCACCGGGACGGCGACGACGGCGGCCATCACGCGGCTGCTCACCATCGCGGACTTCCCGGCTTCGACGGTGCCGGAAAGCTCGATCCGCTGCGGCAGCTCGCGGGCCTCGGCCTTCGCGAGGGCGGCGGTGACGGGCGCGGGAGCGGCGGCCTCGCCGGCCTTCTTCCCGCCTCCGCAGGCGGAGAGTGCGAGCGCGCCCGCCACGGTGAGCGAGACGAGGGAGAGGGTCTTCCGAGGGGTCATGCGAGCCTCCGTGCTCTTCTTCATCTGGTCGGGGGTGCGGGGGCGGGCTTCCGTCACGGGATCGCCGTCTCCGGCGCCTTCCCCGCCTTGACGGCGAGGCGGAGCGCGGTGGCGTGCGCGTCGGCCCGGGCGACGAGCTCGCGGGTCTCGGCCTCCCTTCGGGCGGTCGCCGCGTCGAGGAGGTCGATCGTCTTCACGACGCCGCTCCGGAAGCGCTCGTCGGTGATCCGCTCGCTCTCGCGCGCCGCCTCGAGCGCCTTCACGGCGGTGGCGTGGCGGGCGCGGGCCGTCGCGGCCTCCTCGTACGCCTGCCTCACCTCGAGGGCGACGCCGTCCGCAAAGCGGGCGACGTCCTCGCGCCCGGCGCGGGCCTCCTCGCGGGCGGCGACGAGGGCGGCCTTGTCGGCGCCCCCCTGGAAGAGGTTCAGCGAGGCGAAGGCCAGGACCGTCCCGGCCGAGCCGCTCGCGCCGAAGAGGTTCCTGTCGTGGAGGTCCCAGCGGGCCATGACGCCCACCTTCGGGAGCCAGGCCGCCTTCTTCACCTTCTCCTCGAGCTCGCCGGCCGCAAGGAGGCTCCGCGCGGCCGAGAGGTCCCGGCGGGAGCCGGCGGAGGAGACCCAGGAGGCGGCGTCGCCCTCGAGCGGCTTCGGTCCGGGCAGGGGCGCGAGCGCCCACGCGGAGTCCTGGGCGACGCCGATCCGGAACGCCAGGTTCGCGTTCGCGACCCGGGCCTTCCCCTTCGCGTCCTCGAGGAGGTCCTCGACCCGCGCCAGCTCCACCTCGGCCCGGAGGAGCTCGGAGCGGACGAGCATCCCCTGCTCGACGTAGCTCTTCGCGAGCTCGACGTGAGCGGCGACGGTGTCGCAGGCCTTCGTCAGGAGGCCGACGAACTCCTCGGCCTGCGCGAGCATCACCCACGCCTCGCCGGCGGCGAGGGCGGCGTTGTCGGCGGCCCAGGAGGCCTGGCTCGACGCGGCGTCGGCCGCGCTCCGCGCCTGGGCGATCCGCCCGGAGAGCTCGCCCCCGGTGAAGAGCGGCGCCTGGGCCTCGAGGCGCGTGATCGCCGTCCCCGACCAGCCCGGGTCGTTCGGGTCGGTCGCCATGAACTTCTGGAACGTGAACTCCTCGCGGTTCAGCTCGAGGCCGAACGAGTCGACGGGGGAGCTCGTCCGGATGTACGTCTCCGAGAGGGTGAGGGAGGGGAGCCGGAACGCCGACGCCTGCCGCGCCCGGGCCAAGGCCGCCTCCTGCCGGGCCTTCGCGGCGGCCACCTCGCGGGCGCCGTCGCGGGCGCGGGCCATCGCCTCCCCGAGGGTGAGCGGTCCGTCCGCGCGGACGGCGCCCGAGGCCAGGAGCCCCAGGACCGCCGCCGCCACTCCGTATCGCATGTCTCCTCCTTGCCGGCGGGGGCGGAACGCCCCCGATGTGTGACTATATGCTAATATAGTTATATTAGATCCGGCTGTCAAGCCCCGTCTCCGCGCGCCGTCGTTCCGCGCCGGAGCGCGGGTCGGAGGAGGGGGCCGTGGGTATCGGCCGATTCTCCTCCCCGGAGCGAAAGCCGGGGGCACCGGCTAACATCCACCCTCCGGTGCGCGCATGAGGACGGACGAGCCCGCGGACGGCGGGGGATCGGAGCGGTACCGCCGTCAGAGGCGGATCCAGGAGGCGACCTACGCGATCGCCCACGCCGTGACCACCACGGCCGGCCTCGACGACCTGTTCGCCCGGATCCACAGGATCGTGGGCGGCCTGATGGAGGCGCGGAACCTCTACATCGCGTTGCTCGACGAGGCGACCGGGAGCCTCTCCTTTCCCTACTTCCGGGACGAGATCGACGCGGAGCCTCCCGAGGGGCCGGTCCCGGCGGGGAGGGGCCTGACGGGCTACGTCCTCCGGACCGGCGAGCCCCTCCTCGCCTCGCCGGAGGTCTTCGACGACCTCGTCGCGCGGGGCGAGGTGGCGCCGATCGGCGCGGCCTCGATCGACTGGCTCGGCGTGCCCCTTCGGGCCGGGGACCGGACGTTTGGAGTCCTCGCCGTCCAGAGCTACGCGGGGAACGTGCGCTACGGGGAGGAGGACCAGGCCCTCCTCGGCTTCGTCTCGTCCCAGGTCGCGCTCGCCATCGAGAGGCGGCGGGCCGAGGAGGCGCTCCGGCTGAGCGAGATGCGCCACCGGGCCGTCCTCGAGGCGCTCCCCGACCTCCTCTTCGTCCTCGACCGCGAGGGGCGGTATCTCGCCGTCCACGCGGCCCGGCCGGAGACGCTGGCCGCTCCTCGCGAGAGCCTCCTGGGATCCTCCGTCCCCGAGATCCTGCCGAAGGAGGCGGCCGTCGTCTGGATGGACGCCATCCGGCGCTGCCTCGGCGGGGGCGGGATGCAGGTGATCGAGTACGAGCTCGACGTCCAGGCCGGACGCCGGGCCTTCGAGGGGCGCGTCGTCCCTCACGACGCGGACTCGGTCCTCTCCATCGTCCGCGACGTGACGGACCGCGTCGAGCGCGAACGCGAGCTCCGCGAGCGGGAGCGCGAGCTCGCGCGCCTGACCGAGAACATGATCGACGTCATCACCGAGACGGACCTGCACGGGAACCTCCGCTTCGCGACGCCCTCGTACGTCGCGGCGACGGGCTGGTCCCCCGAGGAGTTCCTCGGGCACAACGCCCTCGAGTTCATCCACCCGGAGGACGTGGAGCTGTCGAGGGAGATGCTCGGCCGGAGGGCGCGCCGCGACGGCTCGTCGGCGTTCACCTACAGGTTCCGAGCGAAGGACGGGCGTTGGCTCTGGGTCGACTCCATCGTCACCCTGGCGAAGGGGGCGCCCGGCGAGTCCGACGGACTCGTCATCACGAGCCGCGACGTCACGGGGCGCAAGCGGGACGAGGAGGTCGTGAGGCTCCAGCACGAGACGGAGCGCGGGATCCTCCGGCGCGAGGGGCCGGCCGTGATCCTCGCCCGCATCTGCACCCGTGTCTCCGAGCTGTTCGACCTCCCGGCCGTCTGGATCGGCCTGAAGGAGCCCGACGGGAGGATCGAGCCGCGCGCCGTCGCGGGGAGCGCCTCGGGCTTCGTGACCCGCTCCAGGTTTCGCTGGGACGACGCGCCGGAAGGCCGCGGGCCGTCCGGCGAAGCGGTCCGGACCGGTCGGCCCATCTTCGTCGACGGGCTGGAGGACGGCCGCGTGGCGCCGTGGCGGGACGCCGCGGCGGAAACGGGACTCGGCGCGGCGCTCTCGGTGCCGCTCGTCGTCGGCGAGCGGGTCCTCGGGGTCCTTGCCTGCTACGCGCGTGGGCCGGAGGCCTTCGCGGGAGCGGCCGTCGTCCCGATCACGCGGATCGCGGACCAGGTCGCTCTCTCTCTCCTCGAGGCGGAGCAGCTCGAGCGGATCGAGCTCCAGACGGCCGCCCTCGAAGCGACGGCGAACGCCGTCGTCATCACCGACCGCGAAGGACGCGTCGAGTGGGTGAACCGGGCCTTCACGGAGCTGACGGGCTTCTCGGCCGCGGACCTCGCCGGGGAGACGCCGCGGGTCCTGAAGTCGGGGATACAGAGCGAGTTCTTCTACGAGCGGATGTGGGAGACGATCCTGGCCGGGAACGTCTGGCGCGGGGAGCTCTACAACCGGCGGAAGGACGGGACCGTCTACGTCGAGGAGCAGACGATCACCCCGGTGCGAACCGCCGACGGCGGGATCCGGCATTTCGTCGCCGTGAAGCAGGACGTGACGCAGCGGCGCCGGACGGAGGAGCGGATCCGCTACCTCGCGCTGCACGACCCGCTCACGGACCTCGGGAACCGGCGCGCCGCGGAGGAGAGCCTCGAGCGGATCGTGGCCCGGGCGCGCCGCGGGACGCCCGGCTCGCTCCTCCTCCTCGACCTCGACCACTTCAAGGTCGTCAACGACACGCTCGGGCACGGTGCGGGGGACGTCGTCCTCGTCGAGCTGGCGCGGCTCCTCGGGACGCTGCGCCGGCCGGGCGACGAGCTCGCGCGCCTCGGTGGCGACGAGTTCGTCCTCGTCCTCGAGGGGATCCCGGCCGAGGCGGGACGAATGGTCGCCGAGCGTGTCCGCCGGGCCGTGCACGAGCATCGGTTCGAGGTGGGGGGGCGCCGGTTCGACCTCGGCGTGAGCGTCGGGGTCGTCCCGATCGACGGCCGCCTCAAGCCCGCCGCACTCCTCGCCCTGGCCGACTCGGCGCTCTACGCCGCCAAGGAGAAGGGCCGCAACCGCGTCATGCTGTTCGACGGCTCCGTGCAGCCGACGCCCCTCTCGGAGGCGAGCCTCTGGGCCTCGCGCGTGAAGGACGCGCTCCGCGAAAGGAAGTTCGTCCTCGTCTACCAGCCGATCCTGCGGCTCGAGAACGGACGGACCGCGCATTACGAGGCGCTCCTCCGCCTCTCGGACGGCGACGGGGCCCTCGTCGCCCCGGGGGACTTCCTTCCCGCCGCGGAGCAGTTCGGCCTCCTCCCCCAGGTCGACGCGTGGGTCGTCGACGAGGTCCTCTCGGTCCTCAGGACCCGGAACGACGTCGAGGTCTTCGTCAACCTCTCCGGCGCCAGCCTCGGCGAGGAGGGGCACCTCGCCGCGCTCGAGGAACGGATCCGGGAGAGCGGCATCGGCCCCGGGCGCCTCGCCTTCGAGCTGACCGAGACGACCGCCGTCCGGGACCTGATCGGGGCCCGCGAGTGGATGAGGCGCCTGCGCGACCTCGGCTGCCGCTTCGCGCTCGACGACTTCGGGATCGGCTTTTCGTCGTTCTCCTACCTGCAGGGGCTGCCGGCGGACTACGTCAAGATCGACGGCTCGTTCATCCGCGACCTCGAGACGAACCCCTCGAACCGGGCCCTCGTGAAGGCGATCGACACCGTCGCCCACACGCTCGGCAAGGAGACGATCGCCGAGCACGTGGAGAGCCTGGACGCCGTGGCCGTCCTCCGGGAGCTGGGCGTCGAGTACGGGCAGGGGTTCGCGCTCGGCCTGCCGGAGCGGGAGCTGCCCGGCCTCCCGGATGCCTGCAACGCGGCGACGTCGCCCGGCACGCTCCGTTAGGATGTCCGGTCGCGGGCCGGCGCAGCCGGCCCGGAGGAGACGAGGATGCCGAGCGAGAGCCCGCGCCGTGTCGCGATCCTGACGAGCGGCGGCGACGCCCCGGGAATGAACGCCGTCGTGCGGGCCGCGGTCCGCGCGGCGCTCGAGAGGGGGCTCGAGGTCCTCGCCGTGGAAGAAGGCTTCCAGGGGCTGGTCGACGGGGGAGAGCGATTCCGCCGGATGGCCTGGGGCGACGTCGGCGGCATCCTCCCGAAGGGGGGGACCGTCATCGGCACGGCGCGCTGTCCGGCGTTCCGCACCCGCGAAGGTCGTCTCGCTGCCGCCCGGAACCTGGCCCGCGAGAGGGTCGAGGCCCTGATCGTCGTCGGCGGGGACGGGTCGCTCACGGGCGCGGACCTCTTCCGGCGCGAGTGGCCCTCTCTCCTGAAGGAGCTCGCCGCCGGCGGGGAGATCCCGCCCGAGGCGGCGAGGAGCGCGTCGCCTCTCGCGCTCGTCGGCCTCGTCGGGTCGATCGACAACGACATGGCCGGGACCGACATGACGATCGGCGCCGACACGGCCCTTCACCGGATCGTGGAAGCCGTGGACGCGCTCGTCTCCACCGCCGCCAGCCACCAGAGGACCTTCGTCGTGGAGGTGATGGGGCGCCACTGCGGTTACCTGGCGCTGATGAGCGCGCTCGCGACGGGCGCCGGGTGGGTCTTCATCCCCGAGGCGCCGCCGGAGGGGGACGACTGGGAGGAGAAGCTCTGCGCCGTCCTGGCCGAGGGGCGGAAGGCGGGCCGCCGCCACTCGACGGTGATCCTGGCCGAAGGGGCGGTCGACCGGCAGGGGCGCCCCATCGAGGCGGAGCGGATCCGGAAGCTCCTCGAGGAGCGGCTCGGGACGGAAACGCGGACGACCGTTCTCGGCCACGTCCAGCGCGGCGGCGCCCCGAGCGCCTTCGACCGGACGATGGGGACGCTCCTCGGCGTCGCGGCGATCGAGGAGGTCGTCCGCTGGGGGCCCGACGACGTCCCGTGCCTCATCGGGCTCCGCGAGAACCGCGTGACGCGCGTGCCGCTCCTGGAGAACGTCGAGAAGGCGCGGGCGGTCGGCGAGGCGATCCGGGCGGGCGACTTCGAGCGGGCGATGACGCTCCGCGGGACGTCCTTCCGGAGCTCCTTCCGGATCATGAAGACGCTCGTCCGTGCCTTTCCCCACGGGCCGCGCGACGGTCAGCGGCGGAGGCGGTTCCTCGTCCTCCACGCCGGACCGCCCGCGCCGGGAATGAACACCGCCGTGCGCGCGGCGGTCCGCCTCCTCGTCGACCAGGGGCACGTCGTCCTCGGCGCGCGGGGCGGCTTCGACGGGCTCCTCGCCGGCGACGTCGTGCCTCTCGACTGGATGAGCGTGAACGGCTGGGTCTCGCTCGGCGGCGCCGAGCTCGGGACGAGCCGCAGGGTCCCGGCGGCGGAAGACCTCGGGGCGCTCGCCGAGGTGCTCGCGGCGCGCCAGGTCGAAGGCGTGCTCCTCGTCGGCGGCTGGGCGGCCTACCAGGCAGCGGGCAGAATGCAGGCCGCGCGCGCGGAGCACGCGGCCTTCCGCGTCCCGCTCGTCTGCGTCCCGGCGGGGATCGACAACTCCCTCCCCGGCTCCGAGCTCGCGATCGGCGCCGACACGGCGCTGAACGCGATCGTCGAGGCGGTGGACCGGATCAAGCAGTCGGCCGTGGCCTGGAAGCGAACGTTCGTGGTAGAGGTCATGGGGCGCTGGTGCGGCTACCTCGCGGTCCTCTCCGGACTCGCGACCGGCGCCGAGAGGGTCTTCACGCACGAGGAAGGGATCACGATGAAGGCGCTCGAGCGCGACGTGGCGAGCCTCGTCGAGGGGTTCCGGAAGGGGAAGCGTCTCGCGCTGATGATCCGGAACGAGAACGCCAGCCCCGTCTTCACGACGGGCTTCCTCCGGCGACTGTTCGAGGCGGAGGGCCGAGGCGCGTTCGACGCGCGGCAGGCGATCCTCGGGCATCTCCAGCAGGGGGGCGACCCGACCCCCTTCGACCGGATCGTGGCGACCCGCTACGCGGCCCGGGCGGTGGAGGTCCTCCTCGAGGAGAGCGCGAAGGAGAGCCCGGCGGCCGTCTTCCTCGGCGTCCAGTCGGGCCGCCTGACGGCGTTCCCGCTGGACGCCCTCGCGTCGATGGTCGAGCCGGAGTTCGAGCGCGCCAGGGACCCGTGGTGGCGCTCGATCGAGCCCGTCGTCCGGCTGCTCGGCCAGCCGGGGCCCTCGGCGAAGGCCTGAGCTACAGCCTCTCCCCCTCGAAGTACGAGCCGCTCCCGGGGCCGGTCTCGTCGCGATGGCCCGAGGGCAGGAGGACGATCGGCGGGAGCTCGTTCTCGACGAGGTAACCGAAGCGGGCGCGGAAGTCTGCGAGCGACATGCCGCACGTCGCGGCGAACTTCGCGAGCTCGTGCGGGTCCTCGAAGTCGTCCTTGCGGAGCCGGATCATGTAGCGACGCGCGATCGCGTAGCGGGTCGAGTGGACGTCGACCATCCGCACACGCGTTCGGCCGGTCTGCGGGTCGAGCATCTCGGCGAAGGGGATCGCGACGAAGTTCCCTCCCTGCATCGAGACCATCGCGCCCGTCCCTCCCGAGAGGATGTACTTGGCCGCGCAGTAGCCGAGGTCGCGCGTGTACTCGAGGTCGAACGGGATCGGGTCGGCGCAGCGGAGCTCGTAGCCGATGTTCTTGTCGGTGACCGTCGCCTTCACGCCGAGCTTCTTCAGCTCCTCCTGGACGGCCGCCTTCAGGATCTCGCCGATGTTCACGTCGGCGATCCGGAGGTGACCGTGGGCGTCGCGCTCGGCCTCGGCGAGCCCCTTCAGCTCCTCCGGGTCGAGCTCGAGGACGAGCCCCTCGGCGATGATCGCCACGCCGTCACGCCGCCCGTAGCTGAGGCGCTTCAGGATCGCGCCGACGAGCGTGTCGACGATCGCCTTGAACCGCACCTTCTGCCCCTGGAACTCCTCCGGGATCAGCGTGAGTGTGGCGCCGGCGGCCTTGCCGATGCCGAGTGCGAGGTGGCCGGCCTTCCGTCCCATCGCGATGACGAAGTACCAGCGCGAGGTCGTCCGCGCGTCGACCATCAGGTTCTTGACGATCTCGACGCCGACGTGCCGCGCCGTCTGGAAGCCGAACGTGTCGACGTCGGGGGGGAGGTCGAGGTCGTTGTCGATCGTCTTCGGGACGTGGACGACCGCGATCCGACCGTCGGCCTTCTCGGCGAGCTTCATCGCCGAGAAGGCGGTGTCGTCGCCGCCGATCGTGACGAGCCGCGAGACGTTCAGCCGGAGGAGGGAGATGACCGCGGCCTCGAGGAGCTGCGGGTCCTTCGTCGGGTTCGCGCGGGCGATGCCGATGTGGGAGCCGCCGCGGAAGTGGATCCGGCTCACCTCGTCGATCGTGAGCGGGTGGACGTGCTCGATGTTCCCCTGCATGAGCCACTGGAAGCCGTCGCGGATGCCGAGGACCGAGACCCCCTCGAGCTCGGCGCGGATCGTCGCCGCGCTGATGACGCTGTTGATGCCGGGCGCCGGCCCGCCGCCGACGAGGATCGCCATGTTCTTGTGCTGGCTCGTGGTCATGGGACCTCCGTGAGGCGGGGAAGTCTACGGCAGCGGAAGGGGGAGGGAGGACCCCGCGGGTCCGCGGCCCCTCACGCGGACGGCGCGAGCGGGCGCGTGAGCGCCGCGAACGTCGCGGGCCAGGAGGACGGGCGGGCGGCGTCGCGGGCGAGCGCGGTACCGGGGAAGTAGGGCGCGACGGCCTCGCCGAGCCGCGCGGCGAGGGGGAGGTCCCCGGCGTCGCGCGCGGCGAGCGCGCGGACGACGAGGACGGAGGGGCCGCTCACGCGCTCCTCGGGCAGGGAAGCGAACGCCGCGCGGAGCGCTTCGGTCCGGCGGAGAAGCCGCAGGCTCTCGAGGAGGAGGGCGTCGGAACCCTCCCCGGGGTCGAGGCGTGCGAGCTTCCGGGCGAGGTCGAGCCCCCGTTCGAGCCGTCCCGTCTCGTGCGCCCGGCCGACCTGCTCGGAGAGGGCGGCGAGGTAGACGGAGAACGACGCCGGGTCCGCGATCCCCCGCCCGAGCGCACGGCCGAAGAAGCTCCACCCGAGCGGCGGCGCGACGACGTCGGCGAGCTCCGGCGGGAACGGCACGAGGCGAGGCCCGAGCCCGGGCCGCGTCTCGTACCAGGGGGGGCGGGCGAGCCGGTCCGCCCGGCTCTCCGCGGAGCGCGGCGCCGAGGCGGCCGCGTACCACGGGTAGAGGAGGAACGGCGAGGCGAGCGGCTCCTTCGAGAGGACGTTCTCGGGGGAGACGCTCGGCCTTCCGGCGTCGTCGGGGCCGACGGCGAGGGCGGGGACCTCGCGCTCGAGCTCCGGCGTGAGCGGGGCGCGCCGGCAGTTCGCGACGTAGGTGTCGACGAGCGAGGGGTGGACGAGGAGAGGCGGCAGGTTGAGCGTCACGGAGAGGACCGCGACGGCGCGCCGGCCCCCGGCGCCGAGGCCCTCGGCGGCGAGCGCGGCCCACGGCGCGAGGAGCGGCACGGCGGGGACGAGGAGACGCGGTCCCCAGCCCCCGACGCCGTGCCAGGCCCACCAGGCGGCGGCGGTCCCCAGCAGGGCGAGGAACGCGAGCGCCGAGCCGGCCGCGGCGAGGCGGAGCGGCGCGTCGCCCGGGCGGCGGAGCGCGTGCGAAAGGGCCGCCGCGGCGAGGAGCGCGGCCGGGAAGAAGAGGACGAGGCCGCGGTTCGGCCCCACGAGGAGCCGCCAGAGGCCGTCGGGGAGCGGGTGGGTGAAGCCTTCCCCTTCGTAGCCGGCGAAGAGGCGGCCGAACCGGTGGAGCTCGAAGGCGACCCAGGCGGCGACGGGGAGGAAAGCGCCGACCGCGGCGGCCGCGAGCCGCCGCCCGCGGAGCGCGGACGCCGCGAGGAGCGGGAGGAGCAGGGCGGGCGCCACGGCGGCGAGGCTCGACTTGATTAGGAGCGCGGCTCCGGCGGCGAGGCCCGCCGCGAACGCGCGGCGGCGAGAGGCGCGCGGGTCGCTCTCTCGGGCGGCGCCGAGGGCGAGGAGGAGGGCGCCGGCGAGAGCGGCCGCCTGGAGTGCTTCGGAGAAGTCGGAGGTGGCGTACGACCCGAGCGGCCCGCCGAGCGAGGCGAGGAGGACGGCGAGGCCCTGGAGGGAGGTCGAGGCGCCGGCCAGCCGCGCGATCCCGCCTGCGGCGGCCGCCGCGAGGAGGACCCCCGCGAGCGGCGCGAGGAGGAAGAGCGGCTGCGAGGTGCCGGGCCCGAACGCGCTCTCCACGGCGGGCGCGGCGGCTGCCGCCGGGAGCTGGGCGAGGCTCGCCCCGAGGCCGTAGCGCGAGACGGCGTCGGCCTCGCGCTCGAACGCGCGCGGGGCTCCCTTCCCGATCCCGAGCTCGCCCGTCTCGACGATCGCGACCGCCGTGCCGATCGTCTGGCGGCCGTCGGAGACCTTCCCCGCGTGCCGGTCGTCGGCCGAAAGGAGAAGCGCCGCGGCGACGGCGAGGAGCGCTCCGCGGGCGGGGCGCGGCCGGGCGGGGACGGACCGGGGCGGCACGACGGGAGGGTATCGCAACGACGCGGAGCGGCGGGGCCGGGGCGTTGCCGGGCGGGAGCGGAGGCACGTGGATAATCCGTCCGAATGAACGCCTCCTCCCCGGACGACGTCTCCCGATCCTCCGCGCCCCTCTCCGGCGCCCCTCGCCTGGTGGCGAGCCCCTACCTCCACTTCGACGGCTGGCAGGTCGTCAACCCGCTCACGAACGTGACCCTGACCCCGACGGACCGCCTCTTCGCCCCGCTCCACGAGCTCCGGGGCGGCCGCCCTGTCGACGGCGCGATCGAGCGGGAGCTTCGGGCCGGGCTCTGGGCGATCCCGGACGGCGAGGACCTTTCCCACCGGTTCCGCCTCAAGGTCGTCTCTCTCGAGGCGCACTCCGTCTGCAACCAGGCCTGCTACTTCTGCCCGGTTTCGGTCGCCCCCCGCGAGAAGAGCTTCATGCCGACCGAGCTCTACGAGCGGATCGTCGCGGAGCTCTCCGCCTTCCGCGACTCGATCGAGGGCGTCTGCATGAACAACTACAACGAGCCGACGGTCGACCGCCGGTTCGTCCAGCAGGTGGCGACGATCAAGGCGGCGGGCCTTCCGCCGGCCGTCCTCTCGAACGGCTCCGGCCTGACGCCGGACCGGGTCGACGCGCTCCTCGGCCTCGGCGGCCTGCGCTACCTCTCGGTCAACATCTCGACGCTCGAGAAGGACCGCTACGCCCGGGATCGGGGCGTCGACCAGCTCGAGACCGTCGTCCGCAACATCGACTACATGCGCGACAAGCCGGTCGCGCAGGAGATGGACCTCGTCGTCCTCGGCGGGGGGGACGAACCGCACCGGAAGGCCCACCGGGAGATCACCGAGCGGTACGGCGGGAGCCGCTTCAACGTCCGGCCGTTCGAGGCGCGGGACCGCGCGGGGTGGCTGCCGAACGGAGTCCGGCCTGCCGAGAAGCACCGGAAGCTGCGGGGATGCGACAACGTCGGCTCGCGGCCGCTGGAGCACCTCCACGTCACGGCGGAGGGGAAGTGCATCTTCTGCTGCGAGGACTACGACGAGAAGCTCGTCGTGGGCGACCTGAAGACGCAGAGCGTCCGGGAGGTCCTGGAGGGGCCGGCCCTCGCCCTCCTGCGGCGGTGGTCGTACGGCGTCGAGGAGGCCCCGGACGACTTCATCTGCCGTTCGTGCATCGCCGCCCGGACCGAAGGTGAGTGACGCCGCCTTCGCCTTCGAGGGGCTTTCGAAGGTCTACCGCCTCTATGCGTCTCCCCGCGACCGCCTCCTCGAGGCGATCACGGGGCGCCCGCGGCACACTCCGGTCCACGCGCTCCGGGGCGTCTCCGCGACCGTCCTCCGCGGCTCGGTCCTCGGGGTCATCGGCGAGAACGGCTCCGGGAAGTCGACGCTCCTGAAGATCCTCGCGGGGACGACGGAGCCGACCTCCGGGACGGTCCATCTCCCCGGGCGCGTCGCCGCGATCCTGGAGCTCGGCTCCTCGTTCCACCCGGAGGTGACCGGCCGCCGGAACGCGGTCCTGCAGGCCGCGCTCGCCGGCCTCACGAAGGCCGAGATCGCGGCGGCCCTTCCCGAGATCGAGGCCTTCGCCGAGCTGGGAGACTTCTTCGACCGGCCCGTGAGGACCTACTCCTCGGGCATGACGATGCGGCTCGCGTTCGCCGTCGCGACGGCGGTCCTCCCCGACGTCGTGATCCTCGACGAGGCTCTCGCCGTGGGCGACGGGCGCTTCCAGAAGAAGTGCGTCGACCGCCTCCACGACCTCCGCTCGCGCGGCCGGACGATCTTCCTCTGCAGCCACGCCCTCTACTACGTCTCCACGCTCTGCGAGACGGCGATCTGGCTTCGGGACGGGGAGGTCGCCGCGCTCGGCGAGGCCCAGAAGGTCGTCCTCCAGTACGAGGAGTACCTCGCGCGCAAAGAGCAGGAGCGGACCGTGGCGGCCCCGGCGGCGCTCCAGGACTCGCTCGGCCGGTTCACGTCGATCCGGCTCCTTGACGGGGCCGGGAAGGAGACGGCCGCCTTCGCACCGGGGGACCCCTGGGTCCTGGAGCTCGCGTTCGAGGGGGACACGCCGGAGCGTCCCCTCCACGTCCACGTCGCCGTCGTCACGCCGGACCAGGTCACCTGCTTCGTCGCCGACTCGAAGGTCTCCGGCACGGGGCCCTTCGTCGGGAAAGCGCGCCACGAGATCCGGCTGTCGGTGGAGTCCCTCCCGCTCGCGAAGGGGGAGTTCATCCTCGTCATCTTCCTCGGCGACGAGAAGGGCCTCGCCCTCTACGACGCCCGGAGCGACGTTCGGTTCCGGGTGGAGTCGGACCGCTGGACGAGCGGCTTCATGACGGTCCCGGTCGGCTGGGAGACGCTCGGATGAAGGTCGTCTACCTCCTCAACGGCACCGCGCTCTGCGGCGGGGTGAAGGTCGTCTACCAGCACGTCGCGATCCTGCGCCGCCTCGGCGTCGACGCCGAGGTCGTGGCCACCACGCCGCCGAGCGACTGGGCGCCGGAGTCGTGGTCGTTCTACCGGCAGGTCCCCGACCTGACGCCGGAGGCGATCGGGCCGGCCGACGTCGCGGTCGGCACGATGTACCACACCGTTCCGCAGGCGATGGCCGTGCCGGGAGCGCGCCCCTTCCACCTCTGCCAGGCCTACGAGGCGATCTACGAGCCGGCGCGTCCGCTCTGGCCCGAGATCGAGGAGGTCTATCGCCTCCCGGCGACGAAGCTCGTCGTCTCGCCACACCTCGCGGACCTCGTGAGGGAGCTCTACGGGCAGGAAGCGATCCACATCCCCCAGCCGTTCGACGCCGACGCCTTCTCGCCGCGGAGCGGGGAGCGCCCGCAGGACGGGACGTTCCGGGTCCTCCTGACGGGGCAGTGGAGCGTCCCCTTCAAGGGGATCCCCTGGGCGACGGCGGCGCTCCGCGCGCTGAAGGCCGAGATTCCGCGGCTCCGGCTCGTCCGGATGTCGCAGGACGCTCCCGCCGAGGAGGTGGCCGCCTGGCCGGAGGCGGAACGGCACATCTGGGTGCCGCCCGCCTTCGTCCCCGACGTCTACCGGAACGTCGACCTCTTCCTTGGCCCGTCGACGGAGGTCGAGGGGTTCGGCCTGCCGACGATCGAGGCGATGTCGTGCGGCCTCCCGTCGGTCCTGACCGACATCGGGGCCTTCCGCGGCATCGACCCGGACGCGCGGGCCTCGATCCGGATCCCGGTCTTCGACGCCGGGGCGCTCCAGGCGGCGGTGCGGCGCCTCGCGGACGATCCCGGCCTCTGCGCCCGGCTCGGCCGCGAGGGACGGGAGATCGCCCGGACCTTCCACTCCGATCGGACCGGCGAGGCGCTCCTGGCGGCGTTCCGCGCGCGGCCGGCAGGCGCCGGGTCGGGTCTACGCCGGGCCGCGCGCGCGCTGGTGTCCTTCGGCCGGGGAAGCGCCGGGTGACGGCACGGCCCCGTGGAGCGCTCGTTCGCTCGACGGGGAGACGGAGGCCCGCCGGGACGCTGGGATACCATCCTGAAGGAATGAGACGGATGCGCATCCATCGACCCCGCGGGAGGCGCTCGTGGCCGACGTGAAGACGACCTGCGAGACGGTGGTCTTCTGCTCCTCTGCGGGCCACTGCCAGCTCGACTGCGACTACTGCATCATCCATCCCGTCGTCAAACGGGAGCCGTCCCTCGCCTACGAGGACCTGCGCTTCTTCCTCGACGAGGTCGGGACGCGGACGTTCTTCATCTTCTCTGGCAAAGGGGACTTCTTCGCCGGCTACCCGAAGCGGGACCGTTTCCTCGACCGGCTCCTCGACCACGACGTCGAGGTGGCGCTCGACGTGAACGGCGTCCTCCTGAACGAGTACCCGGAGCTTTCCGAGGAGAAGCTCGCGAAGGTCCGCGCGATCAACCTGACGCTCCACTACAAGCAGGTGCGGGACAAGCGCGTCGAGAAGGCCTGGGAGGCGAACGCGCGGACGATCCTCGAGAAGCACCGGGGCGAGCTGATCCTCGGGACGATCTTCTCGCCGCTCCTCTCCGACCTCTGGGAGGAGGGGCTCGCGTATTACCGCGACACGGTCTTCGCGGCGACCAGCCGGAAGGTCTGGGCGATCCGGGACTGCGACCGGCCGTTCGACCCGGCGCAGGAGGAGCTCTTCTCGAGCCTCCTCGAGCGCTACTCCGGCATCGTGGAGAAGGAGCACAAGGACGACTTTTCCGCGCCGTTCGCCGGGAAGGAGGCGGTCCTCTGCCCGGCCGGGCGCGACTACTTCCGGATCTGGAACGACGGGCGCGTACAGGGCTGCCCCTGGATTCCCGGCCTCGCGGACCTCGGGAACGTGAAGGAGCGCCGGCTTGCGCGGCGAGCGGCCCCCTTCCGGTGTACGACACCGAGCTTCTGCGACTGCTACGACATCCACCAGCTGGGGAAGATGGGCTACGAGGACGCGACCCCGGCACTGCCCGTCCTCTCCTCCGGGACCGCGCGATGAGCGACGCCGTCCCGCAGGGCGCGGAGCTCGAGGTCCGCGCGCTCTTCCGGGACGAGGCGGCGGAGGCCCACGCCGAGCGGCGCGCCCGGCTCGCCTCCGACGACCCGGACCGCTGGGAGGGGATTGCCTTCCCGGTCGAGTTCGCGCTCGAGCTGGCCGCCGTCTGCAACCTCGCGTGCGTCATGTGCCCCGTGCCGACGACGAGCCGGAAGCGGCGCCTCATGGACGAGGCGCTGTTCCGGAAGAGCGTGGACGAGATCGCCTCGGAGACGGGCTTCGTCCTCTTCCCGCAGGGATTCGGAGAGCCGATGCTCCACCCGAAGTGGGCGGAGCTCCTCGCCCACGCGAAGGCGAAGGGGATCGGGCCGATCGTCGTCCTGACGAACGGGACGCTCCTCGACGAGCGGAACGTGGCGCGGCTGCTCGACCTCGACCTCGACGCGGTGGTCGTCTCGATCGACGGCGTCGAGCCGGAGACCTACGCGGCCGTGCGGGTCGGAGGGGACCTCGGCGTCGTCGAGGCGAACGTCCGGCGGTTCCTGGCCGCCCGCGGCGCCGCGGCGCGCCCGCGCCTCGTCCTCCGGATCATCCGGATGAAGGAGACCGCGGCCCAGATCACCGCCTTCTTTGATCGGTGGAGGCCGCTTCTCGGCCCCGCGGACGAGATCGCGATCAACGAGTTCAACGACTGGGCCGGGAAGGTCGAGGACCGGAGCGACGCGTCGCGTCCGCAGCCGGCCGCCGCGACGGAGCGCCGCCCGCCGTGCCGGATGCTCTGGATGAACCTCTCCGTCCACGCCGACGGCAAGGTCTCGGCGTGCTGCCACGACAGCGAGGACGAGCTGATCGTCGGCGACCTCGCGAAAGGGGACACGGTCCGCGGGATCTGGGAGGGGCCGGCCCTCGCCCGCTTGCGCCGGATCCACCGCGAGGGGCGCTTCGAGGAGCTGCCGATCTGTCACGCCTGCCGCAACCAGGCGTAGACGGCCGCTCGTCGGCTCCTCAGAAGACGTCGTGGTCGGCGAAGCGGTAGTCGAGCGTCGCGCCCGGGGCGAGGAAGTCGAAGCCGTCGGCGATCGGGTGCATGAGGAGGACCGTGTCCGACGGCTCGGGCACGAACGCGAGCTCCCCCTCGAGACGGGACGCGAGGAGCCCTCGCTGGGGGGAGCGAAGGACCATCCGGTCCGCCGCGATCGCCCCGAGCCGCTCCTGGACCGCCGCGAGCAGGTCGACGAGCGTGCCGTCGGACTCGGAAGCGACCTGCAGGTCGACGAGGGCGGCGCGCCCCTCGCGGATCGCGACGACGGCGTACCCGCGCGATGTCCCGCGCCAGTCGAGGAGCTGGAACGTCCGGTAGGCGAAGCCGGGACGCGAGAAGCGCCAGGCGAGCGTGGGGGCCGAGCGGTCGGTCCGCCAGCCGGGCCGCGCGTGGAGGAGCTCGGCGAGCGGCTCGTGCGCGCGACCGAACGGCTCCCCCTCGCTCACGCGGAGGAGCCGGCGCCGCAGCCGTCCGAGGAGCGGCGGTGCGTCGAGCCGGCGGCCCCGCTCCGCGCACGGCTCGGCCAGGACGCAGCCGAAGAGGCGTTCCTCGATCTTCCTCGCGCGCGCGTTCGGGAAGCCGAAGTCGAAGAGCGTCCCGGCCTCCGCGTTGATCCGCCGGAAGAGCTCGCCGAGCCGCTTGAACATCCCCGCCCGCCCGAGGGCGCGCGAGTCGGGGCGCGTCATGACGTCGACGACCGTGTTCCCCCGCTGGTCCATCGCCTCGCCCCGGTAGCGCGTCCCGAGGGCCCCGATGAAGCCGAGCGCCCGGCCGTCCTCGATCGCGAGGGCGCTGAGCGCCGGGTGGGGGTTGACGTCGTACTTCCAGGCGAGGTCGGCGGCATTCGCCGGCGCCTTGAACGCCACCTCGAAAAGCTCCAGGATGGCGGCCCGATCGCTCTTCCCGGCCGGTCGGAATTCGATCGCCACGGCGCGCGGAAGGGTACCACCCGATGATCTCAGCCGTCTTCGTCTCCTATCGCAGCGCCACGCTCACCGCGCGCGCGATCGCGACGTTCCGCGAGGAGGCGCGCCGCGCCGGACGGGAGGCCGAGGCGGTCGTGGTCGTGAACTCGGGCGACGCCGCCGAGCGCGACGCCCTCGTCCCTCACGCCGACCGGGTCCTCTTCCCGCCCCGGAACCTCGGCTTCGCCGGGGGGCTGAACGCCGGGATTGCGGCCGCGCGCGGCGGGACGCTCCTCCTCGCGAACCCCGACCTCCTCTTCTGCGAGGGCTCGGTCGCGGCGCTCACCGCGGCGGTCGAAGCCGGCGGACCCGTCGCGGCCGGGCCGGCGCTCTGGGCCGACACCGCGCGGAGCGTCCTCCTTCCCCCGGCGGAGGAGGGGCGCCCCGAGGAGCTGGCGCGCCGGGCGCTCGCGGCCGACCCGGCGCGCGCGGACCGCGTCTTCCGGCGCGACGCCCGGCGGGCGGCGGCTCAGGCGGAGCGGGCCGCTGCCGGCGCGAGCGCCGTCGTCCGCGGTCTCTCCGGGGCCGCCGTCGCCGTCACCCGCGCGACGCTCGGGGCGGTCGGGCCGTTCGACGAGGGATACCCGCTCTACTACGAGGAGAACGACTGGCAGAGGCGGCTTCTCCTGCGCGGGGGCCGGCTCGTCTTCGTCGGCGGCGCGCACGTCGTCCACCTGTTCGCGCAGAGCACGAAGACCGAGCCGAGGGCCGGCTCCTGGTTCGCGGAGTCGGAGGCGAGGTACTACGCGACCCACTTCGGCGAGGTGGGGAAGAGGGGTCTCGCGCGCCTCGCCGCCTGCGCGTCGTTCGAGGCGCCGCCGCTCCCCGCCGCCGAAGGCCTCGCGTGGAGCGACCCGGCCCCGGCGGCGGTCGCGATCTCGCCGTTCCGCCACTTCCGGCCGTTCGCGCTCGCCCTCGTGCCGACCGACGAGAGGCGCTGGACGCCCCCGGCCGACCTCGCCGAGGCGCACTCCGGAGAGGCCCTCTTCCTTCGAGCCTTCGCGCGGGCGACGGGCGCCACTCTCGCCGAGGTCCGCTTCGCGGGATGAAGCGGCGGCTCGCCGGGACCCCCGGCCGGTAGAATCGCGCCGCGTGGCGCCCCCTTCCCCGGATCCCTTTCCCGAGCGACGACTCCTCCCCTACGAGACGACCCGCCTCGAGGCGCGGCGCGTCCTCGTCCTGGCGCCGCATGCCGACGACGAGACGTTCGGCTGCGGCGGGGCGCTCGCCGCCCTTCTCGACGGCGGCGCGCGGCTCGACGTCCTCGTCGTGACCGACGGCGCGGGGGACGAGGCGGATACTGCGGCTCGGCGGCTCGTCGGCGAGCGGCGGCTCGAGGAGACGCGCGAGGCGCTCCGCCGGCTCGGGGGAGGAGCGGCGCGCTGCGCCTTCCTCCCGGACCGCGGGCTCGGTCTCGCCGGGGAGTCGCTCGCGGCGGCGCTCGAGGGCGAGTTCCTCGCGACGAGACCCGACCTCGTCTTCGTCCCCTCGCCGGTCGAGATCCATCCCGATCACCGCGCGGTCGCGGAGGCGTTCCTCTCCCTCTTCGCGGGCGAGGCCGGCCGTCGCTTCGCCGCCGCGCTCCCGGACGGCGCGCGCGCCGCTTTCTACGAGGTCTCCCAGCCGTTCCGTCCGAACGTCCTCGTCGACGTCTCGAGGACGGTCGCGCGCAAGGAGGCGGCCGTCGCGGCGTTCGTCTCGCAGCTCGGCGGCCACGACTACGCGGCGTTCGCGCGGGGGCTGGGGCAGTACCGGCGGATGAGCCTTCCCCGGAGCGTGGCGTCGGCGGAAGGGTTCTTCCTCGTCGCGCTCGCCCACCTGCCCTCCCTCGATCCCCTCCGCCTTGCGCGGGCGATCGGTCCGACGCTCTCCGTCGAGGAGCTCCTCCCGCCGCAGGCCCGATCGGTCGAGGAGGAGACGCCGTCCGGCGCGGCCGTCGTCGCTCCCGTCGCGGAGGCGCAGGCCCGGCCTCTCGTCAGCGTCGTCGTCCGGACGAAGGACCGTCCCGAGCTCCTCGCCGAGGCGCTCGAGAGCGTCGCGTCGGAATCGGGCGTACCGCTCGAGACGGTCGTCGTGAACGACGGCGGCGCCGACGTCGCCGACGTCCTCGCGCGGTTCCCGCAGCTCCGCCTCCGTCTCGTCGATCTCCGGCCGGGGCGTGGCCGAGCGGCGGCGGCGAACGCGGGGGTCGAGGCCGCGACCGGGCGCTTCGTCCACTTCCTCGACGACGACGACCTGCTCCTCCCGGGCGGGCTCCCGGCGCTCGCCGCGGAGGCGCGAGAGGGCGAGGTCGTCTACGGGCGCGTCGAGGCGTTCCGCTGGAGCGGGACCGGGGAGGGACGGCTCCGGACGCCGTTCCGTTCCTTCGCCGAGCCGTTCGACGAGGCGGCGCTCCTCCTCGAGAACTTCATTCCGATGAGCGCGCCTCTACTCCCGCGGGAGGCGCTGCTCGGCGCCGGCGGTCTCGACGCGGCGCTTCAGCGCTTCGAGGACTGGGACCTCTTCCTCCGCCTCTCGCAGACGCACCGCTTCCGCCTCGTCGACGTCCCCGTCTCGGAGTACCGCGTCTTCCCGGGACACTTCGTCGACGACCCCGACGCCGCGACGACGCAGGAGCGGCACCGCGTCGACGTCCTCCGCAAGCACGCCGGCCGCTACGGGCCGGAGACGCTCTCGGCGATCCTCCTCCACGTCAAGAAGGACCTCCTGCCGAGGGAGGTCCGGCGGGAGGTCGCCGCGGTCGAGCGGCTCCTGTCGCACGCGACGGAGGAGTCGGCCCGCGAGAGGGACCGACTCGAGGCGGAGCGGACCGACGCGGAGCGCCGCGCGGGGCGGACGCTCGCGACGCGGGCCTCGGTCGTCGTCGTCAACTTCGACGGCCGGCACCACCTCGAGAAGTGTCTCCCCGCCCTCGAGGCGTCGGACCCGAAGCCGGGAGAGGTGATCCTCGTCGACAACGGCTCGTCGGACGACAGCGTCGCGTGGGTCCGCGAGCACCACCCGGCCGTGAAGGTCCTGCCGATGGGGGCGAACCTCGGCTTCGGCGAGGCGAACCGGCGCGGCGCGCTGGAGGCGCGCGGCGACTTCCTCGTCCTCCTGAACTCCGACACGGTCGTCGAGGAGGGCTGGCTCGCGGGGCTCCTCGCGCCTCTCGAGGCGGAGCCGGAGATCGCGGCGACCTGCTCGACGCTCCGGCTCCTCGCGACGCCGGAGCTCCTGAACGGCCTCGGGGGCGGGATGACGCGCCTCGCCTACGCGTTCGACCACGGCTACCGCTTCCCGTACGCGCCGTGGCCGCCGTCGGGCGAGGAGCCGCGCTGGCACGACGTCCTCTTCCCGACAGCCGCGGCGATGGCGATGCGCCGCCACGAGTTCTTCGGCCTCGGCGGCTTCGACCCGGCGTTCTTCATGTACCACGAGGACGTCGACCTCGGCTGGAGGCTCTGGATTCTCGGACGGCGGGTCGTCGTCTGCCGGGACTCGGTCGTGCGGCACGCGTTCCTCGGGACCTCGAAGGCCGTCCGGGGGCTCGACTGGAGGCTGAAGCTCGGCGTCCGTCACGCCGTCCGCTCGATCCTGAAGTACGTCGAGCCGCTCGAGGCGGCGAAGGTCCTCCGGTGGCACGCGGTGGTCCTGGCACGGGCCGGCGCGTGGCGACTCCTCGGTCACACCGTCCTCTGGAACCTCCGGCACCTGCCGGGGACGCTCCGCCTCCGCGCCGCCATGAGCGCGGGGCGGAAGCGGTCCTCGGAAGACCTCCGTCGCGCGGGCCTCGTCCTTCGGGCGCTTCAGCCGCCTCCACCGCCCGAGGCGCCGCGATTCCGCGAGGAGGGGCCCGACGCCTGGATCGTCTCGAACGTCCTCCTCCCGGGCGAGCCCTCGGGCGAGAGCCGTCTCGGCTGGGGCTGGTACGGGCCGGAGCACGACGGGACGGCCTCGTTCCGGTGGACCGTCGGCGACGCCCGGCTCGGAATGCGTGTGGCGGCGGGAGCCGAGGGGCGCCTTCGCATCGCCGCGATCGGCAGCCCGGCCGCGCCCGCCGGTCCGCTCCGGGTGACGTGCAACGGGCGCGAGGCGGAGGCGGCGCTCGAGCCGGGCGCCTGGCGCGAGGTCGAAGTCCAAGTTTCCGCGGGCGCGGACGGCCTCCTCGACGTCGTCCTCCGCTCCCCGTCCGGGGTGCCGGACGAGGTCCACGGAAGCTGGGACTTCCGCAGGCTCGGGGCCGGCGTTCGGAGCGTCGCATTCGTCCCGGCCTCGCCCGAGGAGCGTCACCCTCCCGCGAGGCTCTCCGTCGTCATCCCGACGTACGAGCGGAAGGCGGTCCTCGAGGAGACGGTTCGCGCCCTCGCGGCGCAGAGCGCCCGGCCGTTCGAGGTGATCGTCGTCGACGACGGCTCGAACGACGGGACGACGGACCTTCTCCATCGCCTCCGGGAGGAGCTCTCCGACCGTCTCGACCTCGTCCCGCTCCGACAGCCGAACCTGAAGCAGGGGCGGGCGCGGAACCTCGGCGTGGCGCGGGCGAAGGGGGAGCTCGTCCTCTTCCTCGGGGACGACACGATCCCGGAGCCCGCCTGCGTCGCCGAGCACCTCGCCGCGCACGCGTCCCGTCCCGGCCCCTGTGCCGTGATCGGCTTCACCGGCTGGCACCGGGAGAAGATGCGGGTGACGCCGTTCCTCGACTTCGTCAACGGCCACGGTCCGCAGTTCTCGTTCGACCTCCTCCGCGACGGCCAGGAGGTCCCGTTCACGACGCTCTACACCTCGAACGTCTCGATCCCGCGCGAGCACCTCGGCGCCGAGCCGTTCGACCACCGCTTCACGTCGTACGGCTGGGAGGACTGCGAGCTCGGCTGGCGCCTCTCCTCGGCGGGCCTGCCGATCGTCTACCGGAAGGCCGCCGCCACCCGGCACGTCCACCCGCAGACGATGGCGCAGTTCCTGGCGCGGCAGGCGCACGTCGGCCGGGCGATCGACGTCCTCTACGAGATCCACCCGGAGCTCGAAGGGAACCGCTGGCTCCCCCCGCCGCGTCCGCGCTTTCGCCACAGGGCCTTCTCGTTCGCGTATCGCGCCCTGGGGCGGGTCGGCGCGCTCCTCGACTCGGCCGGGGTGCCGCTCCCGCTGCGCGCCTACCACGCGCTCGTTGGGTGGGCTTTCCACTCCGGCCGCTGACCGTCCGGTCGGCGCCCGTCCCGCCGCCTGGACGGGCCGAGCCGGCAGGGAGATTGCTTCTGACTCGTCGAGCGGCCCACCGGTCCCTCGGGGAGGACGGGCCGCAGCGGAGGCCGCCATGACCCATCCGAGACTCTCCAGCACGTCCTCCCGGGCGAAGACCTGGTCGCGCCCGGGCCTCGCCGGCGCGCTCCTCGCGTTGCCGGCCCTCCTCGTCGCGACCTCGGCGGTCGCGCAGCGCGAGCCGGGGACGGCCTCGCCGGACACGGGGTCCGCTCCGGCGCCCTCCTACTCGGCGCCGGCGCCGTCCTACTCCGCTCCATCGCCCTCCCACTCCTCTCCGTCGCCGTCCTATTCCGCGCCCGCCCCTTCGGCGCCGCGAAGCGCTCCGGCGCCCTCGGCCGGGTCACCCTCCACGCCCCGCCGCGCGACCGCCCCGAGGGAATCGACCTCGGGGACGCCGGCGCGCCCGGGAAGGCGCGTCGTCGGCGCCGAGCCGCGGGACGGGCGGAGCGGCGGCCCGACGACCGCGACGGCAGGCGGCGGGGGCAGCCGGGTCCCGCGAATCGTTCCGACGCATCCGCGCGGCTCCGGCTCGGGCGGGCATCACCATCCGCGCCGCCGCTACTACTCGCCGTACGCCGGCTGGGGCGGGACGTCGTGGTGGTGGGGTGGCCCGTGGGACTGGTGGTGGTGGGGAAGCCGCTTCGGCCCGTACCACTGGGGCTTCGGCGGCGTCGTCATCGTCGAGGACTACAGCCCGGACCCGAACCGGTACGCGCGGGTCGACACCGACGTCAGCCCGGAGGCGGCGGAGGTCTACCTCGACGGCACGTTCATCGGCTCGGCCGACGACTTCGACGGCTACCCCGACTTCCTCTGGCTCGAGGAGGGGAAGTACACGCTCGAGTTCCGGCATCCCTCGTACGAGACCGTCAAGCACGACCTGGAGGTCGAGCCGGGACAGAGCCTCCGTTTCCGGGACGACCTGAAGCTCGAGCCGGGCAAGAGGAGGCTCGAGGCGGTCGAGCCTCCGCGACGCGGCACGCCTCACGGGCGGGTCTTCGGCAAGCCCGAGGAGCCCCGCCGCGACAGGACCGGCCGGTTCGAGGCACGGGCCGAGGCCGACCGGGAGCGTGACCTCGAGGAGCTCGAAGACCTCGAGGAGCTCGAGGAGCTGGCCGAGGAGCTGGACGAGGCGGACGAGGACCTCGCCCCGGCGCCGAAGGTCCGGGGCGAGGTGAAGGAGGGGCGCTCCGGTCGCGAGGCGCTTCCCGCCGAGCGGTCCCGGCTGCGCTTCGAGATCGAGCCTTCCGACGCGGCGGTCTATCTCGACGACGACTACGTGGGCACGGGAAAGGAGCTCGCCGGCCTGAGCCGCGGCGTCCCGGTCGACGCCGGAAAGCACACCGTCTCCGTCGTCCGCCCGGGCTTCGTCACGAAGACGATCGAGGTCGAGGTGAAGCCGGGGGTCGCGATCGACGTCGTCGTCGAGCTCGAGAAGTAACGGTCACCTCCTCCGTCCGGGCGGGGCGCACCCTCGGGGGCACCCCGCCCGTCTCGCGTTTCAAAGGGCCCGCAGCGAGAGGGCGAAGGCCTCGGCGGCGAGGCGCGGGTTCCGGCGCGAGTCGGGAAGGTCCCCGGCCGCCTGGAGCGCCCGGCGCGCCGCCTCGAGGAGGACCGTGTCCCCGGCTTCGGAGAGGCGGGCGAGGTCCCGGTACCGTTCGACGTGATGGACGGTCCGGCCGGCCGGGTCGGTTCCGGCGGCGACCGCGTCCCGGAGGAGCCCCGCGAGGAGCGAGAGGCGGTCCGCGGTCGCGCCCGCGTCCTCGGCGGCGAGCCGGCCGGCGAGGACGAGGGCCCAGCCCGTCGAACGGGACAGGAGGAGCCCCGAGACCGCCTCGAGGAGGGCGTCCCGGCCCTCCCGCGCGGCGGCGAGGTCCAGGTCGCGTGCCTCCTCCTCGCCGGGCGGGCCGAAGGCGGCTCGCCCGGCCGCTTCCTCGGGAGACATCCCGCCGCCGGTGAGGGCGGCGACGAGCGCCTCCCGGGAGAGCGCGGGAAGCCGGCGGAGGACGAGCCGCGAGAGGATCGTCGGCGGGAGGAGACGGGGACGCGTCGCGGTCAGGACGAATCGGGCGCGCGACGGCGGCTCCTCCAGGATCTTCAGGAGCGCGCTGAACGCGGCCGCCTCGGTCCGGTCGACGTCGAGGAGGACGAGGACGCGGCGCGTCCCTTCGTACGGCAGGCGCGAGGCGTCGGCCGAGATCGCGCGGACGAGCGCCGTCGGAATCGTCGTCTCCTTCGAGCCCGAGGTCTCGTCGAACGGAGGGGTGTTCGCGCGCCGGCCGCTTTCCGGGGCGGCGACGAGGAGATCCGGGTGCTCGCGGCGCGCCACGCGACGGCAGTCGGGGCAGGAAGCCGTCCGGTCGCCGCTCCGACAGAGGAACGACGCGGCGACGTCGAGCGCCTCCGCCTCGAGACGCTTCGAGCCGCGCCCCGTCAGGAGCTGGACCGGGACGTCGGTCATCGCGCGGCCCGGAGCGTGTCGAGGTCGCCGGCGACCCGCTCCGCGAGCTCCTCGACGGGGCGGGTCCCGTCCAGGACGAGGAAGCGGCCCGGCTCCTTCCGCGCCCGGGCGAGGTAGGCGGCCCGGACGCGCCGGTGGAACGCGAGCGCCTCGCGCTCGATCCGGTCCTTCCCCCCGCGAGCGGCGGCGACGCGGGCGAGCCCCGTCGCGGGCGGGCAGTCGAAGAGGTACGTCCGGTCGGGCTCGAGCCCGCAGAAGCGCGCGTGGAGGAGGTCGACGAGGTCCTCCCCGAGGCCACGTCCCGCCCCCTGGTAGGCCCGCGAGGCGTCGGTGTAGCGGTCGCAGAGGACGAGCGTGCCGGCGGCGAGCGCCGGCTCGATCGACTCCGTCAGGTGCTGCCGCCGGTCGGCGAACATCAGGAGGAGCTCGGCCCTCGGATCGATCCGGCCGGCGTGAAGGAGGAGCCGCCGCAGGCGGGCTCCGGCCGGAGTTCCGCCCGGCTGGCGGGTCACGAGGAGCGGCACGCCGAGCCGGCGGAGGCGCCGGGCGAGGATTCGGAGCTGGGTCGACTTGCCGGAGCCCTCGATCCCCTCGAAGGTGACGAAGAGGCCCCGCCTGCTGCGGGCGGTCACGAGGCGCGATTCTCGCATGCAGGCGGCACGGCTCGCCGAACCGGCCGGGATGGCCTCCGTATACTTCGTGCGCCCCCCGACGCGAGAGCCGATCGAGAGAAGAGTGCCGTGACCCCCGCGCCGCCTGCAGCCCGCCGGAGGGCCATCGTCGTCGTCGGGATCCTCGGCGCGCTGATCGCGGCGATGTCGGTGGCCGACATGTTCCTGCCGAAGGCATGGGACGGTGTCGTGCCGGACACCTACGCCGAGAGCGGGCTCCAGGTCCGCGCCGTCGTCCGCGGCGGTCCCGCGGAGGGGGCGGGCATCCGCCCGGGGGACACGATCCTCGGCATCGGGCGGCGAATGCTGAACACGCCGGCCGAGGCGGCCTCGGAGCTCGGCCGGCTGGCGGCGGGCGAGACCGTCCCGTACCTCGTCAAGCGTGGAGAGCAGGTCCTCGAGCGCGAGGTCCTCCTTTCGCCCTACCGGCTCGGGTCGGCCTCGTACGTCTACTACGCCCTCCTCGGCGGGCTCTTCTTCGGTCTCGGCCTCTTCGTCTACTCGAGGCGGGCCAGGGACGAGGCCGCGGAGGTCTTCTTCCTCCTCTGCGTCCTCTTCATGCTCTTCTTCGTCTGTCGCCTCCGGCCGTCCAGCTACTACTGGATCGACTGGTTCGTGCAGGTGGCGGGGACGCTCGCCCTCTTCCTCCTCGGCGCGGTCTTCCTCCACTTCTTCCTCCTCTTCCCGCGCCGGAAGGTCTTCCGCTTCGCCGAGGCGCGGCCGGGAGAGGACCCGCCGGCGGCGCCGCTCGTCTACCTTCAGAGGTTCCTGAACGGATCGCCCGCGCTCTTCGTCCTCCTCTACACGCTCCCGCCGGCGTTCTACGCGCTCCAGATGGCGGTCCTCCGGAGGACCGGCGACCGATCCGTGCTCGTCTACGGCGCGCCCCGGGCGAACTGGATCCTCCTCGCCGACTACCTCGTCCTCGGCCTCCTCGCGCTCGCCCACTCCTGGTGGACGGCGCGCGAGAGGACGACCCGGCGGCCGATCCTCGTCCTGCTGCTCGGCACGCTCGGCGGGATCGTTCCGTTCGTCCTCTTCGCGGTCTACTTCCCGTCGCTCTTCCGGGACGAGCGCTATCTCGCCTGGGGCGTCGTCCCGATGGCGCTCGTGCCGCTCACCTTCGCATACGCCATCGTCCGGTTCCGCCTCTTCGACGTCCAGGTGATCGTCGGCAAGTCGATCGTCTACGCGATCCTCACGGCGATCGTCACGGGCCTCTACGCCCTCGCCGTCGTGGCGGGGAACGCCCTCGTCTCCTCGCGGACCCTCTCGCCGCTCTTCGCGTTCGCGTTCGGCCTCGCGGTCGTCCTGCTGGTCGACCCGCTCCGGCGGAGGATGCAGGCGGTCGTGGACCGGCTCTTCTTCCGCGACCGGGCCGACTTCCAGTCGGCGTTCCGCGACATCAGCCGCCAGGTCGTCGCCCAGCTCGACCGCGGCAAGATGCAGCAGCTCCTCACCGAGAGGACGGCGGAGCTCCTCCGGCTGAGCCGGCTCGACCTGCTGACGCCCCGTCCCGAGGACGGGGCGCTCGCCGACCCGCGGCGGGGAGACGTCTCGCTCCCGGTCGGCGCCGCGCTCGGGCGGCTCCTCGTGGAGCGGGACGCGCCTGTCCCCCTGCGCGACCTCGACCCCTGGGCGCTCGACGCCCCCTCTCGGAGCTTCCTGAAGGCCCAGCTCGAGCGCGGGGCGCGCGTCCTCGTCCCGGTCGCGACGCGCGGCCGGCTCCTCGGCGTCCTCGCGGCCGGAGAGAAGAAGTCGGAGGAGGAGTTCCACAAGGAGGACCTCGACAACCTCGTGACGATCGCGAACCAGGGGGCCCTCGGCCTCGAGGTGGCGGCCCTCCACGAGCAGCTGACCCGCCGGGCCGAGGTCGAGCGTGACCTCGAGATCGCCCGCGACATCCAGGTGAGCCTCTTCCCGCGGGAGCTCCCCCGGATCGCCGGGATCGAGCTCTACGGCGTCAGCCTCCCGGCGAAGGTCGTCGGCGGCGACTTCTACGATTTCCTTCCCGTCGACGGCGGGTTCGACGGGCGGGTCGCGCTCGTCGTCGGCGACGTCTCCGGCAAGTCGATCCCCGCGTCGCTCCTGATGGTCGCGGCCAAGGAGATCGTCTACGCCCGGGCGATGCAGGACCCGGAGCCGTCCACCGTCTTCCGCGAGTCGAACCGCCGCATCTACGAGATCAAGCGGAGGATGTTCGTCTCGCTCGGCTATTTCCTCTACGACCCGGTCCAGCTCACCCTCCACTACTCCATCGGAGGGCAGCCTCTCCCGCTCGTCGTCCGTGGCGGCGAGGCCGTCGAGCTGCCGGCGCCGGTCAGCCGGCTCCCGCTCGGCGCCCTCCGCGAGACGACGTACGACGCGAAGACGTTCTGGCTCCGGAGAGGCGACCTCCTCCTCTTCTACACCGACGGCCTGAACGAGGCGATGTCGGTGGAGAGCGCCTACTTCGGCGACGAGCGCCTGAAGGCCTCCCTCGTCCGCCACTCCGCGGCACCCCTCCCGGAGATGGCGGAGGAGATCCTGGAGGACATCCGCCAGTTCACGTTCGGGGCCGAGCAGTCCGACGACGCCACGTTCGTCCTCCTGCGGGTGACGGGGGCGAAACCCGCACCTCCGGGGTCCGTATAGCTTTCCGAGGGCCCGGTGGCCCGGAAGGGACCAGTCCGTGACGAAACCGCGCGTCCGAAAGCTCTTCCTCGCGGTCGCGGCCCTCGCCGTGGCCGCCGGGGGGACCGCGTTCGCCGTCCTCGCACGGGACCGGCGCGAGGTGACGACCCGGTCGGCGGAGGCCTACCGCTTCTACCGGCAGGGGCTCGAGAACGAGCGCCGGCTCTACCACAAGGACGCCCTCGCCTCCTACGCGAAGGCGCTGGAGCTCGACCCTCACTTCGCGATGGCGACCGTGCGCCTGGCCGGCCTCCTCGCCGGGAGGGACCGGGACCGGGCGAAGTCGCTCGTCCAGTGCGCGTCCCAGAGCCGCGAGGTCCTGAACGAGCGCGAGCGGCTGACCCTCGAGATCGTCGAGGCGGAGCTCCTGGCCGGCGAGCCGAAGAAGGCGGCGGAACGGGTCCGGGAGTACGTCCGGCGCTTCCCGGAAGACCCCGAGGGCTATTTCCGTCTCGCGAACGTCCTGGCCCGCGAAGGGAAGCCGGACGAGACGCTCGCCACCTACGAGCGCCTCGTCGCGCTCGACCCGAACCAGGCCATCGCCTACAACTACCTCGGCTACTACTTCCTCCGGCGCCGCGACTTCGTCAAGGGGGAGGACTTCTTCAAGCGCTACCGCTTCCTCGCCCCCGACCAGGCGAACCCCTACGACTCCCTCGGGGAGCTCTACGCGAACACGGGCCGCTACGCCGAGGCGGAGGAGCACCTGAAGCGGGCGCTCGAGATCAAGCCGGACTTCCTCCCGGCCGTCGGCCACCTGGGGACCGTCGAGGCCTGCCGCGGGAACGCGGAAGGCGCGGTGACCTGGTATCGGCGCGCCTCCGAGCTCGCGGAGACGTGGAAAGACCGCTACTCCTTCGCCGGCGCCGCCGTCATGGCGCTCCTCGACGCGGGGCGCGCCGAGGACGCGCTCGTCCTCCTCGACGAGGTCGCCGTCGCCGCTCCCGCCCGGGAGGGCGTGGACGCGCTCGTGCTCCGCTGGAACGTGGCTCGCTCCCGGGCGATCGTCCTCGCGATCGCCGGGCGCGTCGAGGAGGCGGAGGCGGAGCTCGCGGGCCTGCCGGAGCTGCCGCCCGATTTCGACCCGAAGGGCAAGGCCGCTCTCGAGACGAGCCTTTCGGGACCGAAGGCGGCGATGGCCGTCGCCCGGGGAGACCTCGAGGGGGCCGTCCGGCATTTCCGGGAGATCCTCGCGACCGAGGCGGAGCGCGGGATGGGCGACTTCTCGTACTACCCGTCGATCTTCCGCGTGAGGACCCGCCTCGCGGACGCGCTCGTCACGCTGGGGCGGCCGGACGAAGCGCGGGAGGAGCTGCGGCCCGTGCTGGCCGTGAACCCGAGGTTCGCGCCGGCGCTCGAGGTCCTCGCCCGGATCGGCGGGCGTTCCTCCGCGACGACGGGAGGCGCCGGGCGCTGAGATGGCGGTCCGGGTCGCGCGCTCCAGCGAGTCGTTCGACCTCCGCAAGAAGGTCCTCCGCCTCGAGACCCTCTACGACGTCTCGCGGGCGCTGAACGTGCTGCGGGACGAGCAGGCCCTCGTCGACGAGATCGTGGCGCGCTCCGTGGCCCTCCTCGACGCCGAGCGCGGCTTCGGGGTCGTCTTCGAGGAGCAGGGCGGCCCGGCCGTCGTCTCGACGGTCGCGTTCCCGACGTTCCCGGGAAGCCTCGCCGCCGCGTCCGACCCGTTCGTCCTCGACCTCTGCCGGGCCCGCGGCCCCCTCTCCCGGACGGAGGAGACCGTCTTCGGAAGCCCCGCGGGGAGCGTCGTCGGGGCCCCGCTCGTCGTGCGGGACCGCGTCCTCGGCGTCCTCGTCGCTCTCGACCGGGAGGCCCGGGAAGGCCCGGCGGCGGCGTTCGACGACGGCGACCGGCGTTTCCTCGAGTCGGTCGCGGCCCTCGCGGCGCCGGCGCTCGACGCCCTCCGCCAGCTGCGTGCCCTCGAGGCCGACGTGGACCGCCTCCGGGAGGAGAACCGGGCGCTGAAGGGCTCGCTCGGGATCGACGACCTGCTCGTGGGCGACTCGGCCGGGATGCGGCGGGTCAAGGAGCTCGTCGTGCGCGCGGCCGCGTCCCGTGTCGGCGTCCTGATCCGCGGCGAGAGCGGCACGGGCAAAGAGCTCGTCGCCCGGCTTCTCCACGCGGCCTCCCCGCGCCGCGACGGGCCGTTCCTGGCCCTCAACTGCGCGGCGGTGCCGGAGACGCTCCTCGAAGCCGAGCTCTTCGGCATCGAGCGGGGCGTGGCGACGGGGGTCGAGGCGCGGCAGGGGAAGTTCGAGCTCGCCTCGGGCGGGACGATCTTCCTCGACGAGATCGCCGACGCCCCGCTCGCGATCCAGGCCAAGCTGCTCCGGGTCCTTCAGGAGCGGGAGATCGAACGGCTCGGCGGGCGGCGGCGGATCCCGGTCGACGTCCGCGTCGTGGCGGCGACGAACGCGGACCTCGAGCGGTCGATCCGGGAGAAGCGGTTCCGCGAGGACCTCTACTACCGGATCCGGGTCGTCGAGATCCCGCTTCCTCCGCTTCGCGAGCGGCGGGAGGACATCCCACGTCTCATCGGGCACTTCCTGTCGCGGATCGCGGCGCGCGAGGGTCGGCGGCCGAAATCCCTCGCGCGCGAGGCGGTCGCGCGCCTGCTCGACTACCCGTTCCCGGGAAACGTCCGCGAGCTCGAGAACCTGCTCGAGGGGGCGGTGGCGCTCGTGCCGGGAGAGACGATCGAGGCCGGCGACCTGCAGCTTCGCGGTGGACGTCCGGGGCCCGGGTCGAACGGCTCCCAGGACCTGGCGACGCTCGAGCTCGAGCACATCCGCAGAGTCCTCGAGTCGGTCAGCGGGAACAAGAGCGAGGCCGCGCGCATTCTCGGCATCAACCGCCGGACTCTCTACCGGAAGCACGTGTCTAATTAGGACACCGGGGCATAATGTCCCATGCCGCGTAAGCAATTGGACCAGAGCTATTTGTGCGACTGCGAGCTTTCGATCCAAGCGGGATGTGGCATTATGCCGCTATCCCTTCGGGCGACGATCGGGGGCGTTGTTGTAAGTAGCTGTAAACAAGGTGTTTAGATAGAATATTCTCGACAGGGTCGTTCTGGCGCAGCTGTTGCGTCATTCCGTCGCGGGAGGAGTCGATGGAACGCAGCATGGGACTGTCGGATCGGCCGGTGCCGGGGCGGCTCGTCGGGCGTCTCCGCGCCGAGGGCGACCGACCCACCACCGTCGAGGGCGAGCGCCGTGTCCCGGGCCTGCTCTCCCTCCTCCTGCTCGGCGAGGCTGCGGCGTTCGCGGCGCTCCAGGTGTCGGGTAACATCCCCGAAACCGTGACCGTGCTCGTCCGGGCTCTCCTGCTGCTCTGACGCGCCGAACACCGCCGATGTCGACGGCAGACACCCGAGAGGTCCACCTCACCATTCCGGTCGCCCCGGAGATGGAGATCGCCGCGACGGCCCAGGTCGCGGCGCTGGGCGAATGGATGGAGCTCGGACGGGACAAGATCGACGAAGTGAAGATGGCCGTCGTCGAGGCGTGTATCAACGCGTTCGAGCACAGCGGGACCCCCGACCACCGCGTGGAGCTGAGGTTCCGGGTCGGCACCGAGAGACCCGGGAACGGCGGCCGCGCCTACCTGGAGGTCGACGTCCTCGACAACGGTCACGGCTTCGACCCGGCGTGCGTCGCGTCGCCCGAGATCGGGAAGAAGCTCCGGGCACCGCACAAGAGGGGGTGGGGGCTTCGTATCATCCGGAGCCTGATGGACGACGTGAGGATCGAGAGCGGCGAGCGCGGAACGATGATCGTGATGCGGAAGTACCGCTGAAGGGCGACGATGAGCGAGACGTTGAAAGTGACCCTGGAGAAGCCCGACGGGACGGTCGCGATCCTCCGGACGGACGGGTACATCAACAACACCGGCGGAGAGGAGATCGCCCGGCAGGCCTACACCCTCCTCGGCGAGGGAACGATCCGCCTCCTGCTCGACCTCGAGAAGACGAAGATCGTGAACTCCATCGGGATCTCGATCCTGATCGAGGTGCTCGAGAAGGTCCTGGACCAGGGGGGACGCCTCGCGTTCTGCCGCCTGACGCCGACGATCGAGAAGACGTTCCAGATCATGGGGCTCGCGCAGTACGCGCGGATCTTCCCCGCGCCGGAGGACGCCCTGGCGTGGCTGCGCGGTGAGGCGGAGTAGCGCGGGCCGATGCGCGCCGACGTCCCGGGGGCCCACGCGCTCCTCGCGACGCTCGATCCGGCCTCGGCCGGGACCGCTCTTCTCGAGCCGATCCTCGAAGCGCTCCTGAAGGGGGCGGGAGGCGCCCGAGGCCTCGCGCTCGACGCGGGGGCCCGCTGCCATCCCGCCGCCCGCGGCCTCGACCCGCTCCCGTCGGAGCTCGCCGGGCTCGCCGCGAGCCTGGCGCGGGGCAGCGCCCACGTCGCGAGCTACGACCAGGAGCTCCTCGTCCGGGTCTTCGGGACGGACCCTCCCGAGGGAGAGCCCCCCTTCGACCCGCGCGTCGTCCCGCTGACCGTCGGCGACGAGACGCTCGCCTGGGTCGCCCTCGAGCGCTCCCCGGCCGACCCGGTCGGCTTCGCGTCCGTCGCGGCGCACGCCGCCTCCCTCCTCGCCTGGGTGCGGATGTCGGAGAAGGTCCGCGAGGCGGACTTCGAGCTGAAGTACCGGGTCTGGGAGCTCGAGAGCATCTACGACGTCGGCCTCTCGATCGCGAGGACCCTCGACCTCGAGTCGCTCGCCGACGAGATCCTCATGAAGTCGGTCTCGCTCCTGAACGCGCGGAGCGGGACGCTCGTCGTCCGGCCCGGCGGCCCGGCGGACGGCGGGAACGCCGTCTTCGTCCGGAGCTTCGGGACCCCGCTCGTGGAGCCGGGCTCGGTGGAGGAGCCCGACGGGGCCGTCCTCGTCTGCAATCGGCGCGAGGACCGTCCCGCGTCGCTCGCGGGGGCGCCGGCCGAGAAGCTCCTGGCGGTCCCGATCTCCTCGGAGGGACGTCCGCTCGGCCTCCTCGTCGTCGCCGACAAGGAGAACCGGCAGGGAGGGATCGACGATTTCGGCCCGGCCGACGTGAGGATCCTCTCGCTGTTCGGGAACCAGGCCGCCATCGCGCTCGAGAACGCGCGCCTGCACCGCGAGGCGGTCGAGAAGGAGAAGATGGAGCGCGAGATCGAGATTGCCGCCTCCATCCAGCGGGCGATCCTCCCGACGACGCTCCCGGCCGTCTCCGGCATCCTGATCGCCGCCGGGAACCGGCCGACGCGGCAGGTCGGCGGAGACTTCTACGACGTCTACCCGCTCCCGGACGGACGCGTCGCGTTCTGCGTGGCCGACGTCGCGGGGAAGGGGATCCCTGCGGCGCTCCTCGTCTCGACCGTCCACGCCTGCATCCACCTCCTCGTCGAGGCCGGGGCGTCCGACCTGACGGCCCTCGTCGCCCGGACGAACCGCCACCTCGCCCGCTTCTCCTCCACGAGGAAGTTCGTGACGCTCTTCCTCGCGGTCTACGACCCGTCGGACCGGAGCCTCCGCTACGTGAACGCGGGACACAACCCCGGCATCCGGATCTCGGCAGCCGGGACGGAGCTCCTGCCGAGCGGCGGAGTCCCGATCGGGATGTTCGAGTCGGCGACGCAGACGGAGAGCCGGCTCTTCCTTTCTCCGGGCGACCTCGTCGTCCTCTATTCCGACGGGATCACGGAGGCGGTCGACGCGAAGGACGAGGAGTTCGGGATGGAGCGGCTGACGCGCCTCCTCGAGTCGGGGCGCGCGCTGCCGCCGAACGTCCTGAAGGACCGGATCTTCGCCGCGGTCGAGGGCTTCACCCGGGGCGTTCCTCAGTACGACGACCAGACGGTCCTCGTCGCGCGTCCGACCTGAGGTCCCGCCGGGCCGCGGCGCCGGGGGCCCGGCGGCGTTCCCGTTTCAGGACGGTCGGCGCGGCACGGCGATCGCTAGAATGCTCCTTCGTGAGGACGTCGCACGCGTCGCCGGCCGCCGGGTGGAGAATCGGGAGCGTGGTGGCCCTCCTCGGCGGGCTCCTCGGCGCGGGATGCCCCGGCTCGACCGGAGGCCCCGACCCGACGGCCCGCGCCCGCGCGGGAATGGTCGATCGGCAGATCGTCGCCCGGGGTGTGAAGGACGCCCGCGTCCTCGCGGTCCTCCGGGAGGTCCCGCGGCACCTTTTCGTCCCGCCGGACCAGGCGGCGCAGGCCTACGACGACCATCCCCTTCCGATCGGGAGCGGCCAGACGATCTCCCAGCCCTACGTCGTCGCCTTCATGAGCGAGCAGCTCCGTCTGACCGGGACGGAGAAGGTCCTGGAGATCGGGACCGGCTCCGGCTACCAGACCGCCGTCCTTTCCCGTCTTGCCGCGCGCGTCTTCTCGGTCGAGATCCGGCCCGAGCTCGCCGAGCAGGCCGAGGCCCGGCTGGCGGTGTTCGGGGCGACGAACGTCGAGCTGCGCGCCGGCGACGGCTACTTCGGATGGCCGGAGGAGGCCCCCTTCGACGCCATCCTCGTCACGGCGGCGCCGGAGAAGGTCCCCGAGCCCCTCGTCGCCCAGCTCGCGCCGGGAGGGCGGATGGTGATCCCGGTCGGAGGCTTCTACCAGGAGCTGAAGGTCCTCGAGAGGACTCCCGACGGGATCCGGGAGACGAGCGTCCTCCCGGTCCGGTTCGTCCCGTTCGTCGGGGAGGCTGAGCGGCACCGCGAGGGAGACGGCGAGCCTTGAGTCCGACGCTCCCTCCGACCGCGGCGTCACGATAGTCTCGTTCGAGCATGCGCGCACCGATCGCAGCCATCGCGGCGCTGGGTCTCCTCGCCGGCGCGCCGCTTTCGGGCGTCCGCGCGGAGGTCGACCTCGCCCGCCCCTCGGTCGCGACCTACGGAGAAAGGGACGGGCTCCCGCAGGGGACGGTCCACGCGATCGCGTTCGATCGCAGCGGATACCTCTGGGTCGGCACGCAGGACGGCGCGGCGCGGTTCGACGGACGGAGCTGGCACCCGTTTGACATGCCCGACCGGGCCGTCTCGAACTACGTGCGGTCCGTCGTCGGGACGCGGGACGGGAGCCTCTGGTTCGGTCGCGAGGAAGGAGGCGCGGTCCGGCGCCGGGGCGGCGTGACCGAAGTCTTCGACGGCGCCGCCGGCCTCCCCGCCGCACGGGTCAACCATCTCCTCGAGACCGCGGACGGGACGCTCTGGGCGGCGACTCATGGCGGAGGGATCGCCCGCTTCGACGGGGCGAGGTTCGAGCCGGTCGGGAGCGGGCTTCCCGATCCGAGGGTCTGGACCCTCCTGGAGCGGCGGGCCGGTTCGGGAAAGGCGCGCCTCGTCGCGGCCTGCGAAGGGGGCGTGGCGGAGCTGGGCGAAGGGGAGCGCTTTTCGCCGATCGACCTCGGCGTGTCGCTCGCCGGGTTCAGCGTGAACGCGCTCCTCGAGACGGAAGACGGCGGGGAGCGCTCGCTCTGGGTCGGGACGTTCGGAGCCGGCCTCTTCCGCGTGCGCGCCGGGGGCGTCACGCGCTTCGGACCGGAGGAGGGCCTCGGGAGCCGTTTCGTCACGAGCCTCGCGGCGACCGGCCCCCGCGGCTCGCAGACGGTCTGGGTCGGGACCCGCGACGCGGGCCTCTACCGGCTGCGGGGAGGAGCGTTCGAGGGCGTGGCGCTCGGGGCGGAGCCGCTCTCGATCTACGCGCTCGCCGGCGGCGGCGCCGGAGCGCCGGAGACCCTCTGGGTCGGGACGCGCCTCTCCGGGCTCCTCCGAGTTCAACCGACGCCGTGGGCGCCGTTCGATGCGGATTCGGGCCTGCCGGGCGACGAGGTCTTCTCGTTCTTCGAGACCCGCGGCGCGGAGGGTGGGCCCGAGGTCTGGATCGGCACGAGCCGTGGGGCCGCCCTCCTTCGCGGCGGACGGCTGGCGGTGATCGGGCCGGCGTCGGCGCTTCCCGCCGGCGAGGTCCGCTCGTTTGCCGAGGTCCGAGGCCCGGGAGAAGCGTCGGAGATCTGGGCGAGCCTGACCGGCGCGGGGATCTTCCGTCGGGAGGGCCCCCGATGGCGTCCGATCGAGGCGCGGCCGGCCTTCCGCTCCGACGACGCGAGCGTCCTCCTCGCCACGCGGGACGAAGCCGGGCGCCCCGTCGTCTGGGCCGGGAGCGAGAGGTCCGGGCTCGGCCGTTTCGCGGCGGGCCGCTGGACGACCCTCGGGGAGAGCGAGGGCCTCCCGGCTCGCTCCGTCCTCTCGCTCCTCGAGACGCGCACGGGCTCCCGCCGAACGCTGTGGGCCGGGACGCGCGGCGGCGGCCTCGCCGAGGTGGCGGACGGCCGGGTCGTGAAGATCCACGACCGGACGAACGGGCTTCCGAACAACGTCGTTCTCTCGCTCGCCGAGGTGGCCTTGCCAGGCGGTCCGCGCGAGCTCTGGGTCGGGACTCGCGGAGGCCTCGCGCGCCGGAGCCTCGAAGACCCGGGCGAAACCTGGTCGCTCCTCACCGAGGAGAGCCGGCCGCCGCTTCCGAGCGACGTCGTCCTCTCGATTGCGCCGGTCCCCGGCGGTCCCGTCTTCCTCGGCACGAACCGGGGCGTCGCGCGCCTCGCGCCCTCCCGCGCACGCGGCGGGCTCGAGGTCGCCGTGTTCGGCACGAACGAAGGGCTCCCGAGCGCCACCTGCAACCAGGGGAGCCTCGTGGACGGGGCCGGCCGTGTCTGGATCTCGACGGCGGCGGGTGCGGCGATCTTCGACCCCGCGCGGACCTCCGCGGCGAAACCGGCTCCCCACCCGCTCGTCCTCGAGCGGTTCGTCGCCGGTGGTGCCGCCCGCCCGACGGACGGCGCCGTGACCCTCCGCCCTCGCGAGGCCGACGTCGCGTTCGAGTACGCCCTCCTCGCCTACCACGGCCCGTCGCTCCTCCGCTACCGGACGCAGCTCGGCGGACGGGAGGCCACGCCGACGGAGTGGACGACGGCGCACCGCCGCGAGTACACGAACCTCCCTCCCGGCGAGTACGTCTTCCGCGTCTGGGGGCGCGACGCCGACGCGACGGTCTCGGGCCCGCTGGAGGTCCCGTTCCGCGTGACGCAGGCCTTCTGGCGCCGCCCCGCCGCGCTCGTCCTCTGGTCTCTCCTCGCGGCGGCGCTCGGCCTGGCGGTCGTCCACCTGCGCGAGAGGCAGCTGCGCCGGAAGGCGAGCGACCTGGAGGCGCTCGTCCGCCTCCGGACGCGGGAGCTGGAGGCGGCGCGGGACGCGGCGCAGGAAGCGATGGAGAGCAAGGCCCGGTTCCTCGCCCACATGAGCCACGAGGTGCGGACACCGCTGAGCGCGGTCCTCGGCTACGCGGATCTCCTCGGGGAGGAGCTGCGGGAGCGGGGCGCCGAGGATCTCCTCCCCGACGTCGCGAAGATCCAGCGGGCGGCCCGGCAGCAGCTCGCGCTCGTCAACGAGGCGCTCGACCTCTCGAAGCTCGAAGCCGGCGGCGCCGAGCTCCACCTGACCGAGTTCGACGCGGCGGCGCTCGTCCGCGAGGTGGCGGAGACGGCGTGGCCCCTGGTGAAGCGGGGGCACAACCGGCTCGAGACCCGCGGCGTCGACGGCCTCGGGCGGGTCCTCTCCGACGAGGGGAAGCTCCGGCAGGTCCTCCTCAACCTCCTCTCGAACGCCGCCCGGTTCACGGAGGGGGGGACGGTTTCGGTGGAGGCCGCGATCGACGGGGGCTTCCTGACGATCCGCGTGGCCGACACCGGGATCGGGATGACGCCCGAGCAGCGCGAGCGGATCTTCACCCCCTTCGCGCAGGCGAGCCCGGGGCACGCGGCGCGCTTCGGCGGGACCGGCCTCGGCCTCGTCATCTCACGGGGCTACTGCGAGCTCCTGCACGGCTCGCTCGAGATGGAGAGCGAGCCGGGGGTCGGCTCCACGTTCACGGTGCGGGTGCCGGCGCGTCTCGACCGCCGGGGAACCGGCCGCTGACCCTCAGCGGCCGCTCTCGTCCCACTCCTTCAGCTTCCGATAGAGCGTCGCGACGCCGATCCCGAGCCGCCGCGCGGCCTTCTCCCGGTGGCCCTCCTCCTCGCCGAGGACGAAGAGGACGTGGGCCTTCTCCACCTCGGCGAGCGTCTCGCCCTCGGCGCCGCCGCCGCGTGCGGGGCGGACGATCTCGTCCGGGAGGTCCTCCGCGCCGACGCGCGCGCCGTCGGCGAGGACCGCGGCCCGCTCCACCGCGTTCGCCAGCTCGCGGACGTTCCCCGGCCAGCGGTGGCGCTGGAGGAGGCGCGCCGCCTCCGGCGTGAAGCCGGCCACCTTCGCGCCGGTCCGGCGCGCCGCGTCGAGAAGGAGCGCCCTCGCGAGCGGCAGGACGTCCTCCGGCCTCTCCCGGAGCGGCGGGATCGGGATCTCGATCACCCGGAGCCGGTAGTAGAGGTCGCGCCGGAAGTGCCCCGTCTCGACGTCCTTCCCGAGGTCGCGGTTCGTCGCGGCGACGACGCGGACGTCGACCTTGCGGCTCCGGTTCTCGCCGACGCGCCGCACCTCGCGCTCCTGGAGCGCGCGGAGGAGCTTGGCCTGCAGGCCCAGCGGCACCTCGCCGATCTCGTCGAGGAAGAGGGTGCCGCCGTTCGCCGCCTCGAAGAGCCCGGGGCGGTCGGAGGCGGCGCCGGAGAACGCGCCCCGCGCGTGACCGAAGAGCTCGCTCTCGAGGAGGCTCTCGGGGAGCGCCGCGCCGTTGATCGCGACGAAGGGCCCCGCGGCTCGTGGCGAGCGCTCGTGGATCACCCGCGCGAGGACCTCCTTCCCCGAGCCGCTCTCGCCCGTCAGGAGGATCGTCGAGTCGACGCGCGCGACGCGGGACGCCAGGTCGAACGCGCGCCGCATCCCGGGGCTCTGCGCCACGACGCCTGGGTGCGGCTCCTCGACCTTCAGCCGCGTCAGCTCGCTCCGCCGCGCCTTCAGCTTCTGCTCGGTTGCGCGGAGCGCGTCGCGGACGCGCCCCAGCTCTCCCTCGAGGCAGCGCTCCGAGAGGCCCGAGAGCGCCTTCCGGGTCGCCTCGTCCCACTCCTCCTCGGGCTCGCCCGCCATCCGGCAGGCCGGGTCCCCCTTCCCGACGCACTCCTCCTCGACGACGCGGATCGACCGGCCGTGGCAGGCGGAGAGGTAGCCGCTCGCGAAGCCGGTGAGCGTCCAGCAGACCGGCTCGTCGGAGCGGCCGAAGTGCAGCAGGTGCTGCTCCGCCTCGTACGACTCGTCCCAGAACGCCTGCGAGAAGTGCCGCGGCGGCTCGTCCGGCGCGCGCGGCACGGGACGGAACGTGACGAGCCCCTTCAGGCGGTGGAGGCGTCCCCCGGCGTGGATCCACTCCTTCGGGCTCTCCCACTCGAAGGCGTCCCGCATCGCCTCGGCCGTCCGCCACCCGTGCGCCCAGCCGAAGCGGTAGAGGACCCCGCGCGCCACGCTCGTCGAGAGGGTCTCGATGAGCTCCTTGCGGAGGAGGCCGAGCGCGGCCGTGTCGAGGAGGATCGCGCGCTCCCCGGCGAAGCGGTAGATCCCGCCCTTCGGATCGGCGTCGAAGAGGGCGTCGAGCGTCAGGTCGTCTGCGCGCATGGAGGGATCTTCTCAAAGCGAGAGGTCGCCGCCTCTCGAATCGACGGGTCCCGGCCGGCGGCGGCGCGCTTTGCGCCGTCTCCGTGTGGCGCGGCGCGGCTCCGGGCCGTCGATCGCGCCCGCGCGAGGGTGGTCCGGTCCGTGCACTGGCCCGGAGAGCGGGACCCCGGCTCCGGGGTCCCGGGGAGGTCCCGATGATCCGAATCCGAAAGAGCGCCGACCGCGGCCGCTTCGACCACGGCTGGCTCGACACCCGCCATACGTTCTCGTTCGCCGACTACTGGGATCCCGAGCACGTCCACTTCCGCTCCCTGCGGGTGATCAACGAGGACCGCGTCGTCGCCGGCGCCGGCTTCGGGACGCACGGGCACAACGACATGGAGATCCTCTCGTACGTCCTCTCGGGCTCTCTCGCCCACGAGGACAGCCTGGGGAACGGCTCCGCGATCGTCCCGGGCGACGTCCAGTACATGAGCGCCGGGACGGGCGTGAGGCACAGCGAGTTCAACGCCTCCGAGAGCGAGCCGGTCCACTTTCTCCAGATCTGGATCGTCCCCGACAGGCGCGGCTACGCCCCGCGCTACGGGCAGAAGCGGTTCGAGGAGGAGGAGAAGCGCGGTCGGCTTCGCCTTCTCGCGTCCGAGACGGGCGAGGCCGGCTCGATCGCGATCCGCCAGGACGTGCGGCTCTTCTCGACGATCCTCCGCGAAGGGGAGAGCGTCCCGCTCCAGATCGCGGAAGGAAGGCACCTCTGGGTCCAGGTCGCGCGCGGCGAGGCCGAGGTGAACGGCCACCGCCTCGAAGCGGGGGACGGCCTCGCCGCCTCGGACGAGACCTCCTTCACTCTGCGCGGCGCGGGAGCGGAGGCCGAGCTCCTCGTCTTCGACCTGGCGTGAGGCGCGGCGGGGAGCCCTTCGGGCCTCCCCGCACGCGATCAGACCTTCTGCCGTCCGTCGGCCGTCGTCAGGACGCCGTAGAGCTCCGGCCGCCGGTCGCGGAAGAAGCCCCAGGAGGCCCGTTCGCGCCGGATCGCCGCGAGGTCGACCGTGACGACGCGGACCCCGGTTTCGTCGCGCCCCAGCTCCGCGAGGAAGGAACCGTCGGTCCCGGCGACGAACGAGGAGCCATAGAAGAGCTGGCCGTCCTCCTCGCCGATCCGGTTCGACGCCGCGACGGGGATGACGTTCGAGACTGCGTGGCCGACCATCGCGCGCCGCCAGCGGTCGCGCGTGTCGAGAGCGGGGTTCGCGGGCTCGGAGCCGATCGCCGTCGGGTAGACGAGGACGTCGGCGCCGAGGAGCGCGAGGGCCCGCGCGCATTCGGGGTACCACTGGTCCCAGCAGACGGCGCCGCCGACCTTCCCCGCCTTCGTCTCGAAGACGCGAAAGCCGGTGTCGCCGGGGCGGAAGTAGAACTTCTCCTCGTAGCCCGGGCCGTCGGGGATGTGGCTCTTGCGGTACGTGCCGAGGAGCGCGCCGTCGGCGTCGACCATCGCGAGGGTGTTGTAGTAGGCGTTCCCCGCCTTCTCGAAGAACGAGAAGGGGAGGACGACGCCGAGCTCCTTCGCGAGGGCCTGGAAGCGCGCGAGCGTGACGTTCCCCTCGACGGGGCGCGCCCACTCGAAGAAGGAGTCCTTCTCCTCGCGGCAGAAGTAGGGCCCCTCGAGGAGCTCCGGCGTCACGACGAGCTGCGCGCCCCCCTTCGCCGCCTCGCGAACGAGGGCGAGGACGCGCTCCGCGTTCTCCACGCGAGAGCCGCCGAGCGCGCACTGGACGATCCCGATCGAGAGCGTCTCGGCCGTCATCCGCGGCCTCCCTTCGGCTGCTGCTGGCTGATGCAGTGGAACGCCCCGCCGCCGAGGAGGAGCTCGCGCGCGGGGACGTCGCAGACGCGCCGGCCCGGGAAGAGGGCCTCGATCCGCTTCAGGGCGGGCGCGTCGTTCGGCGTCCCGTAGACCGGGACGGTGACCGTCGTGTTCGCGACGTAGAAGTTGACGTAGCTCGCCGCCATCAGCTCGCCGTCGGGATCGGTGACGACGCCGGGCGACGGCACCGTGAAGACCTCGAGCCTCCGCCCCCGCGCGTCGCGCATCGACGCGAGGTCGCGGAGGATCTCCTTCAGCGCGACCGCGTTCGGGTCGCCGCCGCCGGAGGGCTCCATGCAGACGGCGACGCCCGGGGCGACGAAGCGGGCGACCGTGTCGACGTGCCCGTCGGTGTGGTCGTTGATCAGTCCGTCGCCGAGCCAGAGGACGCTCTCCGCGCCGAGGCCGTCCCGGAGCCGCCGCTCGAGCGCCGCCTGCGAGAGGCCCGGGTTCCGGTTCGGGTTCAGGAGGCACTGCCGCGTCGTCAGGAGCGTCCCCTCGCCGTCCGGCTCGACGGAGCCCCCTTCCAGGACGAGCTCGTCGCGAAACGTGCGGAGGCCCGACGCCGCGGCGACGCGCGACGAGACCTCCCTGTCGCCGGGGAGGTCGTACTTGTTCCCCCAGCCGTTGAAGACGAAAGAAGCCGCCGCGACCTCGCCCGCCTCCGACGTCACGAAGATCGGCGCGATGTCGCGCATCCAGATGTCGCCGAACGGGATCTCGTGGACGCGCGCTCCGAGTCCTTCGAGCCGTGCCCGCGCCTCCTCGGCCCGCTCCGCCGTCGGCGCGAGGACCTCGAGCCGCTCGCCGCGCGGGCCCTCGGGGCCCGGGTCGGCGATCGCGCGGGCGAAGCGGACGAAGGCGCCCTGCACGGGGCCGAGCGCCTCCTTCCAGAGCTCCCCGTGGCTGGGCCAGGCGAGCCAGCACGCCTCGTGCGGCGTCCACTCCGCGGGCTGCGCGAAGCCCGCCGCGCGGGGCGATTCGCTCATGGCAGCTCGGGGCGGGTCAGGTTCCGGATCCCGTGCTCCTCGACGAAGACGTCGTCCTCGATGCGGATGCCGCCGAACGGCGTGAGCCTGTCGACGATCGCCCAGTCGACGTCGGCCCGGTTCGCCCCCTCCCGGTGCGTCTCGAGGAGCATCGGGATGAAGTAGAGCCCGGGCTCGATCGTGAAGAGCATTCCCGCCTCGATCGTCCGGGTCGTCCGGAGCGCGGGGTACTCGGCGGGCGGAGGGGCGAGCGTCCCCTCGCGGTCCGCCTGGCGCCCGGCGACGTCGTGGACCTGGATGCCGAGGAAGTGCCCGAGGCCGTGCGGGAAGAACGGGCGCGTCAGCCCCTTCGCGACGGCGGCCTCGCCGGCGACTTTCAGGATGCCGGCGCGGTGGAGGAGGTCGCCGATCAGGACGTGCGCCTTCACGTGCAGGTCGAGGTACTTCATCCCGGGCCGCGGCGAGGCGGCGAGCTCCTGCTCGATCGCCTCCATCCCGGCGATCAGGTCGCGGAAGAGCGGGTCGCACCCGTCGCCGGCGAACGTCCGGGTGATGTCGGAGGCGTAGCCGCGGACGGCGG
The DNA here is from genome assembly GCA_029567505.1 of Acidobacteriota bacterium. Lineage (GTDB taxonomy): Bacteria > Acidobacteriota > Thermoanaerobaculia > UBA5066 > UBA5066 > UBA5066. The sequence goes on from JAKPXO010000136.1 coordinate 51,066, forward strand.
TTCCGGCGTCGACGAGCATCGTCTTCCCCGGCGCGGCCCAGGTGCCCCGCTTGCCGTGGTAGTGGAGCGTCGCGGAGCGTTCGTCGAACCCGATGATCGTCGGGTAGGGGAGGTGCTCCTCCATCACGGCGGCGGCGGCGAGGAAGGCGTGGTGGACCTCCATCTCCGTCGCGCCCTCCCGGAAGGCCGCCTCGGCGGCGCGGAACCCGCGCGCGGCGGGGGCCTCCGCCTCGGCGACGGACTCCACCTCGTAGGCGCTCTTGTACGACCGCTCCCAGTCGAGCCGGGCGACGAGCCCCTTCGGATTCACCGCGTCGGCCGGGAGGCCGAGCGCGGCGGCCTCGGAGACGGCGCCTCCGATGAACGCGGTCCGCCCGCCGTTCGCTCCGATCGCGGCACGGACCGCTTCGGGAGTCTCCGCGTCGAGGATCTCCATCTCCGCGGCGACGAACTCCGGCGCGGGCTTCGGCGGCTCGTACCAGTAGTCGCGCGGCTGGTGGCGGGCGAGGCGCGGCCTCTTCCCGGGGCGGACCTCGAGGAGGTGCCCCGGCCCCTCGACCGGTGCCCAGTGCGTGAAGTGGGGCGTCGAGCGGAACGGCGCGTCGTTGTCGTCGGCGAAGTAGGTGAAGGGGACGCCGGAGTGGATCAGGAGGCGGTCGAAGCCGGTCTCGGCCAGGGCCTGCTCCGTCGTCCGCTGCCGCTCGGCGACGTGGGCGCGATAGAGGTCCGCGAGGGCGCTGTTCATGGAGGTGGATGTTAACGAAAGGGCTGTCGGTGGAGGGGGACCCCGTCGCGGCGCCTCGTCGCGAACAGGGGGTCAGATCTACAATCTACACTCTGTGGGAGCCCGCAGAGTGTAGAGGGTAGATCTGACCCCCGCTTGCCGCGAAAGGTTCGGCGCTCGCGAGGCACTTCCCCGGGGAGGCACAGATGCCGCGACTGGTGAGGGCCGTCCTTTTAGTCGTGCTCTTTCACTCCTGGGTCTCGCTGACGGCCGACACCGTCTGGAAGGTCGCAGACGAGGGCCCACGGACTCCGGTCGCCGTCGAGATCGTCGGGGACGACTCGAGGACGATCGCCGTCGCGGCCGGGGGGGCCGCGGAATTCGACGGGACGCGCTGGCTTCCGGTCGCCCTGAACACCGACGCGGTCCTGCCGAAGGAGCGGGAGATGTACGCCGTCGGCGGCCGAATCGGGGCGTACTCCGCCAGTGGCACCTCGGTGCGCCTCTACCTCCTGCAGGGAAGCACGTGGGCCCTGGCGGCGTCCGAGCCCCTCTCAAATTGGCCGTTCGGGTGGAACGGCCCGATCGTCGTGCCGCGCGCCGCCGATCGCATCTACCTGCCCGATCCCGCCTTCGGCAGCTGCGAGACCATGCAGGGCTGCCCGGCTGACGCGGTCGAGCGCCGCCTCCGGTCGATCTCGCTCGCCGACGGCTCCATCCGGGAAGAGCCCGATCTCCCTGTCTGCTCGGGTCTCCTCTTCGGCGTCGCCGATCGACTCTTCGTCATCGACATGCCGCCGCCCTGCTGCGGAGCCTGTCCGAGCAGCGCGGGGCCGCGCACGGTGGCGCTCGACGCCGGTCTCCCCGCCTATCGCCTCGACGGCGACCACTGGACGGAGCTCCCACCGTGGACACGACCGCTTCCCGACACCTTCTCCGCGAGCGCGGCCTGGCTGTTCGAGAGGGACTCGGCGACGGCTTCCAGGTCGCTCACCCTCTTCACCGCGAGCGGGTTCTCGGATCCGATCCCGATTCCGGCGGGTCAGGTGACGAAAGACCCACGACCGATCGAGTGGAACGGTCGGATGCTGCTGCAGGCCGAGAGGCTCTACGAGGTGCGCGACGGCGCATTGCTCCCGGTCGCCCCGGAATGCCCGATACCCGGCGCGAGGCTCTTCGCAGCCGGGAGTCGGCTGTTCGCCTGGGACGAGGGCTGGGCGGTCTCCGCGCTCTCGGGCTCGGCGTGGGAGGAAACCTCCGGCGTCCCCGAGGTCGCCGGTGGGCAGGTCTTCTTCAAGGGACGGACGAAGCACTACGCGATCCGGGGGAATCGCCTCTTCCGGCGGGACGACTCCGGCTGGGTCGGTCTTCCTCCTTCGCCCTCGTCGGCCGACCTTCGGTACCTGTACGCCGGCCAGTTCGTCTTCCTTGAGGACGATCCGGTCTTCCTCGATCAGGGCTATTCGGGCACTTATGGCGCGTGGCGATACGACGCCCCGTCCGGCTCCTGGGTGGACCTCCAACCCCCGCCCGCGATCCGCGGCCCGGCCCTCGTCCACGACGGGGACCTGTACGTCGGGAATCGCAGCGAGGCGGAGGGGAAGCTCGTGGTTCGGCACGACGGGGTGTGGAGCACGCTGGAGACCGGTGCCGCCGTCTGGCAGCTTCGGGAAGCGAACGGGCAGCTCTACGTTTTCGGATGCCGGACGAGCGAGTCCGACTACGACGTCTGCCGGCTGGACGAGGACCGGCTGGTCCCCGCCTTCCCGGGGCTCGAGGCTGCGGGGATGCGGGCGCTCGATGTCACCGGGAGGAACGGAGAGACTCTCGTCTCCGTCGAGGACCAGAAACCTCCCGAGTACCCGCCGTCCTTGCGCAGGGTGCTCGTCTCGGCGGATGGCGCGGGCTACCGAACCGTCCTCCGCCAGGGGGACCTCCGGGACGCGGGGCACGGCAGCTACACCCAGGGCCTGCTCTCGCCGCTCGTCCCCTTCGGCGAGGAGCTCCTCCTGCCGGGCCTCTCCTTCCGTGACGGTCAGCTGCGCGCGCAGCGGAGCCCGATCGTCCCGAGCGTCCTCGACCCGAAGGGACGGTTCGCATTCCGGGACAGCGCCTCGACGGAGTACATCCACTACCGCGGTCCTCTGCTCGTCCCGACCGCGAGGGTCCGGAAGAACCTCGTCGCGGCGGTCGACACGACGGGCGTCGGCGGGACCCGGTATCGGAGCGTCCTTCTGGTTGCCAACTTCTCGGAGACCGAGACGGCCGTCGCACGCGTCTTCGCGGCGGCCCACTGGGACCCGTTCCTCGAGATTCCTCTGCCTCCGCGAGCCCAGGTGGCGATCGACGATCCGAAGCCGGGATTCCTCGGGCCGATGGCGGTGGAATTCGAGGGACTGACGGACGAGGCCGACGCCTGGGCCGCGATTCGTGTCTGGAGCCCGTCGGACGGAGGGACGGCCGGGACGGCGATCGTGGGCACGAACCCGGGAGTCGTCCCGCTGAACGCCGTCGTCGTCCCGCCTCACGCTAAGAGCGGCAGCCGGACCCAGGCGGCCTTCTCGGCGTCGGGCGACGGCGGTCACGGACCGGTACGCGCGAGCGCTTGTCCATTGGCAGGGCGGGAGCCGGGCGAGCCCGACCCGTGCGTCGCGGTGGAGCTTCTTCGGAACGGTGCCTTCTTCCAGGCCGGCGTCCCACCAGCGGCTCTCCGCTCGCCCATCCAGTTCTGGAGCACCTGCTACAACAACTGGTGCTCTCTGCTTCAGCGAACGGACGACCTCGGGGGGTATCTCGTCCGGAACGAGGAAGGGACGAACGACGGCGCGATCGTGCCATTCGAGCGTCCCGACGTCATGGAGGGGCGAAAAGTCCGATTCCTCCCCGCCCTCGTCTCGCTCACCTCGGCCCGGGGCACCTATCGGACCGAGCTGACGCTCGGGTGGCGATCCCCGGACGTGTACCCTCCGCTGAGCCTCGACTTCGGGGTGACGTACCGGAGCGACGACGGGGCGTGGACGATCCCGATCACGATTCCTGCCCGCGAGGTCGTCGGGATCCCGGACGCGGGGGCTTGGCTGGCTGCTCACGGCGTCCCGGTCGACCCGGCGAACGCGGAGGGGACGCTCACGTTCACCTCCGGTCGCGAGGAGGGTGCGGCGAGCCTGCTCGTGACGGCCATCGTGACGGCCCGAGGCCCGGGGGCCTCCGGCGACTACGGCGTAAGCGTCCCGGTCTTCAACGAGGTCGAGTGGGCGTCGAGCGAAGCGATCGTGCCTGGCCTCAGGGAAGACGGGGCATTCCGGTCGAACCTCGCGCTGGCCAACCCGGAACCGAGCAGTGGCCCCTCCACGACGCTCGAGGTCTCGGTCCACAGTGCGTCGGACGGGAAGGCCGTCGGGACCTTCCCGCAGGTGACGCTCGGTCCGGGACAGCGTGTCCAGCTGAACCAGCTCCTGTCGACGGTCGACTACTCCGGCGAAGCGTTCGCGCTGGTCCGGCGAACGGGAGGGGAGGGACGGTTCGTCGCCTACGCGGCGATGAACGACAACGTCACCGGAGACGGCACGCTCTTCCCCATGACTCGGTCGCGATAGGAGCGGGAGCTCCTCCTCGAGGACGCGGCCCGAAGCGGCCGGGCGAAACCCGGTCCGACCTCAGGCCGGAGAGGAGAGCCCCTCGGCGCTGCCGGCCGCCTCGACGAGCCGCTCGAGCGCGTCGACGAGGCTCTGTCGGGTCCGCTCGATCTCGGCGCGGAGCTCCTCGACCCGGATCTCGGCGAGCGCCTTGGCGCGCTGGCCGCGAAGGCGGGTCCCGGCGGCCGCGGCCGAGAGCGCCGCGGCGTAGTCGGCGCGCAGCTTCTCCAGCTGCGCGGCCGCCCGCTGGCGTGAGGCCTCGAGCTCGGCGAGCCTGTGGGAGGCGGAGGCGAGCGCCGTCTCGCGCCGCGCGGCCCAGGCCGCGGAGAGCTGCTCGGCGCGCGCATCCCACGACGCCTGCGCCGCGTCGAACGCCTCGCGGGCCCGCTCGAACGTCCTCCCCGTGAAGTGCCAGGCGGCCCGTTCGCGGGCGAGGGCGACGACCCGCTCCGGCACCGGGCGGAGGTCCCGCGCGATCCCGAAGAGCCGGCCGAGCCGGAGGAGCCAGAGGCTCGGGTCGGCCTGCCACCAGAGGAAGCCCTGTGCGGCGGAGGCCTGGAAGTGGTGGTGGTTGTTGTGCCACCCCTCGCCCATCGTCACGAGCGCCATCAGGAAGCTGTTCCGGCTCGTGTCCTTCGTCTCGAAGACGCGTCGCCCGAAGACGTGCATGACGCTGTTGATCGCGAACGTCCCGTGCCAGAGGAGGACCGTCGAGAGGAAGAAGCCCCAGAAGAGGCCGGTCCAGGAGAACGCGAGCCAGAGGCCGAGCCCGTAGAGCATCGGCGCGAGGAACTGGTTCCGGTCGAGCCAGACGAGCTCGGGGACCTTCGCGAAGTCGCGGATCGCGTCGAGGTCGGTCTCCTCGTAGTCGTCCGCGAGGATCCAACCCATGTGGCTCCACCAGAAGCCCTTCTGAACGGGCGAGTGGATGTCCTCGGGCTGGTCGGAGAAGCGGTGGTGGTGCCGGTGGTGCGCGGCCCACCAGAGGACTCCCTTCTGCGCCGCCGTCTGACCCAGGAAGGCCATCAGGAACTGCCAGAAGCGGTTCATCTTGTAGGTCCGGTGGGCGAAGTAGCGGTGGAAGCCCGCGGTGATCGCGAACATCCGCAGGTAGTACGACGCGAGGCAGAGGGCGACGCCCTGCCAGGAGAGCCCGACCCACAGGACGCCGAGCGCGGCGACGTGGACGAGGCCGAAGCCGAAGGCGGCGGCGAAACGGATGCGGGGGCGCGAGGTCGTCGTCATCAGGCGTACGTCCTTCGGGAAGCGTGAGGGCTTTCGCGGTCCGGGCCGCAGACACCGGATCTTACGGCGTTGCGACGCCCGCGCAACTCGACGTTCTCGCAGCCTCGCGACACGCGAAAGAGTGAGATCGTGCTGGAGGCGCGGGCGGTGACGCGGAATGGCGGGGCGCGGTCAGGAGCGGGCGGCCGCCGTCTCCGCCGCCAGGGCGTCCTGCGCCTCCTGCATCCGGCCGCGGACGGTCGCGATCAGCTCTTCGAGGTCCGCCTCGCCGAGCCCTTCCGTCGGGATGGGCGGGAGGACGCGGATCCGGATCGTCCCGGGGAAGACGAGAAGGCGGTGGCCGTCGAGGACGTCGTCGAGCGGACCGCAGACGATCGGCACGATCGGCACCTGCGCGGCGATCGCGAGGTGAAACGAGCCCTTCTTGAACGGCAGGAGCGTCGGCGAGCCGTTCCGGTGCCCTTCCGGGAAGACCCAGACGGAGATCCGCTTCTCCCGGACCCGCCTGGCCGCCGCTGCGATCGAGGCGATCGCGCTCGCCAGGTCCTTCCGGTCGAGGAGGATGTTGCCGGTCGCGCGGAAGAACCAGCCGAAGACGGGGATCTTCGCGATCTCCTTCTTGCCGATGACGACCGTCCGCTTCGGGAAGAGGCCGCCGTAGACGACGATGTCGAGGTTCGACCGGTGAGAGGCCATCAGGATCGCCGGCGCCACCTCGGTGACGCGCGGACGGTCCTCGACCGTGATCCGCCATCCGAGGAGCGTCCGGACGATCCAGTGGAAGAGCCGGGAGAGGTGAACGGGGGCGCTTCCGCGGCCGGCGCGAAGCGCGACGTAGAGGAGGCCTCCGATCGAGAGCCCGACGAACGCGAGCGCGCCGACGACGCACGCGAGGAGGAAGTGGACCCGCGCAAACGCGCGCCGGACGGGCCCCCTCACGCCGGGGCCTTCTCGCCGGACGGAGCCGGGCTCGCGAGCATCGGCGGCACCGCGCCGGACGCGAGGTCGCGCTGCGCCGTCTCCATCGCGTCCCGCACGCGGGCCAGGAGAGCGCCGACGTCCCCTTCCGGAAGGTCGGCCACGGGGACGGGAGGGAGGACACGGATGCGGATCGTCCCGGGGCGGACGGCCCAGCGACGGGCGTCGAGGACCGTGTCGAGCGGGCTCACGGCGAGCGGGAGGATCGGAAAGCGCGCCCCGAGCGCGAGGTGGAAGACCCCCTTCTTGAAGGGGAGCAGCTCGCGCGACATGTTGCGATGCCCTTCCGGGGCGACCCAGACCGACACCCCGGCGCTCTTCGCCACCTCGGCGGCCTGCCGGATCGCCTCCATGGCGGCCGCCGTGTGCCGCCGGTCGATCAGGACGTTCCCGGTCGCGGTCCAGAGCCGCCCGAAGAACGGGATCCACTCGAGCTGCTTCTTGCCGATCGCGATCGCGCCGCGCGGGAAGATCTCCCCGTAGACGATGACGTCGAGGTTCGACTGGTGGCGCGCCATGACGACGGAGGGGGCGCACTCGGCGAAGCGCTCGGTCCCCTCCGCCTCGATGCGCCAGCCGAGCACCCGCTGCATCGCCCGCGAGTAGGACCGCGCGGCGAAGACGGCGGCGTGCCCCTCCGGCCCGCGGACGAGGGCGATCGCGAGCGCCGCCGCGGAGACGCCGAAGAAGAGGACTCCCCCGACGATCGACGCGGCGACGAAGTGGAGCGTGTAAACGCAGCGGCGGAGGAGGTACGGCATGGAGCCCGCTTCCGGGAAGCGGCATTATCCCCGCGATGGAGACGGGCGTCGCGATCCTCGGCGGAGGGGCCGCGGGGCTCCTCGCGGCGGCGTCGGCGGCGAGCCGGCTCCGCGCGGCCGGGAGCGCCGCGCGCGTCGTCGTCCTCGAAGCGGCCCGCGAGCCGGGGAGGAAGGTCCTCGTCTCGGGAGGCGGACGCTGCAACGTCCTTCCGTCGCGCGAGGCGCGAGAGCGCTTCGTCTCCTCCTCCCCGCGCCGCCTCGTCGACCGCTTCCTCGACCGCTTCCCGCTCGCCGCCCAGCGCGCCTTCTTCGAGGAGCTCCTCGGCGGCGCGCTCCGCGAGGAGCCGGAGAGCGCGAAGCTCTTCCCGCCGACGAACCGGGCGCGCGACGTGCGCGACGCGCTCCTGACGCGCGCCCGGGCGGAGGGCGCCGACGTTCGGACCGCCTCGCCCGTCCGCGGCCTCGTGGCGCGAAGCGAGGGCGGCTTCGACGTCCGCCTCGACGCGGGGACGCTCTCAGCGTCCGCGGTCGTCCTCGCCACGGGCGGGCGCTCGGTCCTCGCGGGAGGCGCCGACGCGGCGGGCTTCGACCAGGCCTCGTCGCTCGGCCACACGGTGCGGGCCCTGCGCCCCGCCCTCGTCCCGCTCACCGGCTCCTCTCCCGCCCACGCGGCCCTCTCGGGAGTCGCGCTCGAGGCGTTCGTCACGGCGCGGAGCGGCGACGAGAGCGCCGCGGCCCGCGGCGGCTTCCTCTTCACCCATCGAGGATGGAGCGGTCCGGCCGTCCTCGACGTCTCCCACGTCGTGACGCGCGCCCTCGCCGAGGAGAAGCCGTTCTCCGTCACGGTCTCGTTCGGCGGCGACGCGGCGTCCCGGGACGAGGCGCTCCGGGCCGGCTCGGGGAACGTCCTCTCGCTCCTCCGTCGCTCGCTCCCCGACCGCGTCGCGTCGCTCCTCTTCGTCGAAGCCGGCGTCGCGCCCGAGACGCCGCTCCACCGGCTGACGCGCCAGGCGAGGCGTGCCGTCGTCGCGGTGCTTACGGCCCTTCCGCTCCCGGTCGACGGAAGCGAGGGCTACCGCACGGCCGAGGTGACCGCCGGCGGCGTCGCGCTCGAAGAGGTCGACCCGGGGAGCGGCGGGAGCCGCCTCGTTCCGGGCCTCTTCCTCGCAGGAGAGATCCTCGACGCCGTCGGACCGATCGGCGGCTTCAACTTCCAGTGGGCCTGGGCGACGGGGCGGACGGCGGGAGAAGGAGCGGCGCGGGCCGTTCTCGCGGGCGGCTGAGCCGCGCTCGCGATCAGCCTTTCACGACGAAGCCACGCGCGGCGAGGAGCGGACGCACGCGTTCGCGCACGTCTCCTGCGAGCTCGACCGCGCCGGGACGGACCGTCCCGCCGACCGCGCACGCCTTCTTCAGCGCCTTCGCGAGCTCCTCGAGGAACGGTCCGTTGTCGGGGAGCGCGTCGATCACCGTCACGCTCTTCCCGCCACGGCCCTTCTTCTCGATCCGGAGCTTCGCCGTCACCTTCGCGGGGACCGGCTCGTCGAGCTTCTTCGAGCAGCGGCAGTCGTCGGCCGGCCAGCCGCACGTCGGGCAGATCCGCCCCTGACCGCTCGACCAGACGACGCGTCCGCTCACGGGAGGATCTTCTCAGACGGAGCGGATCCGGCCTTCGGCCGTGACTGGCCTCACGGGAAATTGAGATAGACTTGCAACTAACCCGACGGGACACCAGATTGACGTTTCGAGGCACCCCCTCGGATGACGTTTGGCATGCGCACGGAAGAGCTCGAGATCCGCGCCGGAGACGGCTTTTCGCTGGCGGCGACTCTCCATCACCCGGAGGCGCCGGAGGAGGAATCCGTCGTCCTCGTGAACGCCGGAACCGGGATTCGCCGCGGCTTTTACGCGCGATTCGCGGCCTTCCTCGCGTCGTGCGGCTTCCCGGTCCTGACGTGGGACTACCGCGGGATCGGCGATTCGCGTCCCGCCTCGCTCCGAGGGTTTCGCGCGGCGATGCGGGACTGGGGGCGCGAGGACCTCGAGGCGCTTCTCGGCTGGGTCGGCGAGAGGCACCCGGGCCGTCCGATCCTCGTCGTCGGCCACAGCGCCGGAGGGCAGATCCTCGGTCTCGCCCCGTCGGCCTCGCGGATCTCCGCGGTCCTCGCCGTCGCCGCGCAGAGCGGCTGGTACCGGCACTGGCCCGTGCCGCGCCGGTACCTGATGGCCGGCCTCTGGTGGGGGCTCATGCCGGCGGCCACGGCGCTCTGCGGCTACTTCCCGTCGCGGGCGCTCGGCCTCGGCGAAGACCTGCCGAAGGGGGTCGCCCTCGAGTGGGCCCGCTGGTGCCGGAATCCGCAGTACATGGTCGACGCGAGCGGCGCCCCCCTCAGGCCTCATTTCGCCGACCTGCGCGCTCCGGTCCTCGCCTTCAGCTTCGCCGACGACCCGTTCGCCCCGCGCGCGGCCGTCGAGCAGCTGCTCTCCTTCTACACGGAAGCGAACGTCAGCCACCGCCACGTCGTCCCGGCGGAGATCGGCCTCCGGGGCGTCGGCCATTTCGGCTTCTTCCGAGAGACCTGCCGCGAGGTGCTCTGGAAGGAGTGCGTCGACTGGCTGCGGCGCCGGGGCGCCGCGGCCGAAAGAGGAGTCGCATGAAGAACGTCTCTCCGGAGCCCGCGCCGGTCCCCGAGGACGCGCAAGAGGAGCGCCGAGGGCCCGTGGCCGTTCCCGCCGCCGCACCGTCGCGGGCGCGTCGGCTCTTCCTCGACGCGCTCTCGGAGCATCTCACCGGCGCGCGGGTCGTCTTCCGGACGGAGGACGGCCGGCACGAGGTCGGCCGGGGCGAGGCCGTCGCCGCCGTCGTGAGGGTCCACCGCGAGCGCTTCTTCGAGAGGGCTCTCGCCCAGGGGAACCTCGGGCTCGGCGAGTCGTTCATGGACGGGGACTGGGAGGTCGAGCAGGGGACGCTCGAAGGGCTCCTCGAGGCGCTCCTGCGGGCCCGGCTCGACCGAAAGCTCGCCGGCAACCCGGGCGTCGCGCTGAAGGTCCTCGCGCTCCAGCTCCTGAACGGCCTGCGGGGCCGGCAGTGGGCGCACGTCCAGCGCCACTACGACGTCGGCGACGACCTCTTCGAGCTCTTCCTCGACCGCTCCCTCGTCTACTCCTGCGGCTACCTCGTGAAGGAGGACGACTCGATCGAGAAGATGCAGGAGCAGAAGCTCGACCGGATCTGCCGGAAGCTCGGCCTGGCGCCAGGCGAGCGGCTCCTCGACATCGGCTGCGGCTTCGGCGGCCTCCTGATCCACGCCGCCTCGCGATTCGGTGTGACGGGCGTCGGCATCACGACGAGCGCGCGCCACGCGGCGAAGGGGATGGAGCGGGTCCGCGCGGCGGGGCTGGAGGGGCGCGTCGCCCTCGAGCTGCGCGACCACCGGACCGTCGAGGGGCGCTTCGACAAGGTCGTCAGCGTCGGGATGATGGAGCACCTGCCGCGGGGCGAGTACGCGCGCTACTTCGAGCGGATCGCGGCGGTCCTCACGCCCGAGGGGCGCGGCCTCGTCCACACGATCGGCTGCAACGCCGCGCGGAACCGCCACGACCCCTTCATCCAGAAGTACGTCTTCCCCGGCTCGGGGCAGCCGAAGCTCTCGGAGATGGCGGCGGAGTGCGAGCGGCACGGCCTCGCGATCCTGGACGTCGAGAACATGGTGCGGCACTACGCGCACACGGCCCGGCGCTGGCTCGACCGCTTCCGCGAGCGGGCGCACCTCCTCGACCCGAAGCGCTACGACGCCTCCTTCCGTCGGATGTGGGAGTACTACCTCTGCTGCTGCATCGCCGGGGCGCGCGCCTCGGACGGCGCGCTCTACCAGGTGCTCTTCGCCCGCGACTACGCGGCCGAGATGCCCCTTCACCGCGTCTGAGGAGGCCGAGACCGTGAACGCCCTCTCCGTCCTGAACCAGCGGTGGGTCGAGGCCGGCTACACGCGCAAGCCCGTCGGCGTCCACCTCCTCCAGCTCGCGGCCCACGTCGCGTTCGCGCTCGGGGGCACGGCGCTCTACTTCCTCGTGCCGGGGCTCGCCGCGAAGGCGCTCGGGCTGCTCGTCTCCTCCTACGGGATGATCGGCATCTCGACGCACGCGCACACCTCCTCGCACAACGCGATCTTCGACGCGACGCCGCCGAACCGGGGCCTCGTCCACCTCGGCTTCCCGTTCCTCTGCGGCGTCTCGGCGCTCTACTGGTGGAACAAGCACGTCCACGTCCACCACCCGACGCCGAACGTCGTCGGCCTCGACGACGACGTCGACCTGATGCCGTTCTTCGCGCTCACGCGCGAGGAGGCCGAGCGTGGCGGTCCGCTCCTGAAGCTCTGGTTCCGGGTCCAGGGAATTGCGATCGTCCCGATCCTCGCCCTCAACTGCTTCAACATCCAGAAGACGGGCTGGTCGTACTGGCTCCGGACCCTCCGGGGTCCCGGGGCGAAGCGGGGCGCCCACGCGCTCGACCTCGCCCTCCTCCTCGGCCACTACGTCTTCTGGATCGGCCTCCCGGCGCTCTTCTTCCCGCTCGGCGAGGTCGTCCTCTTCTACGTCGTCCGGATGCTCCTCCTCGGCTACGGGATGTTCGCCGTCTTCGCACCGGCCCACTTCCCGGCGCGGGCCAGCTTCGTCTCGGCGGAGGGGGAGACGAACCGGCTCGCCTACAAGAAGTCGAAGGACTTCATCCTCCTCCAGACGGCGACGACGGTGAACTTCCGGACCGGTCCGATCGGCCGCCTCCTCTGCCTCGGCGTGGAGTACCAGATCGAGCACCACCTCTTCCCCGGGATCTCGCACGTCCACTACCCGCGGCTCTCGGTGGAGCTGAAGCGCTTCTGCGAGGAGAACGGCTACCCGTATCGGACGCTCGGCTGGTGGGAGGGGATCGTCGAGTCGATCCGGGCGTTCCGGCACTTCAAGCCGGTCGAGCCGCGGCTCGAGGAGCTTCGCCTGCCGGCGGAGGGACAGGCGGCGTGAGAGGGGAGCACGGTGACGGGGCGCTCCGGCGCCTCGGCGCCGCGCTCGACCGCCGTTGGGCCCGCTCCGCACGCCCGTCACGCGGAGAGGAGATCGAGCTCGCCGCCGGGCGCCTCCGCGTTCGCCGCGGGGGCGGGCCCGACGGCGTCCCGGTCGTCGTCGTCCCCGACCCGCCGAACGTCGTCGAGCACTACGACGGCGTCTTCGACGCCCTCGCGGCCGGCGGCCCCGTGGTGGTCGTCGAGGCGCCCGGATTCGGGTTCTCGGCGCCCCGGGAGGGCGCGCGCTACCGCATCGAGGAGCTCTCCTCCGCGCTCGAGGAGCTCCTCCTGCGCTTCGGCTTCCGCGGCGCGACCCTCTCGCTCGCCTGCGTCGGCGCGTTCGCGGCGGTGGACCTCGCGGCGCGCCGGCCGGACCTCGTGGGCCGCCTCGTCCTCTCGCAAGTCGCGTCGCGGCGCGAGATGGCGTCGTGGGTGAGGCGCAAGGACGTCTGCGGGGTCATCCAGGCGCCGCTCCTCGGCCCGGTCGCGGTCCGGGCGGCGCGCCGGCGGATCGCGCGGTGGTGGTACCGCGCCGCCCTGCCGCCCGGGGCCGATCCCGGCCCCTTCGCCGCACCCGCGCTCGCCGCGCTCCGTGCCGGGGCCGCGTTCCCGCTCGCCTCGGCCTTCCAGGAGTTCGCGCGCTTTCCGGGCGACCGCCTCCGGCCCGCCTGCCCCGTCACCGTCCTCCTCGGGACGGCCGACCCCACTCACGCGGGGACGGAGCTCGGCTCGGTCGCGGAGGAGCTCCCGGGCGCGCGCGTTCTCGTCTTTCCCCGCTCGGGGCACTTCCCCGACCTCGAGAACCCCGGGGAGTGGCTCGCCGCCCTACGCGCTCCCGCCTGAAGCCGGTGCGTCCGCTCGTGCGAGGGCCTCGCCGGCCGGAGAAGCGAGGACCTGGGCTGCGTGTTCGTAGCCGACCCGCTCCAGCTCCCGGATGAGCGAGAAGTCGAAGATCGAGTACTTCTCGATCGGGGGGTGGAAGAAGACGTCCGACAGGCGCTGCATCTCATCGACCTGCTGGACGCTCGCAAGCCCGGACGAGCGCATGAGGAGCTCGAAGAAGCCGGGCACCTGCGGCTTCTTCCCGAGGAGCTTGCGGAAGAGAAGCCCCCAGGAATTCGGCGCCATCGTCAGCGCCGGGTCGACGCTCAGGTCCTCCACGGGACTGACGTCGATCGTGACGACGGTCCCGGAGCAGCGGCCGCGCATCACGTCGACGGGGAGATTCGCGAGGACGGCGCCGTCGACGAGGAGGTCGCCCCCCTCGAAGGCCGGTGGCGCGAGGCCCGGCACCGCGATGCTCGCGCCGAGGGCCCTCCAGGCGGGCCCGGCGTCGTGCACCTCGACGCGCGCCCGCGTCAGGTTGCTCGAGCAGCAGAAGAACGGGATCCGGAGGTCTTCGAGACGCGCCTCGCCGTAGATCGCGCGGGCCACGGAGTAGAAACGCCGCCCGGTGACGAAGCCGAGATACGGAAACGTGTAGTCCTTCAGCGGCTTCGTCCGGGTCCACGTCACCTCGTTGAACGTGAGCATCTTCCGCGCGTCCCACCCCATCGCGACCTGCGCGCCGAGGAACGCGCCCATGCTCGTCCCGCCCACGACGTCGAACGAGACGCCCCGTTCCGCGAGCGCCCGGAGGACGCCGATCTGCGCGAACGATCGGGCTCCGCCGCCGCCGAGGACGAGGCCGCGCACCTCGCCCGTCAGCGACCGGACGAGACGCTCCATCTCGCCCGGTGCGCTCTCGGCGACGTGGTGATGGGCCCGGACGCGCCGCGGCGCGAGCCACGTGCTCGTCCCGAGGTAGAGCGGCTTCGTCTCGCGGTGGAGGAGGACGAGGTCGGCGGTCCTCACGTCGGCGAGACCCTGGCGGGCGAGGAGCGCCTCGATCGGCCCGGGAGCGGGGCTCCCGTCGTCGGGCGCGACGAAGAGGATCCGGTCGGCCTGGCGGAGGCAGCGGCTCGTCCAGGACGAGGGGCCGGGCTCTGCCTCGTAGACTACGAAGCGGTGCTTCTCCTCCTGCTCGTTCAGGTACGCCACGATCCCGGAGTTGCGAGAGGAGTCGCGGGCGGCCTGGGCGGCGCCCTCGCCGAGGGCGCTGTCGAGAGCGGACGCGTCGAGGTGCCGGACGCTCCCGCGCTTTCCGAGAGCTTCGACGAGCCGCCGGGTGAACTCCGCGATCCGTCCGTCCTTCTGCGTCGTGGCCACGGCGATCGTCGAGATCCGCCCGGCGGAGGCGCCGCGTCGGCCGGCGAGGACCGACTGGTAGTGGCCGATGATCCGCCGCGTCAGCCCGTGCATGAGGCGCGGATGCGTCTCGAGGAGCCGCCGGAACGCCTCACCCGACAGGCGGAGGAGGTCGGTGTCGCGCCGCGAGCGGGCCGTTGCGCTTCGCCGCTCGCCCGTCAGGAGCGCCATCTCGCCGAGGCACTCTCCGGGGCCGGCCTCGCCGATCGGGCGCAGCGAGCCGTCGGGGAGCGTCAGCGACACTTCGATCCGGCCGCTTGCGACGATGTAGAGGCAGTCGCCCGTCTCCCCGTGCTCGAAGACGGTCTCGCCTCCGGGGACCCGGACCGGCTCGAACTCCGGGCCGATGCGCGCGAGGTCTTCCGGGGCGAGCCCCCCGAACAGGCGCGTCGTCGACAGGATCTCGGGAATCGACAGGCTCACGGGCACCCTCCGTCGGCGTTGTTCGGCGTTCCGGCGATTTTTGGGGGCGGATGCTAGCAAGAAGAGGGCGGGGAGCGCGCGGAACGCTGCGGCGGCGAGGGCGCGTCGACGGAGGTCGCCGCGTCAGGCGTCGTCGTCCCCGGCGGCGCCGGCGACGAGGAGGTCGAAGCCGTCGGACCCCGCGAGGAGGCGGTCGACCGTACCAGGGAGAAGGCGCGCCGCGAGGCCGCGCCGCGACGGGGGGCCGACGATCACGATCCCGACGCTCTCGTCCCTCACGAAGCGGAGGACCTCGGCGGCCACGTCCTCGGCCTCCCTCACGACGGCCGTCGCGCCGAGGGTCATCGCGAGCTCGACGTTCTCGGTCAGGGCGCGGTGCTGCCGGGCCGAGAGGCGCTCGGGCCGTTCCCTCGCCCGGCGGACGTGGAGGGCGAACCAGCGCGTGTTCATCCTCCCGGCGACGCGCGAGCCGCGGAGGATCAGCCTCCTCCCCGTCTCGGGCTCGAGCGGAATGGCGACGGCCACGCGCGCCTGCGTCGAGGCGGCCTCGAACGCCCCGGAATCGTGGGCGTCGGCCTCGATGTGATCGGCCGTCTGGAAGAGCGTCAGCTCGCGCAGGCGGGTCAGCTTCTCCTCGGTGAAGAAGCTCGAGAGCGCCTGCTCGGCTTTCTCCGGCGCGTAGACCTTCCCGATCCGGATCCGCTCGCGGAGCTCCTCGACGGGGAGGTCGACGACGACGAGGGCGTCGGCGTCGCGGACGACCCGGTCGGGGATCCGCTCGCGCACCTCGATCCCGGTGACGGAGCCGACGACGTCCTGGACCCCCTCGAGGTGCTGGACGTTGACCGCGGCCATGACGGAGATCCCGGCCGCGAGGATCTCCTCGACGTCCTTCCAGCGCTTCTCGTTCCGGCAGCCCGGGGCGTTCGTGTGGGCGAGCTCGTCGACGATGACGACGTCGGGCTTACGCCGGAGGATCGCGTCGAGGTCCATCTCCGGAAGGACGACCCCCTGGTAGCTCACCTGCTTGCGCGGCACGACCGGGAGGTCGCCGATCCGCGCCTCCGTCTCCGGGCGGCCGTGGGCCTCCACGTAGCCGACGACGACGTCGGTGCCGTGCCGGAGCAGGGAGTGGGCGTCGTCGAGCATCTTGTAGGTCTTGCCGACCCCGGCCGCCATCCCGAGGTAGACCTTGAGCCGGCCCGGGCGCGCGTCGCGCGCGGCCCTCCGGAGAAAGGCCTCCGGGTCGGGGCGGCGGACGTCCGCGAGGAGCGGCATGGCTCGATTATCGAGGCGGCGGCTCGCCGCCCGCCGGGGGCGGACGCCGGGAGAGGACGTCGAGGTTCAGGAGGAGGACGTTCACGCGCGGCTCGCCGTAGAGGCCGAGGAAGCGGCCCTCGGTGCGCCGGGCGACCATCGCCTCGAGCTCGATGGCGGGGATCCCCGACTCGCGCGAAACGCGCGGTACCTGCCAGAGAGCGAACTCGGGCGAGACGTGGGGGTCGAGGCCGGAGCCCGAAGCCGTGACGGCGTCGGCCGGGACGGGTCCCTTCGTGCTCGGGTTCTCGGCCCTGGCGCGGGCCACCTCCGCCGTGACTCGGTCGGCGAGCGCCTTCGAGGTGGGGCCGCGGTTCGAGCCGCACGAGGCAGCCGCGTCGTGGCCCGCCCCGGCGGCGGACGGTCGGGGCCGGAAGAGGCCCGGCGAAGTCACGGCCTGGCCGATCCGCTCGGAGCCGACGACCTTTTCGCCGTGCGTCACGAACGAGCCGCCCGCGGGACGCGGGAACGCGACGCGGCCGACGGCCCAGACGACGGCCGGGTAGGCGAAGCCGAGGAGCAAGGTGAAGACGACGAGGAGGCGGGCGGAGACGAGGACGTGGTCTTTCACGGCAGTCCCCTCAGGCCAGCTTGAGGGCGACGAGGAGGAGGTCGATGGCCTTGATCCCGACGAAGGGGACGACGAGGCCGCCGAGGCCGTAGATCAGGAGGTTCCTCCGGAGGATCCGACCCGCGCCGAGCGGGCGGTAGGAGACCCCCCGGAGCGCGAGCGGGATCAGGACGACGATGATCAGCGCGTTGAAGATGACGGCCGAGAGGATCGCGCTCTCGGGCGTCGCGAGCTTCATGACGTTGAGGGCCTGGAGCTGGGGATAGGTCGCGACGAAGAGGGCGGGGAGGATCGCGAAGTACTTCGCGACGTCGTTGCTGATCGAGAACGTCGTCAGAGCTCCGCGGGTCATCAGGAGCTGCTTGCCGATCTCGACGACCTCGATGAGCTTCGTCGGGTTCGAGTCGAGGTCGACCATGTTCCCGGCTTCCTTCGCCGCCTGGGTGCCCGTGTTCATCGCCATGCCGACGTCGGCCTGCGCGAGCGCGGGAGCGTCGTTCGTCCCGTCGCCGGTCATCGCGACGAGGTTCCCGGCCGCCTGTTCCTTCCGGATGAGGGCGAGCTTGTCCTCGGGCCTGGCCTCGGCAAGGAAGTCGTCGACCCCCGCCTCGCGGGCGATGCTCGCGGCGGTGAGCGGGTTGTCGCCCGTGATCATGACGGTCCGGATCCCCATGGCGCGGAGCCGGTCGAAGCGTTCCTTCATTCCGCCCTTGACGACGTCCTTGAGGTAGATTGTCCCGGCGACCTGCCCGCCGTCGGCGACGACGAGGGGCGTCCCCCCGTCGCCGGCGATCCGGGAGACGTCGCGCCGGACCTCCTCGGGGAAGAGGCCGCCGAGGCCGCGGACGAACGCGTCGACGGCGTCGGCCGCCCCCTTGCGCACCTTCCGCCCCCCCTCGAAGTCGAGGCCCGACATCCGGGTCCGCGCCGTGAACGGCACGCAGTGGGCGTGCAGGTCGCGCAGCTCGCGGCCGCGAAGGCCGTGCTTCTCCTTGGCGAGGACGACGATCGAGCGCCCCTCGGGGGTCTCGTCGGCGAGGGAGGCGACCTGGGCGAGCTCGGCGAGCTCGCGCTCGGAGACGCCCGGCGCGGGGAGGAGCTGCGTGGCCTGGCGGTTGCCGAGCGTGATCGTCCCGGTCTTGTCGAGGAGGAGGACGTTCACGTCGCCCGAGGCCTCGACGGCGCGCCCCGACATCGCGAGGACGTTGTGCGTCAGGACGCGGTCCATCCCGGCGATGCCGATCGCGGAGAGGAGCCCGCCGATCGTCGTCGGGATCAGGCAGACGAGGAGGGCGACGAGAACCGTCGGCGAGACGTCTCCCCCGGAATAGAGGGCGAAGGGGCGGAGCGTGACCGTCGCGAAGAGGAAGACGATCGTCAGGCCGGCGAGGAGGATGTCGAGGGCGATCTCGTTCGGCGTCTTCTGCCTCTCGGCCCCTTCGACGAGCCCGATCATCCGGTCGAGGAACGTGGAGCCGGGCTCGGAGGTGATCTCGACGACGATCCGGTCGGAGAGAACCCGCGTCCCTCCCGTCACGGCGGAGCGGTCGCCGCCCGCCTCGCGGATGACGGGGCCCGACTCGCCCGTGATGGCCGACTCGTCGACCGAGGCGATCCCCTCGACGACGGTCCCGTCGCCCGGGATCAGCTGGCCGGTCTCGACGACGACGAGGTCGCCCTTCCGGAGGCTCGAGGCCGGGACCTGCTCCTCGCGCCGCCCGGCGCCGACGAGGCGGCGGGCGACGGCGTCGGTCTTCGTCTTCCGGAGCGCGTCGGCCTGCGCCTTCCCCCGCCCTTCGGCGACCGCCTCGGCGAAGTTCGCGAAGAGGACGGTGGCCCAGAGCCAGAGGACGACCTGGAGCTGGAACGAGAGCGATCCGCGCGTGCCGAGGCCGACGAGCGGGAGCGTCGCGAGGACGGCGCCCGCCTCGACGACGAACATCACCGGGTTCCTCGCCATGTGGCGGGGGTGGAGCTTGCGGAAGGCGTCCCGGGCGGCGCGACCCAGGAGGGTCGGGTCGAGGAGCCGGGACTCGGCGTGTTTCGTCACGGAAGGCCTCAGAAGGTCCGGCCCGCGGCCATCAGCAGCTGCTCGACGACCGGGCCGAGGGAGAGGACGGGAAAGAAGGTGAGCGCCCCGACGACGACGAGGACCCCGGCGAGGAGCAAGGTGAACAGGGGGCCGTCGACCGGGAACGTCCCGGCCGACTCGGCGAGCTTCTTCTTGGCGGCGAGCGACCCGGCCATGCCGAGGATCGGCACGATCATCAGGAACCGGCCGAAGAACATCGAGAGGCCCAGCAGCAGGTTGTAGAAGTCCGTGTTCGCGTTCAGGCCGGCGAAGGCGCTCCCGTTGTTCCCGGCCGCGCTCGTGAACGCGTAGAGCGCCTGCGAGAGGCCGTGCGGCCCGCCGTTCGTGAGCCCCCAGAGGCCGGCCTTCGTCGCGACGGCCGCGGCGGTCCCGACGAGGATGCAGAAGGTCAGGACGAGGACCGAGAGCATCGCGAGCTTTACCTCGCCGCCCTCGATCTTCTTGCCGAGGTACTCGGGCGTCCGGCCGACCATCAGGCCCGCGATGAAGACCGAGAGGACGACGAAGACGAAGGCCCCGTAGAGCCCCGCGCCGACGCCGCCGAAGATCACCTCGCCGAGCTGGACGTTCACGAGCGGGACGAGGCCGCCGAGCGGCGTGAAGGAGTCGTGCATCCCGTTCACGGCGCCGCAGGAGGCGGCGGTCGTGACCGTCGCGAAGAGGGCGGTGTCGCCCGGCCCGAAGCGGACCTCCTTCCCCTCCATGTTGCCGGCGCTCGGGTCGACGCCCGCCGCGTGGTGGATCGGGTCGCCTCGGGTCTCGGCCCACGCCGCGACGCCCGCCCCGACGAGGAAGAGGAGCCCCATGGCCCAAAAGACGGCCCAGCCGTGGCGCGTCTTGCCGGTCATCGACCCGAGCGTGTACGTCAACCCCGCGGGGATCGCGAAGATGAGGACCATCTCGAGGAGGTTCGTCGCGGGCGTCGGGTTCTCGTACGGGTGGGCGGAGTTCGCGTTGAAGAAGCCGCCGCCGTTCGTCCCGAGCTCCTTGATCGCCTCCTGCGAGGCGACGGGCCCGAGCGGGATCGTCTGAGTCGCCCCGTCGAGCGTCGACACCTTCGCCGACGGGGAGAAGGACTGCACGACCCCCTGCGACATCAGGACGACCGCCGCGAGGACGGAAAGCGGCAGGAGGACCCAGAGCGTCGAGCGGGTCAGGTCGACCCAGAAGCTGCCGATCGTCCGGGATTCGGCGCGCGCGATCCCCCGGATGACGGCCACGGCGATCGCGATCCCGGTGGCGGCCGAGAGGAAGTTGTGGACGGCGAGGGCCGACATCTGCGTCAGGTGCGACATCGTCGACTCGCCCGCGTAGGCCTGCCAGTTCGTGTTCGTCACGAACGAGATCGCCGTGTTCCAGGCGAGCGCGGGCGGGACGGCCGGGAGCCTGTCCGGATTCAGCGGGAGGAGGTGCTGGAGCCTCTCGAACGCATAGACGCCGAGGACCCCGAGGACGCTGAAGACGAGCATCGAGGAGACGTAGGCCTTCCAGTCCTGCTCCTTCTTCGGGTCGACGCCGCCGAGGCGATAGAGGGCCCTCTCCACCGGGAGGAGGACGGGGTCGAGGAACGTCCGCTCGCCGGAGAAGGCCCGGCGCATGTAGAGGCCGAGCGGCTTCGTCACCGCGAGGACGAGGAGGAAGTAGACCGCGATCTTCAGGAACGCGAGCGCTGTCACGTCAGAGCTTCTTCGGCTTCAGCAGGGCGAACAGAAGGTAGGCGAGCGCCAGGCCCGCCAGGACGAGGCCGGCGAGCGATTCAGCGCTCATCGCGCTCCTCCCCGAGGAGCGCGGCGCAGCCGCGGACGTAGAGGAGCGCGAGGGCTCCGAGGAGGAGAGTGAGGACGACGAGGGTCGGGTCGTTCATCGGCGTGGGCCTCGGCATCGCCGGGGGCGGACTGTCAGAGCCGGTCGCCCGGCTTGCCGCGGTAGATGTCGGCGAGGACGAGCACGATTCCGGCGACGAGGGCGATGAGGAGCGGCATCAGGTATCTCCCTTCCACGCCGGGAAAGGTGCCGCCGCCGCCCGGAGGAAGTCCGGAAGGAACGCGAAGGAAACCCTAAGTCGTCGGGAGACGTCCGGCGGACCGCCGGGCGTCTAAAGAATGGCTAAAGATCGTGCCTTCGGGCGCTCCGCGGAGGGCACGGAGCCTTCGGAAACCCGCCGACGGCCGGTAGAGTCACCGGCTGGCCATGTCGATCCTCCAGGCCGCGCGCCGCCTCGTCATCGGGAAGGAGCGCGACCCTCTCGATCCGAAGATCTTCCATCACGTCTCGCTGGCGGCGTTCCTGGCCTGGGTCGGCCTCGGCGCGGACGGGCTCTCCTCGTCCTGCTACGGCCCGGAGGAAGCATTCGTCACCCTCGGGGCGCATTCGCACCTCGCGGTCTTCCTCGCGATCGCCATGGTGATCACGATCGCCGTCATCTCCGCGTCGTACTCCCAGGTCATCTCCCTCTTCCCGTCGGGGGGCGGCGGCTACCTCGTCGCGACGAGCCTCCTCGGGAGAGGAGCCGGCGTCGTCTCGGGCTCGGCGCTCGTCGTCGACTACGCGATGACGATCGCCATGCAGGTCGCGGCCTGCGTGGCGGCGCTCTGCTCGCTCGCCCCCCGGGCCGTCCCCCAGCGGGAGCAGCTCGTCCTCTCCCTCGTCCTCCTCATCGCGCTCGTCGTCCTGAACCTCAGGGGGGTTAAGGAGTCGGTCCTCGTCCTCCTCCCGATCTTCGTCCTCTTCCTCGTGACGCACGCGCTCCTCATCGCCTACGGGATCGGGAGCCACGTTTCCGCGATGCCCGAGGTCGTCGCGGCGACCGCCCGCGAGACCCGGGAGACGTGGACGTCGCTCGGCGCCGTCGGCACGCTCGCGCTCCTCCTCCGCGCGTTCTCGATGGGCGGCGGCACCTACACGGGGATCGAGGCGGTGTCGAACGGCCTGCAGATCCTGCGCGAGCCGCGCGTGAAGACGGGCCGCCGGACGATGGTCTACATGGGGACGTCGCTCGCGCTCACCGCGGGCGGCCTCATCCTCTGCTACCTGCTCGCGGGGGTTCACCGGGTCCCCGGGCGGACGCTCAACGCGGTTCTCATCGAGAGGCTCGCGACAGAGGCTCTCGGCCCGGGCTCGCTCGCGGCCGCCTTCCTCCTGATAACGCTCGTCGCCGAGGGGGCGCTCCTCCTCGTCGGCGGGCAGGCGGGGTTCCTCGACGGCCCGCGCGTCCTCTCGAACATGGCGATCGACTCCTGGGTGCCGCGCCGGTTCAGCCTCCTCTCGGACCGGCTCGTGACGCAGAGCGGGATCCTCGTCATGGGCGGCGCGGCGTTCGGCATCCTCCTCTACACGGGCGGCTCGATCGACGTCATCGTCGTCATGTACTCGATCAACGTCTTCCTCACGTTCAGCCTCTCGCAGCTCGGTATGTGCGTCCACTGGTGGCGGGTGAGGCGCGAGGACCCTCTCTGGAAGCGCCACCTCTCGATCAACGGCTTCGGCCTGACGCTCACGGCGACGCTCCTCGTGGCGACGGTGGCGATGAAGTTCCGCGCCGGGGGATGGGTGACGGTCCTGATCACCGGGTCCCTCGTCGTCGTCTGCGTCCTCGTGCGGCGTCACTACAGCTCGATCCGCCTCTACCTGAAGCGGACGGACGACGTCCTGACGACGCTGAAGCCGCCGAAGCCGAGCGACTCGGGGGAGCTCCCGAAGATCGAGCCGCCGAAGCGCGGGACTCCGACGGCCGTCTTCCTCGTCTCGGGGTTCAACGGGCTCGGGATGCACTCGTTCCTGAACGTGCAGCGCTACTTCCCGGGCTACTTCCGGCACTGCATCTTCCTGTCGGTCGGGGTCGTCGACTCGGCGAGCTTCAAGGGAGTGAAGGAGATCGAGAACCTCCGGCGCGAGACGGAGCGCGACCTCGTCCGCTACGTGGCGTTCGCGCGGGGGAACGGGCTCGCGGCCGAGCACCACCTCTCGGTCGGGACGGACCTCCTCGACGAGCTCGTCGACCTCTGCCGCAAGGTGAGGGACGACTGGGACCGCCCGATCTTCTTCATGTCCAAGCTCGTCTTCCCGAAGGAGAACGCGCTGAACCGCCTCCTCCACAACCAGACGCCGTTCGCCCTGCAGCGACGCCTCCAGATGGAGGGGATGCACTCCGTCATCATGCCGATCCAGACGGGGATCTGAGGCGCGTCAGTCCGGGAGCGGCTCGGCGACGAAGCGGTAGCCGACCCAGGGCTCGGTGACGACGTAGCGGGGCGCCGACGGGTCGGGCTCGAGCTTCTTCCTCATCGTCCCGACGTGGACGCGGACGACGTCGACCGTCGTCCCCGGAGCCCCCTTCCAGACACGCGCGATGATCCTCGCCGTCGTCACCGGCCTGCCGGCATTCGTCGCGAGGAGCTCGAGGATCGCGAACTCGGTCGGCGTCAGCTTCACCTCGCGCTCCCCCTGGACGACGCGCCGCCGGTCGAGGTCGATCGAGAGCCCTTCGAACTCGAGGACGGTCCGGGCGGGGGCGACGCCGCTCCTCCGGAGCTGGGCCCGGAGCCGGGCGAGGAGCTCGGGGACGGAGAACGGCTTCGTGACGAAGTCGTCGGCGCCGAGGTCGAGGGCGCGGATCTTGTCGACGTCCGCGCCCCGGACGGAGAGGACGACGACGGGGGTGGCGCCGGTGCGGCGCACCTCGCGGATCAGCTCGAAGCCGTCGGCGACCGGCATGGCGAGGTCCGTGAGGACGAGGTCGGGCGCGCCGCTCCCGAAGAGGGCGATTCCCTGCCGGCCGTCGGCCGCCTCGAGCACGTCGTAGCCGGCGGCGCCCAGCTCGGTCGCGAGGCCCCTCCGGATCGTCGGGTCGTCCTCGACGACGAGGACGCAGGCGCTCCCGTGCGTCACGGCGCGGGCTCCTCGGCGGTCGGCGCGGCGGGAAGGTCCACCCGCGCGATCGTCCCGCCGCCGGGCCGCGGATGCAACGAGAGGCGCCCGCCGTTCGCCGACGCGAGGCCGCGCGCGATCTCGAGGCCAAGCCCGCGCCGGCCGACGTCAGCGGGCTCCGCCTCAGCTCCCGGGAGCGTCTCCTGCGGGAGGCCGGGGCCGCGGTCGGCGATCTCGAGCCTCACGAGGAGCGGCTCGACCGGGTGCCGCGTCGCCGTCAGCTCGATCGCCGTCCCCTCGGCGGCGGCGCGGGCGGCGTTCTCGACGAGGTTGACGAGGACCTCGGCGACGAGCGACGGGTCCGCGAGGACGTCGGGTACGTCCGAGGCGACGGAGACGTGGACCGGGTGCGCGTCGAGGACGAGCGTGAGGCTCTCGCGCGCCGCCCGGAAGAGGTCGGCGGGCGGCGTCGGCTCGGGGTGCGGGACGCTGCGCCCCGTCTCGAGCCGCGCGAGCGCGAGGAGGTTGTCGATGCGCCGCGAGAGACGGCTGCTTTCGCGGGAGAGGTCGTCGAGCGGCACCCTCGCCCCGGTCTCCGGCGCGAGCTGCCTTCGGAGGTTCTCGATCGAGAGGCCGATCGCCGTCAGCGGGCTTCGGAGGTCGTGAGAGACGGCCCGAAGGAGCGCCGTCTTCAGCCCCTCGCTCTGGCGCAGGGCCTCGAGGTGCGCGTTCTCGGCGAGGAACCGCTCCCTCTCGACGGCGAGCGCGACGAGGCGCGCGACCGGCTCGAGGACCGTCCGGCCCGCCCGGGCGCCGAGGACGACGAGGACGCCGCGGGCCTTCCCGCCCACGACGAGAGGGAAGAAGGCGTCGGAGGC
>JAKPXO010000152.1 GCA_029567505.1 Acidobacteriota bacterium
TGCGTCTTGTCGCCCATCTCCGCGACGAGGACCGTGAAGAACACCGTCGCGAACGTCTTCCAGTGCATCGGACTGCCTCCGCCCCGCGTGCGTCGCCGCGCGCCGCGCCCGGGACGCGGGAGGATACCGGAGGCGCTCGCGCCCCGCCTCTCCGGCCGCTACGATCGCCCCGTGGGTCCCGCTCACCGCCCTTCGGCGATCCTCGCCGCGCTCCTCGGCGCGGCCCTGGCCGCGGGCGCCGTCCCCGCGGCGCGCGCGGCGGACCCGCCGAAATCGGGCGTCATCTCCCGTCCGAAGGGCTTCTCCACGATCCGCCTCGTCGCCCCGCCCGGCCTCTCCGTCTTCCTCGGCGACGTCCCGGTCGGGACGACCGACGTCCTTCGTCAGGGTCTCTGGCTGCAGGACCTGCCCGCCGGGCGCTACGTCCTGCGCGTCGAGAAGGCCGGCTTCGAGTCGAAAGAGGTCACCGTCCTCGTCGGCGAGGGCGACACGAAGGAGGTGCGCGTCCTCGCGCTTCGCCCGAGGCCGACGCCCACGCCCGCTCCGCCGGAGACCGCGGCAGCCGCATCCCCGGCCCCTTCCGCGCCGAGCCCGGCGCCCGTCCGCGCCGTGATCCTTTCGCGGACGCCGGTCGCCGGCGGCACGCTCGTGACGGGCATCGCCTCGAGCGCCGTCGACGCGCTCCCGCTGATCGAGGATCTGAAGTCGGAGTGCCGCTGCACGCCCGCTCTCGAGTCGATGACGAAGCGAAAGGACGGGCTGTACGAATTTCGCGTGAGGCTGCCGGGAACGTAGACTACGGGAATCGCCGACGGGGCGGACTCGAAGGCATGGATTCTCGAAATACCGACACCTCGGGCCTCGAGAGGGAGCCGCTTCGGCCGCTCCCTCCTCCCGTGCCCGGCGACGTCCTCTCGGGGAGGTGGGAGCTCCGCCGCCTCCTCGGCCAGGGTGGCTCCGGCCTCGTCTTCGAGGCGTGGGACCGAGAGCTGAAAGGCGCCGTCGCCCTCAAGCTCCTTCGGCCCGACCGGCTCTCTCCCGCTTCCCTCGCCCGCCTGCGCCGCGAGGTGAAGGTCGCGCACGCGGTCTCGAGCCCGCGCCTCGTCCGCGTCTACGACCTCGGCGAGGACGCGGGGCGCCCCTTCCTGACGATGGAGCTCGTCCCCGGAGCCCCTCTCCGGGACCGGACGAGCGGACCGCTTCCGATCGGCGACGTCGTCCGGATCGGGATCGAGGTCCTGGAAGGGCTCGCCGCCCTTCACGCCGCGGGGATCGTCCACCGCGACGTGAAGCCCGGCAACGTCCTCCTCGGCCCCGACGGCGGGGCCCGGATCGTCGATTTCGGCCTCGCCCGGAGCCTCGACCGCGACGAGACGCGCCTCACCGAGACGGAAACGGCCCTCGGCACGGCCGACTACATGGCCCCGGAGCAGGCCCTCGGCCACGACGTCGACGCGCGGTCGGACCTCTACGCCTTCGGCGTCCTCCTCTTCGAGCTCCTCACGGGCGACCTCCCGTGGAGGGCCGAGTCGTCGTTCGGCTCCGTCCTCGCGCGGCTCCGCGCGAAGGCTCCCGACGTGAAGAAGCTCCGCCCCGAGACGCCGCGCTGGCTCGCGGAGACCGTCGGCCGCCTCCTCGAGCGGAAACCCGCGGACCGCCACGAGAGCGCGGAAGCGGTCCTCGCGATCCTTCGCCGGGAGTCGGTCGGCTGGCGGGAGGTCCTCGCCCGGCGGAGGCGCCCGCTCCTCGCCGTCGCCGCCGCGCTCGCTGTCGCCCTTCTCGGCGCCGCCAGCTGGCGGCTCGCCGCGAAGCCCTCGCTCGCTTCGGTCGCCGCCGACGGCGCCTTCGGCGCGCGCGGCGTCGACCGCTCGGGGCGCATCCTCTGGAGGCGGCCCGACCTCGACCCCGCGCGCTGCGCGGCGGCGGGCCGCTTCCGGAAGGACGGACCCGTGGAGGTCGCGGCGATCCTCGAGAGGGAGGCTTACGAGAGGGCGCCGGAACGGGTCTACACGCTCTCCTTCCTCGAGGCCGCGACCGGGCGCGTGGCCCGCACGGCGGCCCTCGCGCCCGAGCTGAACGGCTTCCCCGTGAACGAGCGGCGCTTCGCCGTCACGACGATGAAGGCCGCCGACACAGACGGTGACGGCCTCGACGAGGTCTTCGTCAGCTACTTCCACTCCTGGGCGCCGTCCTTCGTCCTGATGTGGAACCCCGCGGACGGGCGGTCTCGCATGACGTTCACCGGCGGCGGGCACCATCGCCTCGTCGACGCGGCCGACGTCGACGGCGACCGGCGGAAGGAGATGCTCCTCCTCGGCATCAACAGCCCGTTCGGCTGGTACCGCGCCTTCGCCGTCGCGCGGCTCTGGGAACGCGACCCGCGAGACGCCTCGCCGCGGATCACCCCCTTCGGCACCTTCTCGGCCGACCAGGCGGGCGCAGGCAGCGACTCGAACCTGATCGACTACGTGCTGCTCCCGCGGGGCATCTTCAGCGAGGACTCCCGCGAGCTGCGCGCCGTCGACGGCACGTCCTTCGCGCTCGACTACGGAAACGGCCGAACCGTCCGCATCGACCTCGGAGGCTGCGGTCTTCTCTCTCCGTCCGAGAGCCTCGATTGCCGGGCTCTGCGACGAAGCCGGATGTCGGCCTACGCGAACCTGCGCGAGGGCCTGCGACGCGGCCGGGCCGGCGTCGCCGACGAGGCCGTCGAGTCCTTCGACGCCGCCGAGCGCGACGCGCGCTCCGCCCGCGACCCGATCCTCCTCGAGCTCGTCCGCCGCTGGCGCGGGATGACGCTGCTCCTTCACGGGAACGCACGGGAGGGGGCCGCCGTCCTCGCCGAGCTCGTCCGCGTCTCGGAGAACGCCCTCGAGATCGCCGACGACGCCGGCCGCGAGCTCCACAAGGCGGGCCGGCTCCCCGAGGCGATCGCCTGGTACTCCCGCGCCCTCGAGCGCGCCGGCCCCGAGCACACCGGACGCTCCGTGACCTACCCGCGCGAAGGGCTCCTCCTCGCCTTCGCGGAGCTCGGACGCTGGGAGGAGGCGTCCCGATGGGTCGACCGATGGTCCGCTGCGGCCAGCACGCGCGTCGTCGCCCGCGTCCCGTGGTATCGGGCGTTCCTCGCCTGGCGACAGGGCATCGCCTTCGACCCGCCGGAGCTCACCCTCGGGACGTACGATCTCCTCCACCTCTGGTGGTACGAGATGCTCCTCGCGAGGAACGCCGAGCCGAAACCCCTCCTCGAGCAGGCCCGGGCCGAGTTCGTCGAGGCTGTCCGCGCCCGCGGGCCGCTCCTCTCCGTCCAGGCCGAGCTCCTCGACCGGCTCGGACGCCGCGAAGAGGCACGAGCCGTCGCCCGCGAAGCCTGGCGCGAGACCGAGGCGGCCGTCCGGACGGAGGTCTGGACCCGCGCCCACCTCGACCTCGTCGTGGAACGCGTGGTCCGCCTCGCCGGCGGCGACGAGGCCCGCCACGCCCGCGCGCTCCTCGCGACGGTCCGCGCCGAGGCGAAGCGACCGGACCCCGGGACGCGGACGAGATGAGCGGGGCACGGCATTTGCTCGCAGCCGATCGAGGTGCTCGATGCTGAGGCTCGTCGTCCGCTACCGCCACGAGACCCTCGTCTTTCCGTTTCCCGCGGCGGAGGTCACCCTCGGCTCCTCGTCGAAGGCCGACCTCGTCGTGCCGTTCCCCGGCGTCTCCCGTCTCCACGCCCGGATCTCGCCGGAGGACAACGGCGTCCGCATCGTCGACGCGGGCTCGAAGAACGGCCTCATCCGGGACGGGCAACGCGTACCCGGCACGAGGCTCGGGCCGGGAGGCGAGCTCCGCCTTGGCGACGCGACGCTCGCACTGCAGGATGCCGGCGAGGCCGAGGACCTCGCCCTCGAACTATTGACCTCGACCAACGGGCAATCCCTCGTCAGCCGCACGACCGCCAGCGGCCCGCTCGACGCGCCGGCCTCGGCACTTCGCCTCGTCCGGGAGCTCGAGGCCGGCGGCTGCGAGACGTCGGCCCGGCGGCGAGCGCTCCTGCGCAAGACCCGAACGCTCCTCGGCGCCGAGTCTCTCTTCTCGATCGACTCCCTGACCGTCCCCGAGCCCGCGCTCCTCGAGCTGGACGGCCCCGCGCCCGATCCGTCGACGCTCGGGGCCCTGGGTGCCGTCATGACGAGCCGGACGCGATCCGGTTCCTCGCTCTCCGTGTCGCTGGGGGGCGGCCGCTTCGCCGTGCTGGCGCGCGGCTCCGCGCCTCGCCCCTCGCTCGTCGCCCTCCTCCCCGTCCTCCCGGGCTCGGACTCACCCTGGAAGCACGAGCTCCTCGCCTACCTAGCGAGCCGGATCTACGGCGCGACCGACGACATCGAAGACCCATCGCCACCGGCGCAGCGGTCGCCGCTCCGCCTCCCGGATGCCCTCGTCTCGGGCAGCTCCCCCGCCTTCCTCTCCTTCCTCACTACGCTCGAGGCAACGGTCGGCAGCGGCCTCGACGCGCTTCTTACCGGCGAGACGGGCACGGG
>JAKPXO010000158.1 GCA_029567505.1 Acidobacteriota bacterium
GGCGTCTTCGACGTCGTCGTCGACGGGACGCTCGTCTTCTCCAAACGCGAGACGGGACGGTTCCCGGAGCCGGGAGAGCTGACGGACCTCCTGCGGGCGCGCTGAGCGATCGAAACGGCCGGGGATGGGAGCTCGGGCGGCCTCCCCTTCGGGAGGCCGCCCGACCGATCTCAGTCGAAGACCTTCTCGAGCTCCTGGTAGCGCGTGTGAAGAACCTCCACCGCCGCCCGGATCTCCTTCTCGTCCTTGCGTCCGAGCGTCGCGACCGCCTCGTCGACCGCCGCCGAGAGGGCGCCCCGCGCGGTGAGGAACGCCTCCTCCTTCGCCTTCAGGCGCTCGGGGAGCGCCGCGGCGGCGAGAGGGACCATCTTGTCGTCGAGCGTCCTCACCGACTGCGTCACCGCCTCGAGCGCGAACGGGTCGAGCTGGCGGTGGTAGAGGACGTAGAGCGTCCCGTGGAACGCCTCGAGCTCCTTGAGGACCGGACGGACGATCCGCACCATCCGCTCGAACTGGGAGTGAAGGCTCTCGGCCGCGGCCAGGAGGGCGGGGCCGTCCTTCTTCGCCGACGCCGACGCGTAGTCCGCCCCGATCGCCTTCAGGCGCGCGACGGCCGATTCCCAGGTCCCCTTCTTATCGCGGAGGATGCCGGGAAGCTCGGCCTTCGCGATCGCGGCGACGCCGGCGTCGACCTTCGGGGCGAGCGCGACGAGGGCGTCGACGTCCTTGTTCGGCCACGCCTCGTGCCAGAGCGGGTAGACGACCTCGTGGAAGGCCGTGAGAGCGGGGACGCGCGCCTCCGTCTCCGCGTCGATCTCGGTCGCGAGGACCGGGACGCCCAGGAGAAGCAGCGTGGCGGCGAGGACGACGGTCAGGCTCTTTCGCTTCATCGTTTCGACTCCGGCCGCGGATCATAGGCGCTCTCGATCGCCGAATCCGTCCCGGATCGGTCCGGAACGAGCCGGGAGTCGCGGCCGGCGTCGCATTCCCGAACGCGCGTCGGCCCCGCACGCAATGCTACGATGACCTTTCGTCGGTCGCAGCCCCAGGCGCCCCGGAGCCACGCAAACGAAACGCGGCCGCGCGGAGCTCAAATGAGCATCGAACACAGGATCCTCGAGCTCGCCCACCTGCGCCAGAACGCGTACCGCGCCGGCGGCGAGAAGCGCATCCAGAAGCAGCACGAGCAGGGCAAGTACACGGCCCGAGAGCGAATCGAGAAGCTCCTCGACGAGGGGAGCTTCGAGGAGTTCGATACGTTCGTCACCCACCGCTGCACCGACTTCGGCATGGAGAAGGACCAGCCGCTGACGGACGGCGTGATCACCGGCCACGGGACGGTCAACGGCCGTCTCGTCTTCGTCTTCAGCCAGGACTTCACGATCTTCGGCGGGAGCCTGTCGAAGGCCTTCGCCGAGAAGATCTGCAAGGTGATGGACCTGGCCGTGAAGGTCGGGGCCCCCGTCATCGGCCTGAACGACTCGGGGGGCGCCCGGATCCAGGAGGGCGTCGACGCGCTCGCCGGCTACTCCGACATCTTCCTCAGGAACGTCCTCGCCTCGGGCGTCGTCCCGCAGATCAGCCTCGTCCTCGGCCCGTGCGCGGGCGGCGCGGTCTACAGCCCGGCGATCACGGACTTCGTGACGATGACGCGCGGCACGAGCTACATGTTCCTGACGGGGCCGAAGGTCGTGAAGCAGGTGACGCGGGAGACGGTGACGACCGAGCAGCTCGGCGGGGCCGACGTCCACGCCGGCAAGAGCGGCGTCGCGCATTTCGTCGCGGAGAACGAGGACGAGGCGCTCGCGCTCGTCCGGCGGCTGCTCGGCTACTTCCCGCAGAACTACCAGGAGAGGGCGCCGCTCCTGACGTGCGAGGACCCGATCGACCGGCCCGTCCCCGAGCTGAACGCCGTCCTGCCGGACGGCGCGAACCAGCCCTACGACGTCAAGGACGTCATCCGGTCGATCGTCGACTGCGGCGAGTTCCTGGAGGTCCACGAGGCGTGGGCCGCGAACCTCGTCGTCGGTTTCGCCCGCTTCAACGGCCGCTCCGTCGGGATCGTCGCGAACCAGCCGAAGGTCCTCGCGGGCGTCCTCGACAACGCGGCATCCATCAAGGGGGCGCGCTTCGTCCGCTTCTGCGATGCCTTCAACATCCCGCTCGTCACGCTCGAGGACGTCCCCGGCTTCATGCCCGGCACGACGCAGGAGTACGGCGGGATCATCCGCAACGGCGCCAAGCTCCTCTTCGCGTTCGCGGAGGCGACCGTCCCGAAGGTGACCGTCATCCTCCGGAAGGCCTACGGAGGCGCCTACTGCGTCATGAGCAGCAAGCACCTGCGGGGCGACGTGAACTACGCCTGGCCGACGGCGGAGATCGCCGTCATGGGGCCGGACGGCGCCGTCGAGATCATCTACAAGAAGGAGCTCGACGCCGCCGAGGACGTCGCCGCGAAGGCCGCCGAGCTGAAGGAGAAGTACGCGAGCCTCTTCGCGACTCCGTACGTCGCCGCGAGGAAGGGTTACATCGATGACGTCATCAAGCCGGCGACGACCCGCTTCCGCATCATCAAGGCGCTCGAGATGCTCGGCGAGAAGCGCGACGGCAACCCCGCGCGCCGGCACACGAACATTCCCCTCTGAGGAGCGTCGATGTCGCAGCTGGAAGCCCTGACGATCACCGCGCTCGGGATGGCCGTCGTCTTCATCGGCCTCGTGGCGTGCATCGCCTTCATCCGGCTCTTCGGCCGGCTGTCGGCGCGGATCGCCTGGGGCGAGGAGGGGCACGGCCACGGTGCCCCTGCTCCCGCGCCCGTCCCCGAGCCTGTCCCCGCCGCCGCGCCGGCGGGAGAGCCGATCCCGGCCGAGGTCCTCGCCGTCATCTCAACGGTCCTCCAGGTGGAGAGGAAGCTCTACCTGAACCGCCCCGGTTCCCGCGTCACCATCCGGCGCTCGGCCCCCCGGCCCTGAGCGCGAGAAGAGGAAGCCATGACCCAGCACGTCCTGCGCATCGGCGGCCGCGAGTACCAGGCCGAGGTCAAGGACCTCACCCCGGAGCACGCCCTCATCCTCGTCGACGGCAAGGAGTACGAGGTCGAGATCCTCCAGCTCGGCCGCCGGGTCATCCCGGTCGACGCCGCCCGGCCGTCCGCGGCACCGACGCCCCGGCCCGCCGCCACTTCCGGCGTCCGACCGGCCGCGCCCGCGCCCGCCGCCGCCCCGCGTCCCGCCGCGTCCGCCCGCGGCGAGGGCGGGATCGTCGCCCCGATGCCCGGACTCGTCCTCTCGATCAAAGCGAAGGAGGGGGACACCGTCGCCGCCGGCCAGACGCTCCTCGTGATGGAGGCGATGAAGATGGAGAACGCCGTCACGACGCCGTACGCCGGGACGGTCGCGAAGGTCTACGTCCGCGAGGGCGACTCCATCGGCGAGGGGGACCTCCTCGTCGACGTCGCCCGCCCGAAGATGACGACCCTCTGAGGCGCGGACGTCGATGCGGCTCCGCCTCCTCCCGGCCCTCCTCCTCCTCGTCTCCCCCGCCGCGTGGGCCGACCCCCGCCCGACGTTCGGCGTCGCGTTCGACGCCACGGCGGAATACCTGCGGATCCACAAGGGGACGCAGGACGGCCTCGTGAACGACTACCTCGGAGAGAAGGCGACGACCGGCCTCCTCCGCGACGCCCTCGAGCGCGAGGTGGGGACGTTCGCAACCGTTCACGCCGACGACTTCGAGACCGTCGTGAAGGTCACCGGCTACGCCGAGGGGAAGTCCCTCGCCGACGTCGACCACGTCGCGGTCCCGGCGCTGAAGATCGGCTTCCTCCCCTACAAGGTCGAGCCGAACGGGCTCTACTTCCGGATCGACAAGGGGACCGACCACCTCGACCCCCACACGCTCAAGCGGGCCGCAAAGGGGCGGCTCTTCGACGCCTCCGGCCGCGTCGCGGCGATCTACACCGTCGTGACGGTCGGCGCGGCCGAGAGCCTCGGCTACGTCACCCAGTTCGAGCAGGGCTTCTTCGCGAAGGACGTCGTCGCCGGCGACATCACCGGCTACCTCGCCCAGGTCGTCCAGGGGAGCGGCTTCGCGAACCTGACGGCCGGCAACGTCGTCATGGTCCTCGTCGGGCTCCTCTTCATCTACCTCGCGATCGCGAAGGACTACGAGCCGCTGCTCCTCGTCCCGATCGGCTTCGGGATCCTCGTCGGGAACATCCCGATGCCCCTCTCGATCTTCAACAGCGTCTCGCTGTACATGATCGACCCCGTCTCGCACGAGTACGTCTTCAACTCCGGCGGCAACAGCGTCCTCGGGATCATCTACTTCGGCGTGAAGGCAGGCGTCTTCCCGCCCCTCATCTTCCTCGGGATCGGCGCGCTGACCGACTTCTCGGCGCTCCTCTCGAACCCGAAGAGCCTCCTCCTCGGCGCCGCGGCCCAGATCGGCATCTTCATGACGTTCCTCGGTGCCCTCTGGCTCGGCTTCTCGCCGCAGGGCGCCGCCTCGATCGGGATCATCGGCGGCGCGGACGGCCCGACGGCGATCTTCACGGCGAGCCGCCTCGCTCCGGCGCTCATCGGCCCGATCGCCATCTCGGCCTACAGCTACATGGCGATGGTCCCGATCATCCAGCCGCCGATCATGAAGCTCCTGACGACGAAGGAGGAGAGGCTCATCCGGATGAAGCCGGGCCGGAAGGTCTCGAGGTTCGAGAAGATCGCCTTCCCGATCATGGGGCTCCTCGTGACGACGCTCCTCGCCCCGGGCGGCCTCCCGCTCCTCGGGATGCTCTTCTTCGGGAACCTCCTGAAGGAGTCGGGCGTCACGACCCGGCTCGCGAAGTCGGCCTCGAGCGCGATCCTGGACACCTGCACGATCCTCCTCGGCATCGCCGTCGGCGCCTCCACCTCGGCCGGAGTCTTCCTGAAACCCCAGTCGATCCTCATCTTCGTCCTCGGCTGCGTCGCTTTCGGGACGGCGACGGCGGGCGGCGTCCTCTTCGCGAAGCTCATGAACGTCTTCGCGAAGGAGAAGGTGAACCCCCTCATCGGGGCGGCCGGAGTCTCGGCCGTCCCCGACTCGGCCCGCGTCGCCCACATGGTGGGGCAGGCCGAGGACCCGGGGAACTTCCTCCTCCAGCACGCCATGGGGCCGAACGTGGCCGGCGTCATCGGCTCGGCCCTCGCGGCCGGCGTCTTCCTCGGCCTCTTCTGACATGAGTCCGCGCACCGCGCCCCACGAGACCCGAACGCCGCGCCAGCCGGCGCGATCCTGAGGAGGACCCGATGTCCCAGATCATCTCCGTCGTCCCGAACATCTGCGAGGGCCGGGACGAAGCGTTCGTCGCGAAGGTCCAGGAGCGGCTCGAGACCGTCCCGGGCCTCGTCGTCCTCGACGTCTCGATGGACCAGGTCCGGAACCGGACGATCTTCTCCTTCACAGGATCGAAGGAGGCGATCTTCCAGGGCGGCTACCTCCTCTACGAGGAGGCGCTCGGGAAGATCGACATGCGCCAGCACGAGGGGGAGTACCCCCGCATCGGGGCGGTCGACGTCTTTCCCTTCGTCGCCCTGCGCGACGCGCCGCTCCCGACGGTCGTCGACTGGTCCGTCCAGTTCGCCGAGGAGGTCGCCGGGCGTTTCGCGCTCCCGGTCTACCTCTTCGCCGAGTCGGCCCGCGTGAAGGCGCGGCGCGACATCGAGAACATCCGCGAGGGGGAGTACGAGGGCTTCGCGGCGAAGATGAACCTGCCGGAGTGGAAGCCCGACCTCGGCCCCGACGTCTTCCCGCCCGACAAGGGGGCGACGATCATCGGGGCACGCCTGCCGATCGTGAACTTCAAGACCTACCTCGCGACGTCGAGCGAGGAGGCGGCCGAGTGGGTCTCCCACGTCCTCTCCGACCCGGCGACCGGGTTCTCCGGCGTCCACTTCTACCCGGCCCTCGACCGGACCCGGAACGAAGCGCTCCTCAACATCACCGTCGGCAACTTCCTGGCGACGCCGCTCTACCGGATCCTCGAGGCCGTCAAGACGGAGCTCCGGCGATTCGGCACTCGAGTCAGCCGCGTCGAGATGGTGGGTCTCGTCCCGCAGCAGGCGCTCGTCGCCTCGGCCGAGCACTACCTCCAGATCTTCGGCTTCTCGGCCGACGACGTCGTCGAGAACCGGCTCGACGCGATCTTCTTCGGGAAGGACTGAGGGCCGAAGCCCGGGAGCGCCGGAACCCGCCGGACGACCGGCGCCCCTCCCCCGGGTCCTTTCCGCGACGAACCCGACAAACTATGCTGCGCCTTCTCGGAGGAGGTTCGATCCCCGTGCGCATATCGACCGTCGCCCTCGCCGCTCTGCTCGCCGCTTCGCCGACCCGCGCCATCCCACCGAACGCGCCCGCACCCTTCACGGCTCTCTCCCTCGTCGGCCGCGCGGTCCTTCCTCGCGATCTCGAGTACGAGAAGACACGTGTCGGAGGGCTCTCGGGCCTCGCCTGGGACGCGGAGAGCGGCCGGTTCCTCGCGATCTCCGACGACCGCGGCCGCTTCGGACCGGTCCGGGTCTATCGCATCCGCCTGGACGTCGCGGACGCGCGCGACGGGCGCTTCCCCTTCACGGCGACGGCCTCCGTCGAAGGGATGACGCTCCTGACCGACGCGAAGGGACGGCCCTTCGTCCCGTCCCGGATCGACACCGAGGGGCTCGCGCTCCTCCCGGGGCGGCTCCTCGTCTCGACGGAGGCGATCGCACGACACGGCATTCCCGCGGCGATCACCGAGCACGCTCCGGACGGCCGCCTCCGTCGCGAGCTCGCCCTTCCCGCGAAGCTCCTCCCGGCTCCGGGTCGAGGCGTTCGAGACAACCTCGGCTTCGAGGGACTGGCGGCGACGCCGGACGGTCGTTACCTCTTCGCCGGCCTCGAGAACGCGCTCGAGCAGGACGGCGCGCCCGCCGACGTGAAGACGCCGAGCCCCGCGCGCCTCCTCCGATTCGATCTCGCCTCGGGCGGTCCCCCCACCGAGTTCGTCTACGTCGTCGACCCCGTGTCGCCTCCTCCCCTGAACGAAGGCCTCTTCCGCGTCAACGGCCTCTCGGACCTCCTCCCGCTCGGCCCGGACCGCCTCCTCGTCCTCGAGAGGCAGTTCATCGACGGGACCGGAAACGCCGCGCGGATCTGGGACGTCTCGCTCCAAGGGGCGACCGACGTCTCCTCGCTCGAGTCCCTCTCCGGCGCCGAGTACGTCCCGGCTCGCAGGACGCTCCTCCTCGACCTCGCGGAGACCGGCGTCGCGCTCGAGAACTTCGAGGGCCTCGCGTTCGGCCCGACGCTCCCCGACGGCCGCGCCTCGCTCGTCGTCGCGAGCGACGACAACTTCAACCCGGAGCAGGAGTCGACGACGTTTCTCGTCTTCGCCGTCGACCACGGCCCGGTGTCCGTGGCGCGCATCCAGGGCGCCGGCCACCGCTCCCCCATCGAGGGGAGCCGGATCTGGGACGTCCCGGGCGTCGTCACCGCAGTCGAGCGCGACCCGCGGAACCCGGGCTTCTTCCTCGAGTCGCTCCGGCCCGACGACGACGCGTCGACCTCGGAGGGGCTCTTCGTCTCGTGGTCCGCGGCCGCGTCGCTCGAGCCGGGACGGGCCGTCTCCGTCTCCGGACGCGTCGAGGAGACGGAGCAGCCGAAGGGCCTCTCCGTGACACGCCTATCGGCGAGCGCCGTCGTCCCGCTCGGGGGTCCGGTCGCGCTCCCGCCACCAGCCCGCCCGTTCGCGCGCGGGCCGCTGCCGTCCGTCGTCGACGACGACGCGCTCGCGCGCTTCGAGCCCGCCTCCGACGCGCTCGACTTCTGGGAGAGCCTCGAAGCGATGCGGGTCGAAGTTCCGGCCGGCGCCGTCGTCGGCCCCTCCTCGCGACGAGGAGACTTCGTCCTCCGGCCGGACGGCTCGCCGGAGGTCGCCCGGACCGCGGTCGGCGGAGTCCTCCTCCCGGAGAGAGGTCCGTCGCTCGACCGGGTCTTCGTCTCGCGCCCGTTCGCCGGAGATCCGGCGATCCTCGACGTCGGCGCGCGCGTCGTCGCGCCCTTCGTCGGGATCGTGGACTACGCCTGGAGCACCTACCGCGTCAGACCGCTCGTCGCTCCGGCCACGACGGCGGCCGCGGGCGGCTGCGACGCGGTGACGTCGCTCCGCGGCGATCGGCGCCGGCTCTCCGTCGCGTCGTTCAACGTCGAGAACCTCTCCGCGGCCGGTCCGGCCGAGCGTTTCACCCGGATCGGCGAGCGGATCGCGAAGGCGATGCTCGGCCCCGACGTCGTCGCCCTCGAGGAGGTGCAGGACGACAGCGGCCCGGCCGGCAAGGGCGACGGCGTCGTCACGTCGAAGCGGACTCTCGAGTCGCTCGTCGACGCGGTCGTGGCCGCGGGAGGGCCGCGCTACGAAGCCGTCTGGATCGATCCGATCGAGGGGCGCGAAGGGGGCCAGCCGGGAGGGAACATCCGCGTGGCGCTCCTCCTGAACCCCGCGCGCGTCACGCTCGTTCGCCGCGACTCGGCCGGCCCCCTCGACGCCACGGCGCCGGAGGGGACCGGGAAGGACCTCCGCCTCACGCTCAGCCCGGGGCGGGTCGCACCCGCCTCGGAAGCGTTCTCGCCGACGGACGGTGAGGGGGTGCGCCGGTCGCTCGCCGTCGAGCTCCTCTTCCGCGGGAAGCGGTTCTTTGTGGTGGCGAACCACCTCTCCTCGAAGTCGGACGACGATCGGGCGTTCGGCTCCGTGCAGCCCCCGCGCGCGCCGACCGGGGCGCGCCGCCTCGCGCAAGCGCGGGAGATTCGGGCCTTCGCCGAACGCCTCCTCGCCGCCGACCCGAAGGCCCGCGTCGTCCTCCTCGGCGACCTGAACGACTTCGAGCACTCCGAGGCGGTCCGTCTCCTGTCCGCTCCTCCGCTCGAGAACCTCGTCGGAAGGGTGCCGGCCGCGAGCCGCTACACGTTCAACTTCGAGGGAGGCTCGCAGGTCCTCGACCACGTCGTCGTCTCGCCCGCCCTCGCGAAGGAGGCCGAGATCGAGATCCTCCACATCAACTCCGACTGCTCGGACGAGAAGCGGACGAGCGACCACGACCCGGTCGTCGCGAGGTTCCGGCCGCGGTGACTCCGACCGGTCCGGCCGCCGCGGCCCACGAGGCCTGCGCCACGGGGCGCCGTCACGAGCACGTCTTCGGCCAGGACCGGCCGCGGCCCGGGGAGCGCAGGACGCGGATCGTCATCGCGCTCACCGCGGTCACGATGCTCGTCGAGATCGGCGCCGGCCTGAAGTTCGGCTCGATGGCGCTCCTCGCCGACGGCCTCCACATGGGCTCGCACGCCGCCGCCCTCGGCATCTCGGCATTCGCGTACGCCTGGGTGAGGCGGCACGCGACCGACCCGCGGTTCAGCTTCGGCGCGGGGAAGATGAACGCCCTCGCAGGCTTCGCTGGCGCCGTCCTCCTCGCCGGCTTCGCGCTCCTGATGGCCTGGGAGAGCGTCGAGCGGCTCCTCTCCCCCGTTCCGGTCGCGTTCTCTCAGGCGATCGCCGTCGCCGTCCTCGGGCTCGCCGTGAACGCCGTCAGCGCGCTCGTCCTGACACACGGCGAGGAGTCTCACGACGGTCACGGTCACGACCACGATCCTCAGTGCGCGACGGCCCCGGGCCGCGCCTCGCGATCCCACGGTCACGATCACAACCTCCGGAGCGCCTACCTTCACGTCCTGGCCGACGCCGTCACCTCGCTCCTGGCGATCGGCGCCCTCCTCGGCGGAGCGCTCCTCGGCTGGCGCTTCCTCGACCCGCTGATCGGGATCGTCGGCGCCGCCGTCATTACCCGTTGGTCGGTCGGCCTCCTGCGGGAGAGCGGACACGTCCTCCTCGACCAGCAGGCGCCCGAGCCGCTCCTCTCGGCGATCCGGGAGGCGATCGAGGCGCGCCCCGGCGATCGCGTCTCCGACCTGCACGTCTGGCGCATCTCTCCCGACGGCTGGTCCGCGATCGTCTCCGTCGTCAGTGCCGACCCGCTCACTCCCGACGGCTATCGCGCCCTCCTCCCCGAAGGCCTCGGCCTCGCCCACGTGAACGTCGAGGTCCTCCCCTGCCCGCACGCCGGCGAGCCGAAGCGGGACTGCGGCACGGCGGAGCTCGCGAGGCCGCCGGACGGAGTCGGTTGACGCCGCGTCAACCGACGCAGCAGGCCAGGAGAGTCCAGGAGCGGTCGTCCTCCTCGGCCCGTTCGACGGCAAACCCCGCGTTCCGCGCGGCGAAGGCCAGCGCCTCGACCGGAGGAAGCAGGTCGCTCGACACCGCGTGTCCCGCCCGCCGGTGCACCTCGGCCAGCCTCTCCCGTCCCAGGTCGTGCCAGAGGAGGATGCGTCCCCCCGGCTTGAGCCACCGGCGCGCCTCGCGCAGGACCCCGGGACCGTCCGGAAAGTGGGCCCAAGCGTTGAAACAGAGGACGAGGTCGGCACAGGCGTCCGGGAGCCCGGTCTCGAGGACGTCGCGGCAGAGCCACGTCACGCGCGGATCGCGGACCTCCATCGCCCCGCGAACGACCATCTCCGGAGCGAAATCGACCGCCACGGCATGTCCGCCCCCGAGCCTCGGCAGGAGGAACGGCTCCAGACGTCCCGGCCCGGCTCCGAGGTCGATGGCGCGAAGGCCGCGGACGTCGCCGAGGAGGTCGAGCCCGCGCGCGACTCCGGCCTCGATCGCCTCGCGCGGCTTGGCCGCGTCCCACGTCGCCGCGAGCGCCCCGAACGCGGCCCGACGCGCTGCCCCAGCCGTCGCGGCCATCAGATACGCAGGCTCGCCACGCCGCTGAACGACGCTTCCGGCATCGGGTAGCCCGAGTGGTAGCCGTCGTCGGAGCCGGTCCGCTTCTCGCCCGCGAGGAGGAGAGCGAGCACGGTGCCCGACGGGGCCGTGGCCCACGGCCTCGTCGACGGACCTCCGAGAGGACATCGAAGGTGCGGCCGTGGAAACCGCCGCACGCGCTCCGGGTTCATGGCCGCGATCTTACGGGTTCCGACCTCTCCTCGCCGGCCTCGACGGTCCGCAGCGACGCCGGGACCTCGAAGCGGAACTCGGCCCAGCACCCGGGCTCGGACTCGGCGTCGATCCGGCCGCCGTGGAGAGCGACGATCCTCCGGCAGGTGTAGAGGCCAACGCCCGAGCCGGGCCGGCCGGCGAGCTCCGGGTCCGCGAGGCGCGAGAAGCGCCGGAAGAGGCGAGCGCGTTCCTCGGGACGGAAGCCCGGCCCCTCGTTCCGCACGGCGACCCGGAGAGAGTCCCCTTCGCGCCGCGCGGAAAGGCGGACCTCGCCCCCCTCCCGCGCGTACTTCGCGGCGTTGCCGAGGAGGTTGACGAGGACGACGGTCATCAGCTCGGGATCGACGGAGACCGGGAGCGGGCCGGAAGCGAGGTCCCGAACGAGGCGGCCGCTCCGCTCCTCGAGGAGGGTACGGACGACGTCGAGAGCCGGCTCGACGACGTCGGCGACGAAATCGCACGGGACGCGCCGGGCGACGAGGTCGTGCTCCTCGACGCGCGCGAGGTCGAGGTACTCCTTCACGAGCCGCCCGAGGTAGGACGCCCTCCTCGTCATTCGTTCCACGGCGGCGCGCGCCGCCTCGTCCACGTCCCCGGCGTAGCCGCCGAGAACGGCCTCGCCGTCCATCACGAGCGAGGCGAGCGGCGCCTTCAGCTCGTGGCTGACGAAGCCGAGCATCTCGACGTAGGCCGCGCTCGCCTCGGCGAGGCGGTCGAGGAGCCACGCCTTCTCGACCGCCTGGGCGAGCCTCTCGCTGACCGCGAGGTGGAGGAACGCCTGGCGGGCATCGTAAGCACGCACTCTCCGCGCGCTTCGGAAGAGGAAGCCGAAGACGCGTCCCTCGACCTCGAGCCGGGCCGTCAGGCTCGAGCGGACCCCCTCGTCGACGAGGAGGCGGGAGGCGCGGCTCGACGGACGCGCCGAGAGGTAGGCGGGGAGGTCGTCGAGGACGCGGGGCATCTCCGACGCGAGGACCGGCCCGAGCGAGGTCGCGGCGAGGTCCTCCGACCAGCCGGCGCCGAGGAGGACCGGCTCGTAGTCGGCGACGGCCCTCCGCGCCACGACGCGCTGCCCGTCCTCCTCGAGGAACGCGACGCCGATCCGGTCGCAGGGACAGACGTCACGCGTGGCGCGGAAGAGGAAGTCGAGGACCTCCTCGAGGCTCCGCCCGGCGGCGACCTTCCGGTTGACGAGGTCGAGGACCTTCGCCTCGCGCGGCGCGAGGAAGGGCGGTGGGGGCGCTCCGCTGCGGCTCATCGGCCCGCCCTCCGGCGGAGCCCGCCAGGCGGGCTCCGCCGGACCGGGGTCGGGGTCGTCCTCCCGCGGGTCAGGCGATGTACTTCCCGCGGGGCGTGTAGTGCGTGTGGAGGAGGTGATGGCTCTTCTCCCCGCAGGGGCCGTCCGTGAGGAACTCCTGGTAGAGACGGATCACCGCGGGGTTCTCGTGGGCTTTGCGGATCTCGTAGCTCGCGTCCTCGGCGTAGATCGCCTTCGCGCGCGCCGCCCGGATCTCCGGCGAGGTCGGGATCGGCATTCCCCCGCCGCCGAGGCAGCCGCCCGGGCACGCCATGAACTCGATGAAGTGGCACTTCGAGAAGGTCCCTCCCGCCTTGATGTCCTCCACGACCCGTTTCGCGTTCGCGGTACCGTGGCAGACGGCGACCTTCAGGACGGCCCCCTCGAGCCACTTCCAGTCCGAGAACGGGAGGCCCTTGTTCATTTTCAGGAGGTCGGGGACCTCGCCGATCGCC
The DNA here is from genome assembly GCA_029567505.1 of Acidobacteriota bacterium. Taxonomy (GTDB): domain Bacteria; phylum Acidobacteriota; class Thermoanaerobaculia; order UBA5066; family UBA5066; genus UBA5066. The sequence goes on from JAKPXO010000158.1 coordinate 12,824, forward strand.
GGGATCGGGAGCTCCACGTAGCGGACCCCGTCGAAGCCGCGGACCGGGAGGACGTCGGCGTGGGCGAAGACGTCCTCGATCTTCAGGCCCGTCACGAGCTCGACGACCGTCCGGATCGCCGCCTCCATGACGCCGCCGGTCGCCCCGAAGATGACGCCCGACCCGGTCGCGGTGCCGAACGGGTCGTCGAAGCTCCCCTTCGGCATCTTCGGCAGGTCGATCCCCGCCTCGTGGAACATCTGGCCGAGCTCGCGGGTGACGAGCCCGTAGTCGACGTCCTTGTGGCCGGAGTCGCACATCTCCGGACGGTTGCACTCGTACTTCTTCGCCGAGCAGGGCATGAGGGCGCAGGCGACGATCGAGGCCGGGTCGATCCCCGCCTTCTGCGCGTAGAACGTCTTGATGAGCGCCCCGAACATCTGCTGCGGGCTCTTGGCCGTCGAGAGGTTCGGGATCATCTCCGGGTAGAAGTGCTCGAGGTACTTCACCCATCCGGGCGAGCAGCTCGTGAATTGCGGCAGGGCCACGTCCTTCTTCTGGACGAGCGCCTCGTGGAGCCGGAGGAGGAGCTCCGTCCCCTCCTCGATGATCGTCAGGTCGGCCGTGAAGTTCGTGTCGAAGACGCGGTCGAACCCGATCGTCTTCATCGCCGTGTTCATCTCGAACGTGAGCGGCGTCCCGGGCGGGAGGCCGAAGCACTCGCCGATCGCGGCGCGCGGGGCGGGCGCCGTCTGGATGACGACGTGCTTCTTCGGGTCGTTGATGTCGATCCAGACGTCGTCCGTCGGGTCCATCGCGCCGAGGGCCGCCGTCGGGCAGCGGTTGATGCACTGGCCGCAGTTGATGCAGACGACGTCGTTCAGCGGCTTGTCGAGGAAGGTCGCGATCCGCGTGCCGTCGCTCCGCCCCACGGCCTCGAGGACGCCGACCTCCTGCAGGTCGATGCAGGTCCTCACGCAGCGGCGGCAGAGGATGCACTTGTCCATGTCCCGCCGGACCGAGTAGGACGAGTCGTCGACCTGGTGCCGGCGCGCCGCCTCGTGGCCGAAGCGGAAGAAGTCGACGCCGTACTCCTTCGCGAGGGTCTGGAGCTCGCAGTTCAGGTTCCGGAAACAGGTGTAGCACTCCCCGACGTGCTTGCTGAGCATCAGGTCGAGGATCCGCCGCCGGGCCTGCCGCACCTTGCGGGTGTGGGTCTGGACCCGGATCGGCGAGGTGATCGGGAAGGCGCAGGCGGCCTGGAGGGTCCGCTGGCCCTCGACCTCGACGACGCAGATGCGGCAGACGCCCGCGACTTCCAGGTCGGGGTGGTGGCAGAGCGTCGGGATCTTCAGCCCGAGGGCGCGGGCGGCGTCGAGGATCGTCGTCCCGAGCGGGACCTTCGCCTCGATTCCGTCGATCGTGACGGAGACGGTCCCGCCGATCGCCTCGGGGTCGGCGGAGACCGGGACGACGTGGCCGCGCTGACTGACCGGCGCGCGGGAGATGGAGGCGGTGCGTTCGATGCGGCTCGACATCGGCTCTGCTCCTCAGGCGTTCCCGCCGGCCGTCCGGCCCATGATCTCCGGCCGGAAGTGCTCGACGATGGAGAGGAAGGCGTTCGGGCTCGACTGCCCGAGACCGCACTTGGAGGCGAGCTGCATGACCTCTCCGAGCTTCTGGAGCTCCTGGAGGTAGGCCCACGAGCAGCGCCCCTCGCGGAGCATCCTCACCCCCTCGAGGAGCTTCGCGTTCCCCTCGCGGCAGGGGGTGCACTGCCCGCACGACTCGTCGACGAAGAACTCGAGGAAGTTCTCGGCCACGTGGAGCATGTCGCGCCGGGGCCCGAAGACGATGATCGAGCCGCCCGTCGGGACCCCCTCGAAGGCGAGCGTCCGCCCGAACTCCGACGCCGGCACGCAGCGGCCCGAGGCGCCGCCGACCTGCACGGCCTTCGCGCCTTCCCCGCCGACCGCGGCGAGGAGCCCGGCGATGGTGATCCCGAGCGGGAACTCCCAGACGCCCGGCTCCCGGCAGTCGCCCGAGACGCTGAAGAGCTTGGGGCCGGTCGAGACCTCCGTCCCGATGCCGCGGAACCACTCCGCCCCCTTCGCGAGGACCATCGCGGCGCAGGCGAACGTCTCCACGTTGTTCACGATCGTCGGCTCCGACCGGTAGCCGCAGTCGACCGGGAAGGGCGGGCGGTTCCGCGGCTCGCCGCGGTGCCCCTCGAGCGACTCGATGAGGGCGGTCTCCTCGCCGCAGACGTAGGCGCCCGAGCCCATCCGGATCTCGACGTCGAAGGAGAGCGGGCTCCCGAGGATCCCCGTCCCGAGGAGCCCTTTCTCCCTCCTCCGCGCGAGGACCTTCTCGAGAGAGTCGCGCAAGTAGGCGTACTCGCCGCGGAGGTAGAGGACCCCGCGCGCGGCGCCGATCGCCCAGGCGGCGATCGTCATGCCCTCGAGGACGAGATCGGGGACCTCGGCGAGGATGACGCGGTCCTTGAACGTGCCCGGCTCCCCTTCGTCCGCGTTGCAGACGACCCACTTTGCCGGGGCGGTCGCCGCGGCGGCGAGGTTCCACTTCACGCCCGTCGGGAAGCCCGCCCCTCCCCGCCCTCGCAGCTTCGAGGCGGTGACCTCCGCGATGACCTCGGACCGCGGGCGCGCGAGCGCGGCCTTCAGGCCCTCTTCCGGAACGGCCGCGGCGAACGTGACGAGGCCCTTCTTCACGGCGCTCATCAGTGCGTCCTCCCCTTCTGCCCCTGGACGGCGAGCGGGCCGAAGCTCTTGCGGCACGCCTGGATCAGGTCGTGGACCGTCTCCGGCGTCACCGACGTGAAGACCTGGTCGTTGATCAGGAGCGCCGGACCCTGGTCGCACATCCCGAGGCAGTTCGCCCACTCGAGCGAGAAGTTCCCGTCGCGGGTCGTCTCGCCGAACCGGATGCCGAGGTCGTTCTCGAGCTGGCGTGCGACCCGGTCCTTCCCGGTCATGTCACAGGAGACCGTGCGGCAGAGGCGGATGACGAAGCGGCCGCGGGCCTTCGCCTCGAGGAAGCTGTAGAAGCTGACGACGCTGTAGACCTCCACCGGGTGGATGTCGAGGCGGTCGGCTACCTCCTGCATCGCGTACTCGGAGATCTCGTTGTAGCTCCGCTGGATCTCCTGGAGGACGGGGATCAGCGCGGCGCGCGTGGCGCCGTGCTTGGCGACCCAGGCCCCGATGTCATCGTGCAGCCGGAGCCGTTCCGTGACCAGCATGGCTCTCCTCCCTTCCGCCCGCGCGGGCGAGCAGATCGGCCACCGTCTTCGAGAGGACGGCGGGACGCACGGGCTTCTCGAGGAACGCGTCGACGGGGAGGACGTCCGGGTCGGCGCGGTAGCCGAGGCCGGTAACCCTGCTGATGCTCGTGAGCATCACGATCGGCGTCGTCCAGCCCGAGCGGCGAAGCTCCTGGGCCATGCGGATCCCGTCGTCCGGCTCGTCCATCATGATGTCGAGGATGAGGAGGTCTGGAGGCCAGTCCGAGACGGCCCTCATCCCGCCGCCCCGGCTGTAGGCGGCTGCTACGGTGTGCCCCTCTCTCTCGAGGAAGAGGCGGCAGGCTTCGACGATGTCCTTGTCGTCATCGACGATCAGGATCCTCGCCATCGTGACCTCCTTGTCCGAATCCCGGGATTCGAGCTGTCGAAGAAAGGTGCATCGGAGACGGCGCCGTCGTCACCACGGCCGAACCGAAACGGCCAGCTCCCCAACTCATGGAGTGAGCAGCCTATCACCAGCAGATGCGGTCCGTGACACGGAAGTCATTAGAAACAGGCCGCTTCCGGGTCTGTATACGCGGTCGATCAGGAACCCGACGGGTCGCTCCGGCGCCGCGTCCTCAATCGACGTGCGGAGCTGTGAGAACCGGAGGAAGCGCTCCGGACGGGAGCCGGACCGTGAACGTCGTCCCCTTCCCGGGCTCGCTTTCGACGCTCACCTCGCCCCCGGCGAGCTCGACGACCTTCTTCATGATCGACAGGCCGAGGCCGCTCCCGGGGATGTCGCGCGTCTTCTCGTTCCGGATCCGGACGAATTCCCCGAACAGTCGTCCGACCTCCTGCGCCGTCATCCCGATGCCGGTGTCGGCGACGACGAGGCGGACGCCGCCGGCGTCCCTCGCGAGCCTCACGTCCACCCGGCCGCCTTCGCGGTTGTACTTCACCGCGTTCGAGAGGAGGTTGTTCAGGACGATCTCGAGCTCCCCCGGGTCGGCCACGAGCGGCGCCGCCTCGGGCGCGTCGACGAAGATCTCGATCCGACGCGCCGCGGCCGCCGGCTGTGCCGTCTCCACGGCCCGGAGGACGATGTCCCGCGCGTCGAGCTCGACCGGCTCGCGCTTCCTCTGCCCCGACTCGAGACGGGTCAGGTCGAGGAGGTCGACGACGAGGCGGCGCATCCCTTCGAGCCGGGCGCGGCTCCGCTCGAGGACCTCGTCGTACTGCGCCGAGCCGGGCGGGAGAAACCCCTCCCGGAGGACGTCGAGGTAGCCCCCCACGGCCGCGAGCGGCGACTTCAGCTCGTGGAACAGGACCGAGAGAAGCTGGTACCGCGCCTGCCGCTTCTCCTCGGCGAGGCGCTTCGCCCGCCGCTGGAGGGCGAGATGGGTCGCGGCGCGGCTCACCGTCGTCCGGAGCTCCGCAGGAGTGAAGGGCTTTGCGAGGAAGTCGTAGGCGCCCCGCCGCGTCGCCGTCACGGCCGTCTCGATCGTCGCGTAGGCCGTGATCATGACGACGATCGTCTCCGCCGTCGCCGGGCCGAGCCGCTCGAGGACGTCGAGGCCGGAGAGGCCCGGGAGCTTGTAGTCGAGGAGGAGGATGTCGGGGGCTCCCGCCGTGCAGGCGGCGAGCGCCTCCTCGCCGGTGCCGGCCTGCGCGACCTCGAACGACGTCTCCGTCGACTCGTCGGGGAGCGTCGTCCGATGCCCCTCGAGGACCCTCGACACCGCCAGCCGGATCCCCGGCTCGTCGTCGACGACCAGGATCTTCAGCGTGCCGCTCACGCTCAGGCGCCCCGCGTCCCGCGAAGCGGGAGCCTCACGGTCAGGACGGTCCCCGTCGGCCCGGCGGCGGGGTCGGCGTTCGAGACGACGTCGATGTCTCCGCGATGCATCTTCACGATCCCGTAGCTCACCGGCAGGCCGAGTCCCGTCCCCTTCCCGATCGGCTTCGTCGTGAAGAACGGCTCGAAGACCCGGGAGAGGTTCTCCTTCGAGATTCCCGTGCCGCCGTCGGTGACCGAGAGGACGAGGGAGCTCCCCACGGCCCGCGTCCTCACGATGACCGTCCCGCCCCGCGGCATCGCCTCGGCCGCGTTGCGGACGAGGTTCGCGACGACCTGGACGATCTGGTCGCGGTCCAGCTCGACGACGAGCCCCGGGTCCTCGTGCTCGACCTCGACGTCGACCCTCTCGGGCAGGACGACTCCCCGGATGCTCTGCGCCACGAGGTCATCGACGGTGACCTCCGACAGGGAGACCTTGTTCTGTCGGGCGAAGTCGAGGAGCCCCGAGACGATCTTCTTGCAGCGGTCCGCTTCCGCGGCGACCGTCTGAAGGTCTCCCCGGAGCGAGGAGCCCTCCGGGACCCCCTCGAGGAGGAGGTGGGAGTAGAGGAGGACGACGCCGAGGGGGTTGTTGACCTCGTGGGCGATCCCGGCGGCGAGCTGGCCCATGCTCGCGAGCCGCTCGGAGTGCAGGAGCGCCTGCTGGGCCGAGGCGAGCTGGTCGTGCGAGACCGCGATCTCGCGGACCGCGTTCCGGAGCTGGTCGATCGTGAAGGGGAGGCACATCTCCGACTCGGCGAGGCCCGAGTGGACGGCGGCCGCGTGCTCGCGGCAGGTGTCGTAGCCGCACGCTCCGCAGTTCAGCTCGTCGGCCGGCGACGGCTTTCCCATCCGCCGGAGGATCTCCGCGACGTCCTCCCCGCTGGCCGCCCCGACCGTGACCGGACGGGCGAAGAAGGAGCGCCCGAGGTCGAGGTCCGCATACGCGCTCATCTCGCCCTCCCACCGGCCACGGTCGAGCTCCCGGAGGCGCTCCCGCGCCGCGCGCGTCACGAGGGCGCGGCGCTTGTAGAGCGGGGCGGTCGAGGTCATTCCCGAGCCCATGACGCAGCCGTTGCAGCAGAGGAGCTCGAGGAGCCTCGTCGCCCCGTCGAGGTCCCCGGACTCGAGCTCCTTCACCGCGTCGACGAACGCGCTCCGCCCGTCGGCCGAGACGACCTCGCCGAGCGTGAGGTCCTCCGGGACCTCGGCCGCCTGGAGCATCCCGCGGCTCACCGGGAAGATCGCCCCGCTCCCGGCCCGCGGCGGGTCGAACTCCGCGGGCGAAGCGTCGGCGGGCTCGATCCCCTTCTCGCGCCACATCTCGCGGAGCTCCCCGAACGTGATGGCCTCGTCGACGCCGGGGTCGGCGCCGGGCCACCGGTCCTCCCCCTTCTTCGCGATGCAGGGCCCGACGAAGACGATGTGAAGGTCCGGACCATGGAGGCGCCGGAGGACCCGCGCCGTCGCGACCATCGGAGAGGCGACGGGCGCCAGAAGCTCCACGAGGCTCGGGTGATAGCGCTCGACGTAGCTCACGACGGCGGGACAGGTCGTCGCGATGTAGCGCGTGCCGGGCTCGGCGAGGAGCTCGCGGTAGCGGCGGGCGACGAGGTCGGCGCCGAACGCGACCTCCTGGACGAACGCGAAGCCGAGCGCGCGGACCGCCCCGACGAGCCGCGGGACGGGGAGCTCGGGGAACTCGGCCGGGAAGCTCGGCGCGAGGCAGGCGGCGACGGGTGTGCCCGAGGCGAGGAGCGCCTCGACCTGGGCGATCGAGCGGACCGCCTGCTTCGCCCCCTGGCTGCAGACCCTCACGCAGTTGCCGCAGGCGATGCAGCGTTCCGGGATCACCTCCGCCTGCCTCCCGGAGATCCGGATCGCCTTGGCCGGGCATTCGCGGACGCAGGCGAAGCAGACCCGGCAGCGCTCCCGGAGCGTCGTGACGAGGGCCGTCCGCCAGCCGGGGCTCACGGGCACGCCTCCCGGACGACTCCGGCTGCGGGGCGGGGCGCTTCCTCGCCGCCCGCCGCCCCGTCGACCCGGAACCGGCCGGAGGTCCTTCGCAACCGTCGCCTCCCCGCGGTCGGCCGCGCAGCGGCCCGCCGCAACGGGACATCTTAGACCTTCGGAAAGGCGCCTCGACGCGGTGGTCCGTGACGTGGCGGCGCCGGCCCCGGGCCACCCGGCATCCGCACGCCGGCGGCGCGCGTTCTTGACGCCCCCTCCGTTCTGTTAGAGACTTCTAACAATGGAGCTCGCCCGCCCCACCCCGAAGGCCTCGATGAGCGAGCCCCTCGAGGACTACCTCGAGACGATCTACCTCCTCGTGCAGGAGCATGGCTTCGCCCGGGTGAAGGAGATCGCGAAGGCGCGCGGCGTGAAGGCCGCGACGGTCTCGATCGCGCTCCGCAAGCTCTCCGAGGCGGGTTTCGTGAACTACGTCCGGCGCGAGTACATCGGCCTGACGGAGCGGGGCGAGGAGGCCGCGCGGCGCGTCCTGACGCGCCATCGGCTCCTCACGCGGTTCTTCTCCGAGGTCCTCGGCATGTCTCCCCACGCCGCGTCCGAGCAGGCCTGCTCGCTCGAGCACGCCCTCACGGACGAGGCGATGGACCGCATGGTGAGGTTCTTCGAGTTCCTGGGCACGCGCCCGTCCGTCGTGGCGGCATTCGGACAATGCCCGACGGGGAGCCGCCCCGGCGACGTGGAGCCGTGCGGGACCGCCTCGCCCGACTGCGCCCGCTGCAGCCTCGCCCCGAAGGAGAAAGCCATGAGCATCGCCACCATGAAGCCCGGCCAGAGCGGCGTCGTCACGCAGATCACGGCGACGGGCGCCCTCCGACAACGTCTCCTCGACATGGGGATCCTCCCGGAGACGAAGGTCGACGTGGAGCGCTCCGGCCCCGGCGGCCACCCGCTCTGGATCCGCTGCCAGGGGGCCCGCCTCGCTCTCCGCCGCGCCGAGGCCTCGAGCGTCCTCGTCCGGGCCGGGGCGTGACCTCACCCTTTTTTTCGACAGAGAATTAGATGGCTCTAACACTCCTTGCACCACAGAGCACGATTCCCGTGGCCGCCCGCTTCCGGATCGCCCTCGCGGGGAACCCGAACTGCGGCAAGACGTCGCTCTTCAACGCTCTCACGGGAACGCGGCAGCACGTCGCGAACTACCCGGGCGTGACGGTGGAGCGGCGGACCGGGACGTTCTCGCTCGGGGACGCGACCGTCGAGGTCGTCGACCTCCCTGGCACCTACGGCCTGAGCGCGTTCTCCCCGGAGGAGCGAGTCGCCGAGGACGAGCTCGCCACCGGGCCTGACGTCGTCGTCGTCGTCGCCGACTCGATGCAGCTCCAGCGGAACCTCGTCCTCCTCTCGCAGGTCCTCCTCGCCGGGGCGAACCCGGTCCTCTGCCTGAACATGGCCGACGAGGCGAGGGCCGCGGGGCAGAAGCTCGACGTCCCGCTGATGGAGAAGCTCCTCGGCCTCCCCGTCGTCGAGACCGTGGCCCGCACCGGCGAGGGGCTCGACGCGCTCCGCGAGGCGATCCGCCGCGCCGCCGCCGCGCCTCTCCCCCGCCATCGGGTCGTCCTCGGCGAGGAGCTCGACGGGGCGCTCTCCGCGATCGCACCGCTCCTCCCGGGCGAGGTCGCCCCCCGGCAGCGCGAGTGGGCCGCGCTCAGGCTCCTCCTCGAGGCGGGCGAGCCGGGACCGCGGGTCGAAGGACCGGCCGGCCGCGAGAAGGCCGCGGCCGAGGCGCGCCGGCAGCGCGCCCGGCTCGAGGCGAAGCACGAGAGAGCGATCTCGGTCTTCGTCGCCGAGAGGACCTTCGGCTTCGTCGACGGACTCCTGCGCGAGACGCGGACGCCCCCACCCCGCATCGACGCGCGCGTCCTCTCCGACCGGCTCGACGACGTCGTCGCCCACCGCTGGCTCGGCCTTCCGATCTTCGCGGCCGTCCTCTACGGGATCTTCTGGCTCACGTTCACCGTCGGAGAGGCGCCGATGGGGTGGATCGAGTCGGGCGTCGGCCTCCTCGGGAGCGCCGTCTCCGGCCTCTGGCCCGCGGGGTCGGAGTCGGTCCTCCGCTCTCTCCTCGTCGACGGCGTCATCGCCGGGGTCGGCGGGGTGCTCGTCTTCCTCCCGAACATCCTCCTCCTCTTTCTCGGCCTCGCCCTCCTCGAGGACTCGGGCTACATGGCCCGCGCCGCGTTCCTGACCGACCGGGCGATGCACCGCTTCGGCCTCCACGGGAAGAGCTTCCTGCCGATGATGACCGGCTTCGGCTGCACCGTCCCCGGCATCCTCGCGACCCGGACGCTCGAGAACGAGCGCGACCGGCTGACGACGATGCTCGTCCTGCCGCTCATGTCGTGCGGGGCGCGCCTGCCGATCTGGATGCTCCTCGTCCCGGCCTTCTTCCCCCCGGCGTGGAGAGCGCCGGCGCTCTGGCTCATCTACGCCTCCGGGATCGCGCTCGCCCTCCTCCTCGCGCTCCTCCTCCGCCGGACGATCCTGCCCGGCGAGGACGCCCCGTTCGTCATGGAGCTGCCGCCGTACCGGATACCGACCCTGAAGAGCGTCGTCCTGAAGATGCTCGACCGGGGCGGCCTCTACCTTCGCAAGGCGGGGACCGTCATCCTCGGCATCTCGATCCTCCTCTGGGCGGCGACGTCGTTCCCGAAGCCGTCGTCCTACGCCGTCGACGCGCGCCTCGCCGCCGGCGAGGCGATCCCCGAGTCCGACCTCGCGAACGCCCGCGCCGCCGAGGAGCTGTCGGTCTCCGTCGCGGGTCGCGCCGGCCGCCTCCTCGAGCCCGTCTTCGCCCCGCTCGGCTTCGACTGGAAGATGGTGACGGCGATGATCGGCGCGTTCGCGGCGAAGGAGGTCTTCGTCGCGCAGATGGGGATCGTCTACGCCATCGGCGACGCCGAGGAGGGGGCCGCCGGCCTCCGCGCCCGCCTCGCCCGCGACTACGCGCCGCTCGTCGGCATCAGCCTGATCCTCTTCCTCCTCATCTCCGCCCCCTGCATGGCGACGATCGCCGTGACGCGGCGCGAGTCGGGCCGCTGGCGCTGGGCCTTCCTCCAGCTCTTCGGCCTGACGGCCGTGGCCTGGCTCGTTTCGTTCACCGTCTTCCAGGTCGGGCGCCTCTTCCTCTGAAGGAGAACTCCCGCGTGGACACCCTCATCACCGTGACGATCGTCGCCGCCGCCGCGCTCTGGGCCGCCCTTCGTCTCTTCCGCCGCCGACGGCCCGGCGCCTGCGGAGGGGCGTGCTCCGGCTGCCCGGCCGCCCGGAGCACGACGGGCGGCAACGCCTGCGCTCCCGTTCCCTCCGGCCGGAGCCTGCCCGGGTGGAACGACGGGGGACGGTGACGTGCTCTCTCCCCGCCGCCCCGCCGCTCTCCTCGGCTTGCTCCTCCTCGCCACGACCCTGGCGCCGCGCGCCGGGCGGGCGCAGGAGCCGGCCGCGCCCGAGGCGGAAGGGCTCGCCGGGGCCCTCGCGGAGATCCGGGACGCCCTCGGCCTCTCCGGCTTCTTCGACGTGAAGGCCGCCGACACGCGCACCGACCCGAACGTCTTCTCGATGGGAGACTTCGAGCTCGACCTCGAACGCGACCTCGGCCGGCACGTTCAGGTCGCCGCGGCGCTCGTCGTGAACGACGGCGGAGCCGAGCTCGCCGTCGGATTCGTCGACGTCCACGTCGTCGGCGCTCCCGTGGCGCCCCGCGGGCGGCTTCCGGTCGAGAAGGGCTTTCACGCCCAGCTCGGGCGATTCGACGTCCCGTTCGGCGGCGACTGGCAGTACTTCGCGGCGAAAGACCGGACCGAGCTCTCGGCCCCCCTGACGACCGAGGCGGTCCTCGACGGCGGCTACAACGACGTCGGACTGCGGCTCCTCGGCGGAACGGGGAGCCTCGGCTGGACGGCCTACTGGCTCCGCGGCGAGGGCGAAGGGACGGCCGTCGGCGGCCGGATCGCGCTCATGCCGTTCGACGACGTCTACCGGCTCCGGGACAGGACGCGCGTCTTCGAGCTCGGCATCTCCGCGCTGCACGATTCCGACGGGAACGGGAACACCGAGACGACCTCTCTCGCCGTCGACGCCGAGCTCCGCGCGACGTTCGGCCAGCTTCGCGCCGAGTGGGCGCGTCGCGACGAGCGGCCCGTCGAGGGACGCGACGCCCGACTCGTCCGGTCGGGGCTTCACGTCACCGCCATCGTCGAGGCCGGCGCCGTGGCCGGGGTCCCTCTCTCTCCCTACGTCCGCTGGGACACGGCGAAGGCCGAGCCCGAGGCGGCGGGAGGCGAGGTCGGGGTCGAGGCCGGCCGTACCGAGCGGCTCACCGCCGGCCTGCGCACGCTCCTCTTCGACACGCTCACGCTCAAGCTCGAGTACCAGCGGGTCCTCGCCGCCCCTCCCGAAGCCGAGGCGGAGGAGGGCTTCCGCCGCGACGCCCTCCTCGCCCAGGCCGTCGTCGCGTTCTAGGAGGACCGCCATGACGCCCAGATCCGCCGCTCTGATCCTCGCCGTCGCTGCGATCGTCGCAGCCGGTCCCGGCACCGCAGAGGGCGCCCCGCCTGCGGACGGGCACCCCGCGTGGACCGTCGAGAGCTGCTTCTCTTGTCACCGGTCCGACGAAGCCGCGGCGATCTCCCCGCGGGTCGGACGCCCCTGCCGGACGCTCTGCGCGACGTGCCACGAGCCGCGCGAAGGGCACCACCCGGTCGGGGTCCGGATCCCGCGATCCGTCCCCGCACCGTTGATCCTCACGGCCGGCGGAACGAACACCTGCGTCACCTGCCACGACACGACGAGGCCGCGGCGGGACAACGCGCCGTGGGAGTCCCGGAGCCTGTTCGCGAGGATCGCGCTCCGAACGAAGGAGTACCCGACCCGTTACCTCGCCGTGAAGAACGACAGGGGGCAGCTCTGCCGGACCTGCCACTGACCGGGTCAGGAGCGGGTCGGGACCGGGCGGAGTGTCCGGGGCCCGTTGACCCGGAGCGAATCGCGGAGGTCAGCCTCTCCGCTGCTTCTCCTTCGGCGTGACGCAGGTGCCGGTCGCCCGGCAGACGACGACCGGAGGCTCGAGGATCTCGGCCGCGGAGTCGTTCACCTCGGGCGCCGAGCGGATCACCTTCCGTGCCTCGAAGGCCATCTTCCGGCTCGTGTTTCCAACGGCCGTGATCGTGCCTTCGGCCTCGATGTAGTCCCCCGCGTAGACCGGCGCGAGGAAGTCGACGGAGTCGTAGGCCCGGAAGAGCCCTTCGTCGCCGTCGTGCCGGATCAGCAGCTCCGTCGCGACGTCTCCGAACAGCCCGAGCATCCGGGCCCCGTCGACGAGGTTGCCGCCGTAGTGGGCGTCGTGGCTGGACATCCGGAGACGGATGACGACCTTCAGGCCTTCGCCGGGCTTCTTCGCTTCGCTCAACTCGTTCACCTCGATCGTGTGCTCCGGCCCGGCGCCGCCGCTCAGCCCCGAAGGGCCGCCCGGGCGGCCACGAGCCGCGCGTCGATCGTCTCACGACGGCGGGGCGCGTCCGAGGCGCTGCCGGAGCCGGAGAGCGTTCCGGCGAAGTCCGAGAGCAGGCCTCGCATCTCCGAGAGCGCGCCCCGCGCCTCCTCCATCGCCCGCTGCTCCCCCGCCGAAGAGCCTCCCCCGCACATCCCCTCGGCGGAGGCGATCGCCGCCGAGGCCCTCTCCGAAGCCGCCGAGAACACCGCAGGGTCGATCGGCGCGCGCAGGAGGACGTCCGCGGCCTCCTGCGTGAGGCGGCTCGCCTCCTCGGCGGCGTAGAGACAGGCCTCTCCCGTGGCCGAGGGTGCGCCGACGCTCGTGCCCGCCGACGACGTACGGATCGCCGACCCTTCGTTCGAGACCTCCCCCGGCTTCCAGAGCCAGAACGCGACGGCGGCCACGACGACGAGCCAGAACAGCGAGCGACGGCTCATGACGACCTCCTGTTCCCGACCTTCGACCGGGACGCGCGCCTCAGTCCGCCCAGTCCTCGGGCGGGATTCCGAGCGCCTTCCGCCGGGCCTTGTGCTCGGCCTTGATCTTCGCGCTCTCGTCGGCCACCTTCTTCGCGGTAGCGCGGAACTCCGTTATCTTCCGTTCGGCGTCGGCCAGCTCCTCGTCCGTCCTGGCCCGCGCTTCCGCCAGCTCCAGCTTCCTCCACTCCCCCGGCGGTACGAGATTTCCCAGCTCGACGAGCCTGCGGTATTCCTTCTCCGTCAGGGCCTTGTCCTCCGAGACCTTCGCGTCCGCTCCTTCGATCTTCCGAGCCGCCCCCGCGATCGCCGACGCGAGGTCGTCCAGGGTCTTCTGGACGCACTCCGCGACCCTCTTGTCCCAGGAGCAGTCCTTGTAGGGCGAGGAGGCCCGGATCGAGCCCGACTTCACGGGCTCGAAGGCCTTCTGCATCGCCTCCCAGGCCTTCACCTCGGCGTCGAACGCCGCCTCGAAGAGCTTCGCCCATTCCTGGACCGGCTGCGTGTAGATCTTCTGGACGAGCGGATACGTGGAAACGGCCGTCTTCCAGCTCTTCAGGGCCGCCTGCTCGTCCGTGGTCAGGCGAGTCCTGGGCTTCTCGGCGTTGTCCTTCGCGGCGTACGCGTACGCCCACGTGATGGCCGAGTAGGTCGAGTCGACCTGGTCCCGCATCCGCTTCAGGTTCGCGTAGGCGTCCTGAGCCTCCTTCAGCTTCTCCCTGTTCCACGCCGTCCCGGACCCGCCCGCCGCGATCTCGATCGCCTTCGCCCAGACCGGGTCCGTCGCCTGCATGTTCCTGCGTATCTCCTCGAACCGTCCCGGAGCCTCGTCGGCCTCCTTCTGGAAGGCCGCGGCCGAGATGGCGACGCCCTCCCGCCAATCCAGGAGCGTCGGCCTGCGGGAGATTCCCCCCAGGAACGAGTTGTGCTGCTTCTCCCACTCGTCCTGGTCCGACGGCCGCGTCCCCGTCTTCTCGTGCTTCCTCGACTCCTCCCACGACACGAAGAGCTGTCCGCCGAGACTCCTCCACTCCGTGACGTCGCTCGACCCGGGCTTCCGCTTGACGATCGCCTCGAACTTCGGGAGGTACTCCTCGATGACGTGCTCGGAGTGACGGCGGGAGAGCTCCCAGCGAAGCGCCGTCTTCTGGACGTACGTCTTCTCGCGCGTGTCCTTCTTCTCCTCCTGGAACGGGTTCCTGACGTCCGGGTGAAGCGAGTCCGGAACCTGAGCGAGCCCGTTCGTCCCGAGGAGGAACGCAGCTCCCAGGAGCGCGGTGAGGCGGACCGGGAGGTTCTGCGAGAGGGTCGTCTTCATCTCGTCCTCCTCAGAACTGCGCGGCGAAGTCGTAGACGTACCAGCGACCGCCGCCGCGGCGGATCAGCTCGTGCGGTTTCGGCGATCCGTACTGCCGGCCACGCTCGTCCCACGCCTTCGTCGTGACGGTCGCCCGCTCGACCGACGGCTCGCTGATCTTCTTCACCTGCGCCTTCTGCTCGTCCGTCAGGAAGAACGACTCGAGGTCGTTCCCGGCGTCGTACCCCTTCACCATCGTCTTCTCGACCTTCTCGACCGTCGTGTGGACGTAGAAGTCGCGGAACCGCACCTGGTGCCAGTCCCAGTGGTACATCGCGAGGCTCCTCGCCCGCGGCCCCTGGAGCCGCTTCGGGTCGATGCAGTCGAGGTAGAGCTTCAGGTTCTTCTCCTTGATCGCCGTCGCGAAGATCTCGACGAGCCGCTCCGGCGTGACGTCCGCGGGGATCGACTTCACGCTGTAGAGCGGACCCGTGATCTCCTCCATCCGCTCTTCGCCCGCGAAGCGCCCGCCCAGCTCGGCGTTCCGGTCCGCAGCGGCGAAGGCGCGCCCGTCGACCCAGATCGCCTCCGGGACGACGACCCAGCCCCAGAAGGCGCCGCCGAACCTCTTCCTTCCCGCCTCCGGGACGGCGAGCTCGGCCCCCTCGACCCGGCCTGCCACCGACAACGGCGTCCCCTCGGCGAGACCGGTGTCGACGAGGCGCCGGTAGCGCTTGAGCGCCTCGTACGCGCCACGCCAGGAGGGCGTGTCGATCTGGACGTAGTACATCCCCCGGGCGGGCGTGCCCCAGGAGACGAACTCGCGGCCGAGGTCCGTGAACTGGTTCGCGGGGTACTCGAGCCCGTCGAGGACGACGTACTTCCCGGGCATTCCCCGCCCCGCCGGCTCGCGGAAGCCGGGCGCCGGGAGGGCCTGGGCGAGGAGCCGGGGGCCGGCCCGCCCCTTCCACGCCGCGATCTGCGCCGCGGCCTCCTTCTAGAAGAGCTCGACGATCTTCCTCTCCTGGTCGCGGTAGCGGAG
>JAKPXO010000165.1 GCA_029567505.1 Acidobacteriota bacterium
GTCGAGAAGATCCGGCGCCTCTTCCGTCCCGGCGCGGGGCCCACCGACACCGCGGCCTACTTCCCGGTCGTCCTCGACGCGGCGCGAGCGGGCGACGCGATCGCGCTCGGGATCCTCGAGTGGGCGGGCCGGGAGCTCGCCTGGACCGCGCTCACCGTCCTGCGCAAGCTCGGGATCGCCGACGAGGAGCCGACCGTCGCGACCGTCGGCGGCGTCTTCTCGGCGGGCGAGCTCGTCCTCGCCCCGCTCCGGGAGCGGCTTCTCGAGGGTTCCCCGCGGACGCGGCTCGGCCCGCCGGCGCACGTGCCGGAGATCGGCGCCATCCGCCTCGCGCTCTCCGAGAGGACCCGGTGACGGAAACGCTCGCGCTCCTCGAGTCGATCCACGCGGCGGATCTCGGGGCCGTCCGCGCCGTCGGAGCCGTCCTCCCCGACGTCGCGTGCGCGGCCGAGGAGATCGCCGCCCGGCTCGAGGCGGGAGGCCGATGGATCAACGTCGGGGCCGGGACGAGCGGCCGGCTCGGCGTCCTCGACGCCTCCGAGCTCCCCCCGACGTTCGGAGTGCTCCCGTCCCTCGTCACAGGCCGGATCGCCGGCGGGCAGGCGGCCCTCGTGGACGCCGTCGAGGGGGCCGAGGACGACGAAGCCGCCGGCGCCGCCGAGATCCGCGCGGAGGGGCTCGGAGGGAACGACGTCGTCCTCGGGATCGCGGCGAGCGGCGCGACGCCGTACGTCGCCGGCGCGCTCGGCGCCGCGAAGGAGGCGGGCGCGCTCGCCGTCGCCCTGGTCTGCGCCCCCGGCTCGCGGATCGCCGCGCTCGCCGACCTCGCGATCGTCGTCGCGACCGGGCCGGAAGTCCTCCGCGGGTCGACGCGGATGAAGGCGGGGACGGCGCAGAAGCTCGTCCTGAACATGCTCTCGACCGCCGTCTTCGCACGCCACGGCCTCGTCTGGCGCGGAGAGATGGTCGCCATGCGGCCGACGAACGCGAAGCTGCGGCAGCGGGCCGTCGACATCCTCGGCCGGACGCTCGGCGTTCCGGAGGATGCCGCCCGACCTCTCCTTGCAGAGGCCGGCTGGCTCCTCCCCGCCGCCCTCGTCGCCGCGCGCTGGCACGTCTCCCCGGCGCGCGCCTCGGAGTGGATCGCCGCGTGCCGTGGGAACGTCGCCCGCGCCCTCGAGGAGGAGCCGTCGTGACGCGCGCCGGCCTCGTCGACCTCCACGTCCACGGCGCCTTCGGCGTCGACCTCCTGACCGCGGACGCGGCGGAGCTCGACCGTCTCGCGCTCGGCCTCGCCGGGCGCGGCGTCGAGGGTTTCGTCCCGACGCTCGTCCCGGTCCCTCTCGCCGAGCTCGGACCGCTCATGGCACGTCTCTCCGCTTGGGTCCGCTCGAGGACGCCCGGCGACGGGCGCGGGGCGATGCCGCTCGGCATCCACCTCGAAGGGCCGTTCGTCTCGCCGAGCCGCTCGGGCGCGCTCCACCGCGAGTGTCTCCTCGACGGGAGCGACGTGCGAGCGGTCGACGCGTTCCTCGACGCCGTCGGCGAGGTCCCGGGCCGGCCCGTCGTCACGCTGGCCCCCGAGATCCCCGGGGGCCTCGACCTCGTCTCCAGGTTCGCCGCGCTGGGCTGGCTCGTCTCCCTCGGCCACACCGAGGCCGACGTCCCGACGCTCGACGAGGCGCTCCGGCGCGGCGCGCGGCACATGACGCACTTCGGCAACGCGATGAAGCCGCTGCACCACCGCGACGCGGGTCCGGTCGGATGGGGGCTCCTGCGGGACGGGGTGACGGTCGACGTGATCGCCGACCTCCACCACCTCTCCCCCGAGATGCTCGCGATCGTGAAGCGCTGCAAGGGACCGGAGCGCTTCGCGCTGATCAGCGACGCCGCGCCGTGCGCCGGCCTGCCCGACGGGACGTACGACGTCTGGGGCGAGCCGCTGAC
>JAKPXO010000192.1 GCA_029567505.1 Acidobacteriota bacterium
GAGGTCGCGCGGACCGAGGCGGAGCGGGAGCTGAAGGCGGCCGGGCACGACCTCGCGCTCGCCCGCGAGGCGCTCGCGAACGTCCTCTCGCTCCCGGCCGAGGAGGCGGACGGACTCGTCACGACGACGCCCCTCTTCGTCCCCACGGAGCTGCCGCCGCTTCCGGAGCTGAAGGCGGCCGCCTGCGGCGCGAACCCGGCCCTCGCGCGGCTCGAGGCCGCGGCCTCCCTCGCGAGCGCCGGCCTCGCCGCCGAGAAGGGGCGGTGGTACCCCGAGGTCGCGCTCTTCGGCGTGCGCGAGCTCTACAAGCCGGGGCTGACGCTCCTCGACCCGACCTGGGCCGCCGGCCTCACCGCCCGCCTCACCCTCTTCGACGGCTTCTCGCGGGAGAGGGGGATCGCGGCGGCACGGGAGCGGGGCGCGCGCGTCGCCGAGCTGGCGGCGCGCGCCCGGCGCGACGTCGAGACGCTCGTCGAGAAGCGATACCGCGAGGCGCGGAAGGCCCAGGAGCAGGTCGAGGCGTTCGGGGCTGCGCTGGAGCTCGCGCGCGAGAACGTCCGGGTGCGGACCCGGGCGTTCGAGGAGGGGGTCGCGACGTCTCTCGACGTCGTCGACGCGCGCCTCTCCCTCGCGAAGGTGGAGCTCGGCCGCCTCGCGGCGGCTCGCGACCTCGACGTCGCCCTCGCCGAGCTCCTCGAGGCGGCCGGGAGGACTGAATCGTACGAAGCGCTCCGCGCGGACGGGGCGGGGGACGTGGAGAAGTGAACGAACGAACGAAGGGACTCCTCGCGCTCGGGGGCGGCGTCGCCGTCCTCCTGCTCCTCGCTCTCGCCGCCCTCCTCCTCTCGCGCCCCGGACCCGAGACGCTCCAGGGGGAGGCCGACGCGACGAAGGTCGACGTCGCCGCAAAGGTCGCCGGCAGGCTCGCCACGATCGACGTGAAGGAGGGAGACGCCGTGACGAAGGGCGCCCTCGTCGCGACGATCGAGAGCCCCGAGATTCGCGCGAAGCTGGACCAGGCCGAAGCTGCGAAGGCGGGCGCCGTCGCGCAGCGCGACAAGGCGGACCGGGGCGCCCGCGAGGAAGAGATCCGCGCGGCGAAGAGCCAGTGGGACCGGGCGAAGCACGCCGCCGAGCTCGCCGAGACGACGTTCGGACGGCTCGAGCGCCTCGCAAGGGACGGCGTCGTCCCGAGGCAGCGGCGGGACGAGGCTGAGGCGCAGTGGAAGACCTCGCGCGACGCGGCCGAGGCGGCGAAGGCCGTCTACGACATGGCGGTGGCGGGGGCGCGGCGCGAGGACCGGGCCGCCGCGGCGGCGCTCGTCACCCGCGCGGAGGGAGCCGTTGACGAGGTAAAGGCGTTCCTCGACGAGACGAAGGTCGTCTCCCCGGCCGCGGGCGAGGTCTACCGCCGGAACGCCGAGCCGGGCGAGATCGTCCCGGCCGGTTTCCCGATCGTGACGCTCGTCGACCTGTCGGACGTCTGGGTGACGTTCCAGGTCCGCGAGGACCGCCTCGCGCGGCTGAAGATGGGGACGAGCGTCCCGGTGCGCTTCCCCGCCCTCGGCGGCGAGGAGGTCCCGCTGACGGTCACGTTCGTCGCGCCGCAGGGGGACTTCGCGACGTGGCGGGCGACGAGCGCGCAGGGGGGCTTCGACCTGAAGACGTTCGAGGTCCGCGCCCGTCCGGCGAAGCCGCTGCCCGGCCTCCGTCCCGGGATGAGCGCCGTCGTCACGTGGCCCCGCTAGGGAGCGCACCGGGCGCCCTCCGCGCGGCGAGGCGGGAGGCGGAGCGGCTCGTGACGAGCCGCCACGCCCTCGTCCTCCTCGTCCTCCTGCCGCTCGCGGGCTTCGCCCTCGCGACGGCGACCTTCTGGAACCGGCTTCCCGAGGAGCTCCCGGTCGCGGTCGTCGACGCCGACCGCTCGCTCCTCTCGCGCCGCCTCCTCCGGATGCTCGACGCCACGAAGTCGATGCGCGTCGCGGGACCGTACGCGACGGACGGCGAGGCGCTCGACGAGGTCCTGGCGGGGCGCGCCTACGGCGTCGTCTCGGTGCCGCGGCACTTCGAGCGCGACGTGAAGCGGGGCGCCGCGCCGAAGATCGTCCTCCACTACGACGCGCTGACGATGA
>JAKPXO010000195.1 GCA_029567505.1 Acidobacteriota bacterium
CCATCGTCACCGGCGGCGGCCCGGGCGTCATGGAGGCCGCGAACCGGGGCGCCTTCGACGTCGGGGCGACGAGCCTCGGCTTCAACATCGTCCTCCCGCACGAGCAGTTCCCGAACCCGTACATCACGCCCGGCCTCTGCATCTACTTCCACTACTTCGCGACCCGGAAGATGCACTTCCTCATTCGGGCGAAGGCGCTCGTCGCCTTCCCGGGCGGGTACGGCACGCTCGACGAGCTCTTCGAGACGCTGACGCTCATCCAGACGCGGAAGATGCCGCCCGTCCCGGTCGTTCTCTTCGGGCGCGAGTTCTGGGAGAGGGCGATCGACCTCGACTTCCTCGTCGAGGAGGGGACGATCGCGCCCGAGGACGCGCGCCTGGTCTCGTACGCCGAGACCGCGGCCGAGGCGTGGGAGACGATCTCCCGGTTCTACGGGATCGGCTGAGAGGCCGAGCGTTGCCGCACCGGGCCGGGCGCGGCCCCGGCTCGCGTCCGAGGGATCGCGAGTCAGCCGGTGTCCCGGGCCCAGGCGCTGACGGGCCGGATCTCCGGGCCGCGCCGTCCTGCGGAAGCCTCGTTCCCGGCCGGACGGCTCGAGGAAGGACACCCCGGCATCTCGTCGCCCAGCTTCTCGTGCACGAAGAGGACCCACGGGTGACACGGGTCCGGGCAGCGGCCGAGGAGCTCGCGGGCACGGGCGGGATCCCCCGCCCCTGCGGCGGCGTCGGCCGCGAGGGCCAGGCTGCGCGGATCCGCATCCGGACCCTCACGCTCGAGGAGCAGCCGGAAGCGGTCGTCGGCGCGGCGGGGGTTGCCGGACTCGAGATCGCGAATTCCCTGGTCCCGGAGAGCGAATGCCAGCGGATCCACGAGCCCGGGTTCGACCGCGAGGAACGACCGGCCCCAGAACGGCCACGAGAAGGAGGAGACCGCCTGGCGGTAGACCGCGGCGGGGGCCGCCGGCCGCCTGGGCCGGAAGGGAGGCGTGAGCCGGAGGGCACCGCTCTCGAGCCGACCCCCGACGTCTCCTCCCGACAGCCGTTCTCGAAGGAGCCGGACGTGAACGAGAGGAGGCCACCATCCGGGCTCGACCGCGAGGAGGTAGGGCGCCGAGGCGAGCCAGCGCCCGTCCGGACCTCGGTACACCTCGGCCCGCTCTTCTCCTGCCGGTGCCCCCGGGTGGGGCCCCGGGTGGGCGGTCGCGGCGAGCGCGTAGACCGCAGGGAAGGGCTGAAGAGCGCCCGGCAGGTTCACGAGCGCGCCCGCGAGGGCGAGCGCAAGCGCCACCCCGGCTCGCGCGGTCCCGAGGAACAGGACGCTCGCGAGCACGGCGATCGGCACGGCGGGCAGCACGAGACGTGGACCCCAGGACGCTTGTCCTTCCCAGGCCCACCATGTCGCGCCGGACAGGACGAGGGCTGAGGCCGAGATGAGGAGGCCGATCGCGAGCGCCGGGTCCCGCTTCCGGAGGACGATCAGGCCAGGGATCGCGAAGAGCGTGAGCGGCGCGTAAACGAGAAGGCCCTTGTTCGGGTAGACGGCGAGTTTCAGGAGGCCGTCGACCAACGGATGGGAGAACCCCTCGCCCGGGTAGCCCCCGAGGACGCCTCGGAAGCGCACGAGGTCGAGCGCGGCCCACAGCGCGACGGGCGGGAGGCCGCCGAGAAGGACGCCGCGCAGGACCAGCATGACGGCCGCGGGCCGGCCGGGTGCTCTGCGGCGGGGAGCCGGAGCGGCGGAGGCCGGTCTCGACAGCGCCGCGACCACGAGGAGAGGCGCGGAAACGAGCCACAGCGACGACTTCACGAGCGGCAGCGACCCGAGCAGGGCGCCGGCCAGGAGCGCGCGGCGCAGAGAAGGCCCGGTGCGGAGCGCCGTGAGCGCCGCAAGGGAGGACGCGACGAGGGCGACCTGCAGCGGCTCCGAGAAGTCGCTTCCGGCGTAGGCCCAGAGAGGCGTCGCGAGGATGCTCGCCGAGCCGGCGAGCCACTGCGCAAGGGGAGCGGCTCCGAGGTTCGCCGCCGCCCGCGCCACACCCCAGGCACAGGCGGAGAGCGAGAGGATCGGCAGGAGGGCGAAGACGGGCGTGGTCGGGAGGCCCGGGGAGACGGCGTGGAGGGCCCGGGCGATCCAGAAGAACGGCGCATAGAGGAGGCTGAGACCCATCCCGTACCGGGACGAGGAGTCTCCCCCGTCGCGAGGAGCCGCCGTGGCGAAAGCCCGGGAGACGCCGATCTCGCCGGAGAACGAGAAGGCCGCGCCGGCAGACAGCATCTGCATACCGTCGGGGATCGTTCCGAACGAGCGCTCGTCCGTCGTCGCCAGGAGGACGAGGAGCACCAGCAGGGCCGCCGCGAGAGGTGGCCGGCTTCGAAGCCGGGCGACCACGTTCTTCATGGGTGCGCGGAGATTAGCCGGAGGCGGACCGACGCGGAAGGCTCCGTCCGCTATCCTCCGGCCCGTGATCGAGCTCGCAGACTCCCACGGGCACGTGACGATGGTCTTCCCGGGTCCGGAGGCCCGGTGGCCGACACGCGCCGCGACCGACGCTGAGGTGGCGGAGCAGGTCGCGCGGGCGCGGGACGCCGGGGTGACGCGGATCCTCGTCCCGGCGACGACCCTCGCGGACGCGCCGAGGGCGGTGGAGGTCGCCGAGCGGCACGACGGGGTGTACGCGGCCGTCGGCGTCCACCCGCACGAGACGACGGGGTTCGACGAGGACCGGGTCGTCTCCGCGCTCGAGCGGCTCGCGTCTTCGTCGAAGGTCGTCGCCATCGGGGAGATCGGCCTCGACTACTTCTACGACCTCGCCCCGAAGGACGACCAGAAGCGGGCGCTCGTCGCGCAGCTCGCGCTCGCCGAGCGGCTCGGCAAGCCGGTCCTCCTCCACAACCGCGAGTCGGAGGAGGACATGCTCCCGATCCTCGAGGCGCACGCGAAGGGGAGCCCGGAGAGGCCGCGCGGCGTCTTCCACTCGTTCTGCGCTTCGACGGCGACAGGGGAGAAGGCGATCGCGCTCGGCTACTTCCTCAGCTACTCGGGGATGATCACGTTCCGGATGGCCGACAACGTGAGGGCGTCCGCCGCGGTCCTTCCGCTGGAGTCGATGCTCGTCGAGACGGACGCGCCCTACCTCGCGCCCGCGCCGTTCCGGGGGAAGCCGAACGAGCCGGCCTTCGTGACGCGGACCGCCGCGAAGCTCGCCGAGGTGAAGGGCGTCACGCCGGAGGAGGTCGGGCGCGTGACGACCGCCGGCTTCCGGAGGCTCTTCGGGACGCCGTGAGACGCCGCCCGCCACGTCCGCCCCGCCTCTCGATCGCGGATTTCGAGAAGCTCGTCGCCGAGGCCGTCGAGGGGCTCCCGCCCGAGTTCCGGGAGATGCTCGACAACGTCGTCATCGCCGTGGAGGAGGAGCCCGAGGAAAAAGACTTCGTCGAGACGGACACGCCGGACGACGAGGAGCTCTTCGGGATCTACCGCGGGCCGATGCGGACCGAGACCGCGTTCGACGGCCTCCCGGGCCTCCCGCCGCAGGTCGTGGTCTTCCGCGGTCCGATCCTCCGCTGTTGCGCGAGCAACCGGGAAGCGGTGAAGGAGATCCAGGACACCGTCCGCCACGAGCTCGGTCACTACTTCGGGCTCGAGGACGACGAGATGCCATACTGAGGCGATGGACTCGCGGCAGCGTTCCGTCGTCGTGCGGACGGCTCTCCTCGTCGGGGTCCTCGTACTGGGAGTGCGTGCGGCTGCGTGGGCGGAGCTCGAGTCCACGGCCCTCTCGGAGTGGTATCTCTGGCAGGAGACGGACGAGCATGTCGGGCTCGTCGCGGCCGCCAGAATCGCCTCCGGGAATCTCCTCGACCAGCCTCCATACCGTCCCTGGTTCTCCTGGCAGGGGGTGTTCGGGAGCCCGTCGGACTGGGAGGCCGTCTACCCGAGGAACGTCTACTACCAGGCGCCGCTTTACGTCTATGCCGCGGCGGCCGCGTTCCGGATCTCCGACTCGCCCGCGGTGTTGCTCCGTCTCCTTCAGCTCCTGCTCGCCGTCGCCGCCTCGACAGCGCTCGCGGCTGCCGGCACGACGGTCGTCCTCCGCACGGGGCGTCCCTCGTGGTGCGCGGTCCTCGCGGGTTCCGGTGCGGGCCTCCTCCTCGGGTGCTATGGACCTCTCGTCTTCCTGGACGGCTTCCTCTTGCGCGACGGGCCGCTCGTCAGCCTTTCGGCCCTGCTCCTGGCCCTTCCGCTCCTGGGTCCGTCCTCGCCTCGGACGCGGGAAATCCTGGCCCTCGGTGTCCTCGGAGGCGTATCGACGCTGCTCAAGCAGACGGTCCTCCCTCTCGCGCTTGCGGCCGGCGTCGTGGTCGTCCTGAGGGAGGAATCCCGCCGGCGTCGCCTCCGGAGCGCCGTGGCATTCGGGGCCGCTTTCATTCTGCCCCTCGTCCCGCTCGTCGCGAGGAACCTCGCAGTCGGGGCGCCCGCGTTCGCCTTCGACACCCGGCCGGCCGTCTGCTTCCCATGGGCCAACGCCCGCGGCGCCGACGGCTCGGTGGTCCCCTCGCCCCTCCTCCTCGAGGTCCTGCGTGAGGCGCGGGGATCGACGATCCGCGCGGCGACGCTCTCCCTGGCGACCTGGCGCGACGACCCGGCCGGCTTCGCCGTCCTGACCGGGAGGAAGCTCGCCAGCGCTTTCAACGGCGCCGAGATCCCCGACAACGCGAGCTACCCGTTCTTCCGCGACCGGCTCCGGTGGCTGGCGGTGCTCCCCGTCTTCGCGTGCCTGCTCGGGACCGGCGTCGTCGGCCTGCTCCTTGCGGCCCGCCGCCGCCTCTTCCGTCCAGGCGAAGCCGCTCTCGTCACCATCGCGGCCCTCGTCCCCCTCGCGGCGTGCCTCCTCGTCTCGACGACGACGCGCTACAGGAGCGCCGCGGCCGGACCGCTCGCTCTCGGCTCGGGGCTCTTCCTCGGCTTCACGGCCGAGGCGCTCGCGAGACGCCGGTTCGCAGGGGCGGTGGTGCCCGCCTCGGCGGCCACGCTCCTCTCCCTGCAGACTCTTCTCCCGTCGCCGGTCCCGTGCCCGAAGCACCGATGGTCCGACGCCCTCGTCGCGGCGACGCTCGCCGAGTCGCGGTTCTCGCCCGAGGCCGGCGCCGCGGAGGTCCGACGCTACCTGGAGGAGGGCCAGGACGACCCCGAGCGCGGCCTCGGGATGATCGCGATGAACCGCTGGCTCGCCGGGGAGCGCACGGCGCGCGTCGCTGCTCCCGGCGTCGCGCCGGTCGGGCGCCGGTACTCCGCGGCCCGAAACCGGTGAGCCGGCGATCGGACGGGGCGGACGTGTCGCGTCGAACGGCCCTCATCCTCGTCGTCGCCAGCACCGTCGTTCTCGTCGCCGGAGTCCGCCTCTGCGCCCATCGCGAGCGCGCGGAGTCACCCCTCTCCAGCTGGCATCGCTGGTCCGAGACCGACGAGTGGGCCGCCGTCGCCGCTGCAAAGCGAATCGCCGCTGGCAACGTCCTCGACCGGCCGGCCTTCCGGCCGTACTTCGCCTGGCAGCAGCGGTTCGGAAGCGAGGCGGAATGGAACGCCGTCCTGCCCTCGAATGTCGCCTACCAGGGGCCGGCCTATCCCTATCTGCTCGCGCTGGCGGGTGCCCCGGCGGGGGGCGCCCTCGAGGCGGTCCGTCTCGCACAGCTCCTCCTCGCCGTCGTCGCGTCGGGCAGCGTCGCGGCGGCGGGCTTCGCGGTCGTTCTGCGTTCGGGGCGGACTCCGGCCCTGGCCGTCGGCGTCGGCGCCCTCGCCGGCCTTCTCCACGGCACCTACGGGCCGCTCGTTTTCCTCGACGGGTTCTTCTATCGCGATGGCCCGGTTGCGCACCTCTCGGCCCTCCTGCTCGCCCTTCCCCTCATTCCGCAACGTCCGCCCCGGGCGCGCCTGACGGCGTTCGTCGGCCTTCTGGCCGGCGTTTCCGCCCTCCTGAAGCAAACGCTCCTGCCGCTCGGCCTCGTCGCGGGAGGGGTCCTCGCCCTCCGTGCGGAGGGGCGGAGGGCGAGGACGCGGGCGGCGGCGGCCTTCGCGGCTGGTCTCCTCTGCGCCCTCGGGCCGCTCGTCGCGCGGAATGTCGCCGTCGGCGCGTCCCCGCTGGCCTTCGACACGCGACCCCTCGTCGGCATCCCCTGGGCGAACGCGAAGGGGGCGGACGGGTCGGTGGACGCCTCGCCCCTCCTGATGGATGTGCTGCGAGAGGCTCATGGCTCGACGCTGCGCGCGGGCATCCTGACCCTCGAAACATGGCGCGACGACCCGGCGGGGTTCGTCCTGCTCCTCGGCCGGAAGCTCGGGAGCGCCTTGAACGGCACGGAGGTGGCCGACAACGCCAGCTTCTTCTTCTTTCGCGACCGGCTGCCGTGGCTGGCGCGGATGCCGCTCTTCACCTGGGTCGTCGGCGCGGGCGTCACCGGCCTCCTCCTGGCCGGGCGCCGACGCCTGTTCCGGGGTGGGGAAGGGCTGCTCGTGACCGTGTCGGCGCTCGCCCCGCTCGCCGCGTGCCTGATGGTGTCGACGACGACTCGCTACAGGAGCGGCGCCTCCGCGCCCCTGGCGCTCGGCACGGCGCTTCTCGCGCTCTACCTCTTCGAGGCGTTCCGCGAGCGCCGGCCGCTCCAGCTCCTCCCGTGGGCCGGCCTCGCGGCGGCCCTGACGATCGTGGCGCTCCTCCCCTCGCCTGTCCGCGCCTGGCCGTGGCGCTGGGCCGACACGATCGTCGCCGCGACGCTGGCCGAGGAGCGGCTCTCGCCGGATGCGGGCGCCGCGGAGGTGAGGCGCTACCTCGCGGAGAACCGCGGGGATCCGGATCGGGCGCGTGGGCTCGTCGCCATGCATCAGTGGCTCGCCGGACGGCGGGAGCACGCGCGGGTCGAGCCCTCCGGGATCGCCCCGCCGTCTCGGCGCGTCTCGGCAGCGGCCCGCTGAGGAAGCCGGACGAAAAGAGAGAAGGCCGGGCTTTCGCCCGGCCTTCGTGGACGCTCAGGGAGCGCGAAGCTCAGTGACGCGGGCCGCCGTGGCCGCCCGGTCCGTCGCGGCGCGGGCCGCGCGGGCCGCCGAAGCCGGGGCGCGGGCCGCGGTCGCGATGGCCGAAGCCCCCTTCGCGGCGGAAGGGCGGACGGTCGTCGCCGCCCCCTTCGCCCTCGGGCGGGGTGGCGTTCAGCCCGAGGCGCTCGACCTCGGCGGCCGCCTCCTCGGGGGTGAGCGCCTGGCGGCGGGAGAGCTTGATCTTCCCGTTGACCGGGTCGATCGCGATGATCTTGACCTTGGCCTTGTCGCCGAGCTTCACGACGTCCGTCGTCTCGCGGACGCGCCCGGGGGCGAGCTCGGAGATGTGGACGAGGCCGTCGAGGCCGGGGAGGATCTCGACGAACGCGCCGTAGGGCTCGACGCGCTTGACGGTCCCTTCGTACTCGGTGCCGATCTCGGGGACGGTCGTGAGGGCTCGGATCGCCTCGATGCATGTCTCGGCCGAGGCCATGTCGACGGACGCCACGGTGACGGAGCCGTCGTCCTGGACGTCAATCTTGACCGAGTACTCCTTCTGGAGCGCCCGGATCGTCTTGCCGCCGGAGCCGATGACGTCGCGGATCTTCTCCTCGGGGACCTGGATCGTCAGGAGGCGGGGCGCGTAGGCCGAGATCTCGGGGCGCGCCGTCGGGATCGCCTTCTCCATGATGTCGAGGATGTGCATCCGGCCGGCCTTCGCCTGCGCGAGCGCCTTCTCGAAGACCTCGCGGCTGATGCCGGAGACCTTGATGTCCATCTGGAGGGCGGTGACGCCCTTGCGCGTTCCGGCGACCTTGAAGTCCATGTCGCCGTAGTGGTCCTCCTGGCCGGCGATATCGGTCAGGACGGCCCACTGGTCGCCTTCCGCGACGAGGCCCATCGCGACGCCGGCGACGGCGGCGTCCATCGGGACGCCGGCGTCCATGAGGGCGAGCGAACCGCCGCAGATCGTGGCCATCGAGGAGGAGCCGTTCGACTCGAGGATGTCGGAGACGACGCGGATCGTGTAGGGGAACTCCTTCGGCAGGACGGCGTCGATGGAGCGCCAGGCGAGCCGGCCGTGGCCGATCTCGCGCCGGCCCGGGGAGCCGAAGCGCTTCACCTCTCCGACGGAGAACGGCGGGAAGTTGTAGTGGAGGAGGAACTTCTTCTCGAACTCGCCCTCGAGGTCCTCGATGAGCTGGGTGTCGTCCGAGGTCCCGAGCGTGACGGTGACGAGCGCCTGCGTCTCGCCGCGCGTGAAGAGCGCGGAGCCGTGCGTGCGCGGGAGGACGCCGATCTCGACCTCG
The DNA here is from genome assembly GCA_029567505.1 of Acidobacteriota bacterium. GTDB lineage: Bacteria > Acidobacteriota > Thermoanaerobaculia > UBA5066 > UBA5066 > UBA5066. The sequence continues at coordinate 8,341 of JAKPXO010000195.1, forward strand.
ATGGGGCGGACCTCGTCGAACGCGCGGCCGTCGAGCCTCTTGCGGTCGCGGAGGATCGTCTCGCGCGTCATCACCTCGACGAGCTCGGAGATCGCCCGCTTGACCTGGGCCTTCTTCTCCGGCTGGTCCTCGGGGACGACCGAGACGGCGGCCTTCTTGACCTCCTTGATCTTCGCGTACGACTCGATCTTCCCCTTCCAGGTGAGGGCCTCCATCATCGGCCCGTCCCAGTTGCGGCGGACCTCGGCCATCACCTCGGCGGGGACCGGCGCGGGAGGCGTGAAGGCCTGCTTGACGACTCCCTGGCGGCGCTGGAGCTCCTCGATCGCGTCGATGACCTTCTGGAGCTCGCGGTGCCCCTCGAGGATCGCCTCGAGCATCAGCTCCTCGGAGCACTCCTTCGCGCCCGCCTCGACCATCGAGACGGCCTGGCGGGTGCCGACGACGACGAGGTCCATCACGGACTCCTCGCGCTCCTTCTTCGTCGGGTTGAAGACGAAGCGGTCGCCGATGCGGCCGACGCGGACGGCGCCGAGGACTTCCGTAAACGGGATCGGGTTCACGGCGAGGGCGGCGGCCGTGCCGTTGATCGCGAGGACGTCGGGGTCGTTCTCGCCGTCGGCCGAGAGGACGAGGGCGACGACCTGCGTCTCGAAGGCGTACCCGGCCGGGAAGAGCGGCCGGATCGGCCGGTCGATCATCCGGCAGGTCAGGATCTCCTTCTCGGTAGGGCGCCCCTCGCGCTTGAAGAATCCTCCGGGGATGCGCCCGGCGGCGTACTGGTACTCCTTGTACTCGACCGTGAGCGGGACGAAGTCGACGTCTTTCGGGTCGCGGGCGTAGCAGGCGGTGACGAGGACCATGGTGTCGCCGAGCCGGACGACGGCGGCGCCGTCGGCCTGCTTGGCCACCTTTCCGTTCTCGATCGTGAGGGCACGGCCTCCCACCAGGGCGGTGACGGATTCCTTCATCGTTTCCTTCTTTCGGCCGGAGAGGCCGCGGCGCGGCCCCGCGCCGGCACGGCTCCTACTTGCGGAGCCCGAGGCGCTCGATCAGGGCCCTGTAGCGCGTCACGTCGCGCTTCTTGAGGTAATCGAGCAGGCGGCGCCGCTGGCCGACCATCTGGAGCAGTCCGCGGCGGGAGTGGTGGTCCTTCGCGTGCGTCTTGAAGTGCTCGGTCAGGGCCGTGATCCGCTGCGAGAGGAGCGCCACCTGGACCTCGGGGGAGCCGGTGTCGCCCTCGTGCCTCTCGAAGGCCTTGATCGTTTCCGTCTTGGGAGTGATGGTCTGGGCCACGGTTCTCTATCCTTCTCTTCTCAATCTCGAACGGCAGAGGATAAGGTCCGCCGTCGATCGGGTCAATTTCGGGGCCAAGTCTCTGTCCGGTGAGAAGATGCCGTCTGGCCCGTTGTCGGTCAGGGTGTCTGGGAAGGGAGCCGGAGCCGGGCCGACAGGCCCCGGATCCCCCGGGAAAACGATTCTATCTGTCCGCCCGCGCGGAGGGGGTCCGGGGGAACCGGCGTCGGGCCGAGAGGCCCCGGATCTCCCGGGAACACTTCAGTCTTGTAGCACGATCTTCGGTTTCGCGAGAGCGAGCGCTCCGCGGCCGAGGGGCTCGAGGTGCCCGAGGGCGACGAGGGCGCCCGAGGCGACGAGCCGGACCCAGGGTGCCCCCGTCGTCTCCGTCGGGACGCGAACGGGGACGGCGTGCCCTCTCCGGACCTTGACCGCCTCGCCGGGAAGGAGCGCGATGGCCGGAAAGGGGAGCGGGACCTCCGAGAGCGGCATCCAGCTCGGCGGGGAGGTCCTCTCGGCGGGAGGGAGCGCTTCGAGCTCGGGCAGCGTCCGCGCCCGCTCGAGGGAGAAGGGGCCGATGCGGGTCCGGCGAAGGGACGCGAGGTGCGCGCCGAGGCCGAGCTCCTTGCCGACGTCGTGAGCGAGGGACCGGATGTAGGTCCCGGAGGAGCAGTCGACGTGGAAGCGCGCCGCGTCGGCCGTGACCTCGACGGCGTCGAAGCGCGTGACCCGGACCTTCTTCGGCAGGTGCGGGACGGCTTCGCCGCGGCGGGCGAGCTCGTAGAACTTCTTCCCGCCGACCTTCTTCGCAGAAAAGGGCGGGGGGGCCTGCTCGAACTCGCCGACCCAGCGGGAGCAGGCGGCCCGCAGCCGCTCCTCGTCGGGCCGAGGGTCGGGGTGCGGCGTCCCGACGGGAGTCCCCTCCCGGTCGTAGGTGTCGGTCTCCACGCCGAACTTCATCGTCCCCTCGTAGCTCTTGTCGTAGCAGGTGAGGAACGACTGGAGGCGTCCGGCCCGGCCGACGCACAAGACGAGAAGACCCGTCGCGGCGGGGTCGAGGGTCCCGGTGTGTCCGACGCGCCGCGTGCCGAGCAGGCGCCGCACGGCGTCCACGACGTCGTGCGAGGTCATCGCCTCGGGCTTGTCGACGAGGAGGAGCCCGGACGGGCCGTCGGCCGGAGCGGCGCTCATCGCGGCTCCGCGGCGACCGCGGCGGAGAGCGCGCCGGCGATGTCGGCCTTCACGGACTCCCAGGTCCCGCCCACGCGGCAGCCGGAGGCGTTCCGGTGTCCGCCGCCGCTTCGCGCGGCAGCGACGGACCGGACGTCCACGGAGCCCTTGGAGCGGAGCGAGCAGCGGAAGACACCCGGCTCGTCGCTCTCCCTCACGAGGGCGGCGGCCTTCACGCCTTCGATCCCGCGAGCCCGGTTCACGAGCCCCTCGCCGTCGGCCGCGTCGGCCCCCGACTCGGCGAGGAACCGCTTCGGCAGGGAGACGAGCGCGACGCGCCCCTCGTCGTGGAGCTCGAGCGTGCCGAGGACGAGCGACTCGAGCTTCACGGTCGAGAGCGGCTTCGCCTCGAAGAGGAACTCGTTGACGACGTCGGGCTTCACGCCCTCCGCGACGAGACGCGCGCCGAGCGCGAGGGCGCGGGGGGTCGTGTTGCCGTAGCGGAAGGAACCCGTGTCGGAGACGAGCGAGACCCAGAGGTTCGTGGCGATCTCGGGCGTCATCGACCACTCGAGGCGGTCGAGGAGGTCGGCGACGACCTCGCCCACCGCGGCGGCCGGCTCGACGACGAGGTTGTGGGTCGCCCATCTCGTGTTGCCGGGGTGGTGGTCGACGTTCACGGTCGTCCCGGCGAGCAGCTCCGGAAAGCCCGGGCGCTCGGCCTCGGGGCACTCCATCACGATCGCCGCGTCCCAGCCGGTCGGCCAGTCGGACGGCAGGGTCTCGGAGACGACGACCTGGCCGACACCCGGCATCCCGTCGTACGAGCTCGACCAGCGGTCCCGCATGACGACGCGCGCGTCCTTGCCGCGCGCGGCGAGCGCCTGCGCGAGCGCCAGGGCCGAGCCGAGCGAGTCGCCGTCCGGGTTCCTGTGGCCCGTCAGGAGGAAGCGCCGGCCGGAAGCGAGGAGAGACGAGACGGCCTCGAAGTCCGTCTCGCTCATTCCTTCCCCTCTCCGCCCTCGTCGTCGGGATGCGGGAGGTGTCGGAGGATCTCCTCGATGCGCGCGCCGCGCTCGAGGCTGTGGTCCTCCTCGAAGCGGAGCTCGGGGGCGTAACGCAGGTGGCAGTTGCGCCCGACCATGCCGCGGAGCATCGGGGCAGCCCGGTTCAGCGCGGCGACGCTCTTCTCGAACGCCCCTTCGCCCCCGAGGACCGAGACGAAGACCCGGGCGGAGCGGAGGTCGGGGGAGAGGACGACGTCGGTGATCGTGGCGAAGCCCACGGCGGGATCGGAGACCTCCGTCCGGAGGAGGCGGGCGAGCTCCTCGCGGACGACGTCGGCGACCTGGCGGGGACGGCGGCGTTCCTTCACGAGACCTCCTGCTCGGCTCCGAACGAGGAGCCGGCATCGCCGACGTCCCCGTATTCGAGAAACTCGCTGCGCAGCGAAGTGAGCTCGACTCCGGACTCCTCGGCCCACTCCTCGACGAACGCGACGACCTTCCCGAGGAGGGGCTCGAGACCGGAGCGGTCCGGACCGACCGCGGCGACGCCGACGGAGGCGCGCTGGAGCAGGTCGTGGTGGGCGACCTCGGCGGCCGAGATCTCGAAGCCGCCGCGAAGGCGCGCCTTGAGCGGCCGGAGGAAGGCCCTCTTCTCCTTGAGCCCGCGGCAGGTCGGGAGGTGGAAATCGAAAACGGCGAGGGCGACGACCATCGGTTCTCCGGGGCGACGAGGTTCCGGGACGTCCTTCCCGGGGCGCGTGCCCCGGGAAGGGCTTCCGGCCCTACGTCAGCGAGGCGGCGACCTCCTCGGTCACGAAGGCCTCGATGACGTCGCCGACCTTGACGTCCTGATAGCCGGCGATGCCGATGCCGCACTCGAAGCCGCTCTTGACCTCGGAGGCGTCGTCCTTGAAACGGCGCAGGGAGCCGATCTTCCCTTCGTAGATCACGCGGTTGTCGCGGAGGAGACGGGCGTTCGCGCCGCGCGGGATGACCCCGTCGACGACCATGCAGCCGCAGATGAGGCCGATCTTCGGGATGCGGAAGGTCTCGCGCACCTCGGCCCGGCCCTTCGCGACCTCCTTCTGGACGGAGTCGAGGAGGCCGGCCATCGCCTTCTTGATCTCGTCGGTCAGGTTGTAGATGACCGAGTAGAGGCGGATGTCGACGCCTTCCTTGTCGGCGAGCTCCTGGGCCTTGCGCTCCGGCCTCACGTTGAAGCCGATGACGATGGCCTCGGAAGCCGAGGCGAGCAGGACGTCGTTCACGGAAATCGCGCCGACGCCGGAGTGGAGGACGTTGACCTTCACCTTGGCCGTCGAGAGCTTGTTGAGCGACTGTGTGATGACCTCCTCGGAGCCGTGGACGTCGGCCTTGAGGATGATCGGGAGCTCCTTGACCTCGCCCTTGGCCATCCGGCTGAAGAGCGAGTCGAGCGAGAGGCGCGAGGACTTGGCCAGGGCCTCCTCCCGCTCCTTCTGCTGGCGGAAGCCGGTGACCTGGCGGGCCTTCGACTCGTCGTCGACGACCTGCAGGGAATCGCCCGAGTTCGGGATGTCCTCGAAGCCCATGACCTCGACGGGGGTGGCGGGACCGGCCTCGGTGACGCGGTTGCCCCGGTCGTCGAGCATCGCGCGGACGCGGCCGACGGCCGAGCCGGCGAAGAAGATGTCGCCGACCTTGAGGGTGCCCTGCTGGACGAGGACGGTGGCGAGGGTGCCGCGGCCCACCTCGCGACGGGCTTCGAGGACGACGCCGCGGGCGGGCCCGTCGACGGCGGCCTTGAGCTCGAGGAGGTCGGCCTGCAGGAGGATCATCTCGAGGAGGGCGTCGATCCCGATCTGCTTCTTCGCGGAGATCTCGCAGGCGACGATCTCGCCGCCGTACTCCTCGACGAGGACGCCCTTGTCGGCGAGGGCCTGCTTGACCCTCATGACGTTCGCCTCGGGCTTGTCGATCTTGTTGATGGCGACGACGACGGGGACCTTCGCCGCGCGGGCGTGGTCGATCGCCTCGACGGTCTGCGGCATGACGCCGTCGTCGGCCGCGACGACGAGGACGACGATGTCGGTCGCCCGCGCGCCGCGGGCGCGCATCATCGTGAAGGCCTCGTGGCCCGGCGTGTCGAGGAAGACGATCGGCCGGTCCTTGGCCTGGACGCGGTAGGCGCCGATGTGCTGCGTGATGCCGCCGGCTTCGCCCTCGGCCACCTTCGCCTTGCGGATGGAGTCGAGGAGGGACGTCTTGCCGTGGTCGACGTGGCCCATGACGGTCACGACCGGGGCGCGGGGCTTCTTGTCGGCCGTGGAGGCGGCGCTCTCCGCGTCGGCCTCGGTCTGCGCCTGCTGGCGGGAGAGCTCGAGGTCTTCCTCGAACGAGACGACCGCCGCCTCGATGCCGAAGTCGCGGGCGACCTCGACGGCGAGCGTCGGGTTCACGGGATGGTTGATCGCGGCGAGGATGCCGCGGCCGAGGAACGCCTTGACGAGGTCCTTCGCGAGGATGCCGGTCTTCTCGGAGAGCTCCTTGACGGTGACGCCCTCGGAGAGGAAGACCGGGCCGCTCTGGTCCTTCTTGACCTCCACGACGTCGCCGGTCTCGGTCATCATCGTCCGCTTGCCGGCGCGGCGCTGGGCCGACTTGGAGATCGGGCGGTTCGGATCGACCTCCTCGCCCTCGCCCGGGATCGCGCCCGGGACGTCCTCGTACGTGTCTTCCTGATAGGTGCCGAGGAAGTCGCGGACGTTCGTGGCGAGAGCCGAAGCTTCCTTCGTCCGGAGCTTCTTGCTGGCGGTCTTCTTGTCGTCCTTCTTCGGCGGGACGGCGCTGCCGCCCTTGACCGCGTCCTTGCGGCGACGGTCCGTGGTGCCGGGGACGGGCGGGGGCATCGCGGGCGCCATCGGCCCGCGTCCGAGCCCGCCCGGACGCGGCGCGAAGCCGGGGCGCGGAGCGAAGCCCGGTCGAGGGGCCATCCCGGGCCTCGAGTGGGGGCCGGGAGCCGCGACGGGCGTCGCGGGACGCGCGACGGGCGCGCCGGGGGTGGGGCGCGCGACGGCGCGGATCGTCGCGGCGCTCGGCGGCGCGATGACGGCGCGGCCGGAAACGCCGGACCGGGCGGCCGGAGCCGCGGAGGCCTGAGGAGACGGTCGCTGCGCGGCCGGCGGGGCGGAGGGCGCAGCAGTCGGCGGCGGAGCCGCCGCGGGCTGGCCCGGGGTCGCCGTCGGCCTCGTGGCAGCCGGCTCGGCGGCGCGCTTGAGGATTCGGCCGAGGGCGCCGGCCGGAACCGGAGGCCGGGCGCCGGGCGTGGCGGGCTTCTGAGCGGCGGCGCGCAGGCTCGCCGCGGAAGCCGTCTGGATGCCACCCGCCGTTCGCCGGATCGCGCCGCTGGCGGTCCCGGCAGCCGGGGCGGACGCCGGAGGCGCAGGGGTCGCCGCGGCCGCGGGAGGTGCGACGCGCGGGGTCGCCGCGGTCCGGCTGGAGGTGTGGCGCGCCGGGTGCGCGGCCGGAGCCGCGGCGGGCGGGGCCTCGGCCGGGGCGGCCCGAGGCGTCTCCGGGGCAGGGGCCGGAGCAGCGGCCACCACCGGAGCGGGGGCTTCGGCCTCCTTGGGCTCCGGCTTCGGCTCCGGGACCGTCTCGACGACGGCGGCCTCGACCTTCGCCACGGAGGCCGGCGCGACCGGAGGCTCGGGGGCACTCTCCGGCTCTGCGACGGCCGGGGATTTCGCGGGGGCCGCCTCCTCGACGGCGGGCGCGCTTTCGGCCCTCGCGGGGGCCTCCGGCGCGGCCGGCTCGGGCGCGGCGGGTGCCGGCTCCGCGGCCACCGGTGCGGCGGCGGCGGACTCGGCGACCGCCGTCGCGGGCTCTGCGTCCATCGTCGGCTCGGCATCCGGCGCCTTCTCGACGATCTTGATCCGCTTCAGTGCGGCGCGTTCGGCCTTCGGCTTCGGCGTCCCCGTGGCTCCCGAGGAGGGAGGGGGAGCGACCGGCGTCTGCCGGACGATGAGGGTCTTGGGGGCCTGCGTCTTGCCCGTCAGGATCGCCTGGGCGGTCCCGGGGTCGAGCACCGACTCGGCGGACTTCACGTCGACGCCGATGCCCTGGAGGAGGAAGAGGACCTCCTTCGCGGGCTTTCCCATCATCCGGGCGAGCTCGGTCACGGTGAACTTCGCGGACGTCGTCTTCACTTCTCGGGGTTCTCCGTATCCGGCCCGGCGTTTCCGGGCTCCTCGCTCGCCGTCTCTTCCGTCTCGTCCGCGGGGCCGTCGTCGACGACGGACTCGGGGGAGCCGTCCTCGTCTTCGCCTGTCGCTTCCTCGGGGCTCTCGTCGTCGGAGGAGAGAAAGTCGTCCTCGTCCTCCTCGACCTCTTCGGCCGGAGCCGACTCGAACGCGCGAAGGGCCTCGAGGGCCTCCTCACGCGAATCCTCGTCCGCGATCGCGGCATCGAGGCGGCCCATGGCCTCCTCGTCCTCGCCGGTGTCGGCGTCGAGCACCTCGCCCACCGTCTCGAACCCGCCGGCGGCGAGAGCCTCGAGCGCCGCCGGCTCGAGCCCGGCGACGTCGGAGAGCGCCGTGCCGCGCCGCTGCGACGCGAGGAGCATCCGCTGGAGGGCCTGGGCGACCTGCTCCTTCACGGCCTGCTCGCTCTTGATGTCGATCCGGGCCCCGACGAGCGCGGAGGCGAGCCGGACGTTCTGCCCGCGCTTGCCGATGGCGAGAGAGAGCTGGTCTTCCTCGACGATGCACTCGAGCGTCGGCATCGTCTCCTCGCCCTCGCCCTCGCCCTCGCCCTCGCCCTCGCCCGCGGCCTC
>JAKPXO010000198.1 GCA_029567505.1 Acidobacteriota bacterium
CGCCGTTCACGACCCGGTAGAGGCCCGGCATGGTGAACGAAGAGTAGCTCTCGTACTGCCCGACCGCCTCCTTCGTCCCGGCGATCTCCTGGTAGGTGCTCGTGACGATGAAGTCGGCGCTGTTCATCGCGAAGAGGTCGGCCGTGTACTGGACGGAGAAGGCGTACTCCGCCTCCATCTCCTTCCAGTGGATCGCCGAGAGGAGGTACTTCGTCTTCTCGAGCGCGTGCGCGATCGTCGCGTGCGTCACGCCGAGGCGCATGCCGATCAGGGCCGCGACGAGGTTCCCGTCGGAGTAGTTGCCGAGGATCAGGTCAGGCCTCCCGTCCAGCTCCGCCACCGCCTCGCGCTCCACCTCGTGGGAAAAGCGGTGGAGGTAGGGCCAGACCTTGAAGCGGGAGAGGAACGGGCGGACGACGCTCCCGTCCGCCTCGCGGAACGGGACGCGCAGGATGACGGCGCTCCGGCAGCCGTCGATCCGCTCGAGCCGCTCGTCGCAGCCGGTCGTCCCGGCGTCGGGGATGAGGCGCGTGACGACGACGATCCGCGGCTCCACGTCGATCCCTTGCTCGGCGAGGCGCTCGCGCATCTCGCGCTCGAGGGCCCGGACCTGGTCGAGGATGTAGACGACCTGGCCGCCGGTGTCGGGGAGGCCGAGGACGCCCGACTGCCCGAACCAGCCGTGCGGGGAGAGGACGAGGACGCGCGAGATCATCGGGACGCGGGCGAGGAACGCCTCGAGGAGCGTCGCGGACGGCGCCTCGAGGAGGTCGATCAGGAGGCTCATCGTCTCGGCGGCGCGTCCGGCGGTCGCCCCCCAGCCGGGGGCGAAGCCGAGGCCGGCGAGGCGCTCCTCGAGCTCGCGGTACGGAGTCGCGGGCTCCGCCGCGGCGAGGAGGTCGTGGGCCTTGCGCAGGGCGGCCCGGAGCGCCGCTGTGTCGGCGAACGACGCGCGGAGGAGGAGCGTCCGCCCCTCGAGGGCGTGGAGGCCGAGGAAGGTGTGGATCCGGTCCGCCCCCGAGCCGCCGTCGCGGAAGAGCCGGCTGGCGAGGTGGCGGTTCAGGAAGGAGAGCCCCTGCCCGATCGAGCGCGGCTCCGTGAGACGCGGGAACTCCCGGCCGAAGGGGCCGAAGTCGAGCTCGAGCGGCTCCTCGCCGCGCCCGTAGGAAACGATCCCTTCCTTGAAGCGAAGGAACTCGGAGACCGTGATCTCCTCGGGGACGAGGCGGTCGGCGTGGAGGCGCGCGTAGCGCCAGCGGCCGGGCCCCGTGCGGAACGAGAGGGCGATCCAGGGGGCGCGGAAGACCCCCTCGTGGAGCGCCGCGGCCGCCTCGGCGAGCGGCGAGGCGGCGAGGTCGACGCGGTCGCAGACGGCCCGGGTCTCCTCCCACCCGCGGACGAGGTCGGATCGGAGGAGGATGTCGCGCCCCTCCGCGAGCCATCGGCTCACGAGGACGGCGAGGACGTCGGGGTGGGCGGCGGCGAAGTCGTGGACGCGGGTCAGCATGGCGCCTCCGTCGCGAAGGAGTAGTGCGCGATCCCCTCCAGGATCCCGCCGGCGTAGGGAGCGGTCGCGAAGTAGACCCCGTCGCGCCCCCGGAGCTCCTCGAGCTCCGGCTTGTGGTTGCCGACCACGACCGCGCGGGTGTCGCCGACGAGCATCTCGAGGTCGTTCCCCGAGTCCCCCGCGACGAGGAACGACTCGAGCGGGAGGCCGAGGCGGAGGGCGAGGAAGCGGACGGCGAGCCCCTTCGAGGCGCGGACCGGCAGGACGTCGAGGAACTTCCCCTGCGAGAAGACGAGGCGGGCCGCGAGGCCGCGCGCCCGGAGGAGGCGCTGGATCGCCGCGAGGTCGACGTTCCGCCCGGGGACGACGTCCCAGCTCGCCTTGTAGGGGCCGTCGTTCTCCTCCGGCTGCTTGCGGAGGCTCGTCGCGCCGGCGAGCGCGCGAACGACCTCGTCCCGCCTCCAGCCGTGCCGGATGTGACCCTCCCACGCCCGGTCGAGCCGGAGCTCCGGGGCGAAGCGGATCTCGGTGCCGACCGAGGTGACGAGGACGTCGGGGAGCGGGACGCGCCACTTCGCGAGGACCTCCAGCGTCCTCGGGAACGAGCGCCCCGTCGCCACGCCGAACGCGACGCGGCCGGCGTGCGCGCGGCGCCACTCGAGGAGCCGGGCGAGCGAGGCGGCGTCGCCGATCAGCGTGTCGTCGATGTCGGTGACGAGGAGGTGGGTCGCGTCCGCGAGGTGGGCGAGAGGGGTCGCCTTGAGGGCGGCGTGCCGCCGCCGGAGAGCCTTTCGGTCGCGGCGCAGGAGCCGCTCGCAGAGCGCGAGGTAACGCGAGACGTGGCCGTCCCAGGAGTAGGTGTCGCGGACGCGCCGGAGGCCGTTGCGCGACCAGCTCGACCAGCGGCCGGCGTCGCCGAGCGCCTCGACGAGCGCCCGCGAGAGGGCGTCGACGTCGAGCGGGTCGACGAGGAGGCCGTTCCGGCAGTTCGCGAGGATGTCGCGCGGCCCGCCGTCCTCGGTCGCGACGACGGGGAGGCCGCTCGCGGCCGCCTCGAGGAGCGTGAGCCCGAACGGCTCGATCAGCGCCGCGTTCACGAAGACGCCGCGTCGCCGCGCCGCGAGCCGGTAGAGGTCCGGGACCTCCTCCGGGGAGTGCTTCTTCGGGAGCGCGATTGAGCCCCAGAGGTCGTGCCGGTCCGCCGCGAGGAGGAGCTCCGTGTAGACGGCCTTCGCCTCTTCGTCGCTCCGGGCGACGTCCTCCCGCACGCCGGCGAAGATCGCGAGGTTCGCCGTCTCGCGCAGGCGCGGATCGCGCCCGAACGCCTCGACGAGCGCGGGGAGGTTCTTCTTCGGCGAGGGGCGGCTGATGGCGAGGACGAGCGGCCGGTGCGGCTCCCGGAGCCACCGGTCGATCTCGGGGAACGACGTCCGCGCGCGGAACGGGGAGGGCGGAGAGAAGCGCGAGGTGTCGACGCCGGGAGGGACGACCGCGAAACGGCCGGGGCGGAAGTTCTCGTACGCGCCCCACTGCTCGTCGACCTCCTGCCGCGTGCTCGCCAGGACGAGCCGCGCGTTCTCGAGGACCTCCTCCTCTGCCGGGATCCGCTGCGAGAAGCGGAAGGGGCGCTCGAGGCTCGCCTCGGCGCGTCCCGCGGCGAGGTAGCGGGAGCGCTTCGTCCGGCCGAGGGAGTGCCCCGTGTGGACGAGCGGGATCCCGAGCAGCTGGGAGAGCCGCACGCCGACGTAGCCGGCGTCGGCGTAGTGGGTGTGGATCAGGTGCGGGAGCCGCTCCTGCGCTCGCAGGTGCTCGACGCACCGGTCGACGAGCGCAGGGAGGTGGGGCCAGAGGAGCTCCTTGCGCAGGTACCGCTTCGGGCCGAACGGGAGGCGCACGATGCGCACGCTCTCGCCGAGGGGCTCGATCGGGACGGCGTAGTCGGGTCCGACCGCGGGGTCCTCGACGAGCCGGGTCACGAGGTCGACCCGGGACACGCGCGGCGAGCGCCCGAGCGCGCGGACGAGCTCGAGGACGTAGGTGATCTGGCCGCCGGTGTCGGGATCGCGCCCGAGCTCCGGACTCGTGCCGCGCAGGAGCCCGTGGAGGCTCAGGTGGAAGAGGTAGAGGCCGTCGGCGGAGCCGTTCACTTCGCCTCAGACCACTGCGCGAGGAACGGCGCGTAGAACGACGGCTCCTCCGGCGTCGCGCCGGCGATCCGCGTGACGGCCCCGGCGAGCTCCACGCCTCGACGGAGGCTCTCCTCCGCCGTCCAGTGCCGGACGAGGCCGAGGAGGACGACGGCCGTGAAGGCGTCGCCGGCCCCGACGGTGTCGACGACCTCGTCCTGCGAGCCGGCGGCGTCGGCCTCGGCCCGGTGGACGACGTCGCCCGAGCGCCAGGAGACGGCGGCTCCCCGCGCGCCGCGCGTGACGTAGAGCGCCTTCAGGCGGAACCGGCGGACGACGTCGGCGGCGAGCGCCTCCGGCTCCCGGAGCGTCAGGCAGAGGAGGCGGCGCAGCTCGTCGAGCTCCTCGTCGCTCACTTTCACGACGTGCGCCGCCGAGAGGGCGCGGGTCACGACCGCGCCGTCATACCAGGGGGCGCGAAGGTTCAGGTCGACGAGCCGGATCGCGGGCGAGGCGTCGAGGACCTCGCGGAGCGCCTCGCGCGAGGCCGGCTCGCGGAGGGCGAGCGTGCCGAAGGCGACGACCGACGGCCGCGCCTCGTGCACGACGCGGGCGGCGGCGCTGCCGTCGATCGCGTCGAAGGCGGCGCCGGCGGGGATCTCGAAGCGGGGGGCGCCGCCCCTGAGGGTCACGACGGCGCGTCCCGTCGGCCGCGCGGGGTCGGACTGCACCCCGTCGGCGGGGATGCCCCGCGACGCCATCGCGGCCCGGAGCGCCTCGCCGGCCGGGTCCGATCCGAGCCGGGTCAGCAGGAGCGGCGAGAGGCCGAAGGCCGCGGCGTGAGCGGCGACGTTCAGGGGGGCTCCCCCCGGCCGCCCGCCCGAGGGGAGCTCGTCGACGAGCGCCTCGCCGAAGACGGCGACGCGGGAAGAGGACGGGGGACGGGCGGGGTTCCGGGACGACGTCACGGGGGGATCCTACCGGAAAATAGTTTGAGGTCAAAATATTTGACTCCAAACGATTCGGACGTGCTGAAATGGAGGCGCGGCTCGCGGCCGCGCGGAGGAGAGATGGGGAGGACGACGGGCCCGGTGCACGCGAGGGAAGCGTCCCTCGGCGAGGCGCTCGATTTCATGAAGCTCCTCTGGCGGCTCGACCACGCGCTTCAGACGACCTCGCGGCGGATGGCGGAGTCGGTCGGCGTGACCGGGCCGCAGCGCCTCGCGCTGCGCGTCGTCGGCCGTTTCCCGGGGATCACCCCGGGCGAGACGGCGGCGGTCCTGCGCCTCCACCCGAGCACGGTGACCGTCATCGTGAAGGGGCTCGAGCGGGCCGGGCTCGTCGAGCGTTCGGAGGACCCGTCGGACCGGAGGCGGACGCGTCTCCACGCGACGGCGGCCGGGCGGAAGGTCTCCTCCGCGACCCGCGGGACCGTCGAGGAAGCGGTCCGCCGGACCCTCGCGCGATTCCCCGCGGGCGACCTGGAGACGGCCGCAGGCGTCCTCTCGGCGCTCTCGGCGGAGCTCGAGCCGCCTACAGGCGGGCGAGCGTCGCGACGAGCGCCACGGCGAGGGTGACGCCGAAGCCGAGGAGGCCCACGGGGGCGAACCGGAAGAACCCGAGGTCGACCGGGGCCCCGTCCTCGCCGCGCAGGCTGGCCCTCTCGACGAGCGCCTGCGTGAGCGGGCCGGCCGTGGCGGCGGTCAGGAAGAGGGAGCTCCCGGCGCAGACGGAGAGGGCGAGGCCGACGTAGATCGCCTCGGGCGGGTGGTCGGCCGCGAGGACCTCGGCGACGGGCAGCAGGGCCGCCATGCTCGGGCCGGCGGAAAAGACGCCCGTCAGGAGCGCCGAGGAGACGAGGAAGACGGCGACCTGCGCCGTCGGCGGCAGCGGGAGCGCGGCGAGGAGCCTGGCGGCGTCCCGGAAGACCCCCGTCTCTCCGACCGCGCCGACCATCACGAAGAGGAAGAGGAGGAAGAGCGTCGCCTCGACGTCGACGCGCGTCCGGGCGAGGCGCTCTCCGAGCCGCCCGGCGCCGAGGAGCGCGGCGGCGGCTCCGATCCAGCAGATCAGCTCGGGACCGACGCCCGTCGAGGCCGGGACGAGGAGCCAGGCGGCGACCATCCCCGCGAGGGGCAGGAGGCCCGAGAGGAGGGCCCGCCGGTCGAGCCGCACGCCGCGGTGGAACGCCGAGAGCGTCGCGACGGTGAGGCGCGCCGAGAGGGGCGTCGCCGCGAGGCCGCGGGCCGGGCGGGCGAGGCCGAAGACGGCGGCGAGGAGGAGCGTGAGCGCGGCGAGGGTGAGCGGCGCCGCCCGGACCAGGTACTCCGTGAACTCCATCGCCCCGCGGCCGAGGAGGAGGATCGCCGGGAAGTCGCCGATCGGCGTCGCGGCGCCGCCGAGGTTGCAGGCGACGAGGAGCGTCGCGAGCGTCCAGGTGACGTAGCGCTGCGAGACGCCCATCAGCCGGAAGAGGATCAGGACGACGGGGAGGAGGAGCATCAGGGCGGTGAGGTTGTTCACGACTCCGCTCACCGCGTACATGCCGAGGACGAAGACGAACGCGAGGAGGCCCGGTGCGGCGCGCGTCGCCCGTGCGACCCGGACGGCGAGAAGGCCGAAGAGACGGGAGGCGACGAGGACCTCGGTGACGAGCCCGAGGCCGACGAGGAGGACGAGGACGTCCCACGGGACGCCAGCGAGGAGCCGCCCGGTCGTCGAGACGCCCGAGAGGCTCACGACGAGGGCCGAGAGGGCCGCTCCGGATGCGACGAGGACGAGGCGCCGCGCGGGCCAGGCCGCCTGGAGCAGGACGGTCGCGGCGAGGATCGCGGTCGTGGCGGCGGCGGCGAACGTCATGCGAGCCTCGTGAAGCTCCCGGCCGGCACCTCCGTCAGCCAGCGCGGGTAGAGGCTCATCGGCCGCCCGAGGACGTCCCATCCGACGAGCTCGCGGAAGATCGGCCGCACGTCGTCGCCGGCCACGCGGAGCCAGGCCGGCGCGACGTGGGTGACGGCCCCCTCGACGCCGTAGAGGAACGTGAGGAGGCCGCTCCTCGGGCCGGCCCAGCCGGCGAAGGCCGCCATCTCGACCAGCTCGAGGCGGCCCGCATAGTTGTCGGCGATCCGCTCCCAGTCGCCCTCGAGGAACGCCGTCCTCACGAGGCCGACGCGGACCTCGCCGGACAGCGCCCGCACGAGGGCGTCGAGGAAGTCGGCTTCGAAGCCGGCGACGAGGAGCCTCCGGAGGCCCGCGAGCGTCGCGAGGACCTCGCCCGGGTCGACGCCGCGGAGCGGCGCCCCCTCCAGCACGGCCGCGGCGACGGCGTCGAGGACGGGGAAGGGGCGGCCGAGCCGGTCGCTCAGCTCCGCGACGGCGTCGGGTCCGTCGCTCGCGGCCTCCCGCACGAACAGGCGGGAGGCGCTGCACATCCCGAGCTCGGCGGCCGCGGTCCGGAACGCGTCCTCGAGTCCCGGGGCGAAGAAGCTCATCACCGCCCGGAGCGCCGGAGGAGGTCGTCCAGGATCGTCGCCATGAGGACGTTGGCGACGGCGTGCTGCGGCGGGCCGTCGGCGAGGCAGTCGACGATGGCGTCGAAGTCGCGGCTGCCGCGCGGCGCGAGGCGCTCCACGGCGCGCTCCGGCAGGCGGATCGGGTAGACGGCGTCGTCCTCTCTGTCCGGACGCAGGTGGGGCGGGAGGCGCATCGGTACGGGGAGGCCGGGGCCGGGAGCCGGACGCTCAGGCCCGGACGCGACGGCGCGGGACAGCTCGCCGAGGAGCCGGAGGAGGACGAAGTTCGCCCCCCGGTGGTGCAGGGGCCCCTCCTCGACGAGGCACCGCGTCAGGAAACGGCGGTCCTCCGCGTCGGGGACCCACGGCTCGAGGAGCGCGTCGATCTCCTCCGGCCGGATGAAGCGCGTCACCGCGGACTGCGAGCGGTGATGGTGCGGCGGAGGCGGCATCGGAAGGACGATAGCAGCGACGCGATTCGCGGCGTCCGGCCGAGGCGCTCCGGCCGAAGCGGGTCGAGGCGCGGAATCGGGGAGGAGCGCGTGACGCTCCTCCCCTCGCGGGCCCGGACGCGAGGCATTCCGCAGTGCCCGTTGCCGCCGGCGCGACCTCAGCCGCGCCCGCCTCGCCGTCCGCCGGAGCCGCGTCCGCCGGAGCCGCCCCGCGGACCGGTCCCGTCGCAGCTCCCGGCGCCCGCCGAGCCGCGGCCGGCCTTCCTTCCGTAGCCCGTGCCGTCCTTCGGCCCGTTGCCGCCGTTCCCCGTTCCGTTGCCCGGGCCGGCGCCCTGCCCGGCGTTCGGGTTCTCGCCGCGGTAGGGGGTGCCGTAGCCGGATCCGTCCTTCGGGGCGGGCGCGGCGCCCGTCCCGTCGCCGGGGCCGAGCTGCCGCTTCGTGCCGGCTTTCGCGCCGCCGCCGTTGCCGGGTCCCTGCTGCTGCGCGGCGGCCGGGAGGGCGAGCATGCCGGCGAGGAAGAGGGTGCCCACGAGGAGGGCCGAGAGCTTCCGGGTGCCGTTCATCGTCGTGTCTCCTTTCGGGTCGTCCGGCTCGGCCTCTTCGGCGTCCGGCTTTCACCTCTCCCTCACAAGCTCCGTGCCACGCGAGGCCTGCAATCCACGGGAGCGAGGAAAGCCGGCCGGGGCAAGGCCTTGCGGGAGAGGAGGAGGGGTGACGACGCCGTGGCGAAGCTGCAGACGTTGCAGGGCGGCGCGAGACGCTGCAGATCGGCGGCCCCGGCAGCCCCGGCGACCTCCCGGCAGCGGCCGAGGAGGTCGCCCGTCCGCGAGCTCGCGGGCTACCGCGGCAGGAGCGTCCTCGGATCGCCCGTCTTCTCGTCGACGACCGAGGCGTAGGCGGCGAACGCGCCCGACGCGGTCGGCGTCGAGAGGACGAGCCGGGCCCCGGAGACGGCGACGGTCACGCCGAGCTCCCTCACGACGCGCGTCAGCTGCGTCATCCCGAGCGGCGGGAGCGGCACGCGGCGCGCGCCGAGGAGGGCCCCGCCCTCCGAGAGGAGCGAGACGTCGACGTCGCAGGCGGCTTCGCCGCCGTTCGCGAGGACGAGGTTCGTCCGGAAGGAGCCGTCCTCGCGGATCGCGGGGATCGTCCGCGACGCGCCGCCCCGGATCAGCTCCGCCTCGGCGAAGAGGGGGACCGACTGCCCGTAGCTGCCGCCGCCGCCGGGGGTGAAGGTCTGGCTGGTGACGACGAGGTCGGGGCTCGCGGAGCGAAGCTGAATCGCGCCCCACGCCTCCTCGAGCTCGAAGACGGAGCCGAGAACGTCGCTCCAGGTCATGGAGCGGCCGGCGGCGAGGCGGAAGGAGCGCTCCGGGCCGTTCCGCCCGTCGGCGTCGTGCCCGAGGAAACGGAGGAAGAGGGTCGCCTCGGACTCGCCGCCGTTCACGGCCGTCAGGTCGGTCTTCCAGCTCGTTCCGCCGTCGCCGCGCACCCGCGCGCCCGATGCGAGGAGCCACTCGTGGCAGGACGGACCCGGCCCCGCCTCGCACGGGTCGACGGGGAGTCCGGCCGGCTGCCACCCGAGCTGCACGACCTCGAAGTCGGAGACCCTCAGGCGCGCGAACGCCGGGTTCAGGACGTCGTTGTCCCAGCGCGTGTCGTAGGTCCCCTGGACGTACATGTCCGAGCCGTTGTCGGCGAGGATCAGGCCGTAGGTCTTCATCGCCTCGAAGATCCGCCGCGCCGGCGCCGGGAACTCCGAGAGGTCGCGCGAGGCCTTCAGCCGGAGGCGCGTCCCAAACGGCGGCGCGCCTGGGGTCGTGCCCGCTCGGTGGGAGGCGGGGAAGACGTAGCCGTTCGTCGCCCGCACGGTGAAGCGGAACGCGTGGCGGATCGGCTCGCTCCCGAAGACCTCGTCGTAGCGCACGAGACCTGGAAGGATCGCGAGCCCCGCGGCGTCGGCGCTCGTCCAGCCGTCGGGGCGGCGCAGGTTCGCGTCGAGCGGGAAGACGGCCCCGGAGCCGGCCCGCCAGGTGCAGGACGCGGAGCCCTCCGGCACGCAACGGGTGTCCCACGTCTCGAAGAGAAGGCGGTTGTCGCGGTCGACGATCAGGAGGTGCTTGTCCCCTCCCGCGCCCGAGCTCCCGGGCCATCCCCCCTCGAGCCACTTCGGCTCCGTTTTCGCCTCCGGCGGAATCGGGTAGCCGACGGGCCGGCCGGGCGCCCCCGGGTCGCTCTCGTCGTCGTAGTC
>JAKPXO010000236.1 GCA_029567505.1 Acidobacteriota bacterium
GAAGGTGCTCTGGTAGTGGAAGTCCATCGCCTTCCGGTAGAGCGTGTAGTACTCGTCGGCCGGCTTCCCGAACTGCCCCTCCGTCTGGTCCGAGAGGTGCTGGAAGAGCCAGCGCAGGTCCCGCAGCACGCCGCCGTTCCAGCGCTTCGCCACGTACGCGAAGAAATCCTGCCGTGCGTAGGCGGCCACTCCGGTGGGCCAGTGGAAGTCCTGCTCGAGTCTCTGGGGAGGTTCCGGCGACCTCACCGTCACCTCGCCCCCGTAGAGCCCGTTGAGGTTCGACTGGAACATCTGGCCGACGAGCGTCGCCGTCCCCTCCGTCATCGACATCGCCGAGTGCATCCACGTCCCGCCCGACTGGAACCACCGGTCCCGGAAGTCGTACCCCGCCTGGACGGCGTGGAAGAGCTCGTGGATCGAGACGTTCTCCAGCGAGAAGCCGCTGGGCTGAATGCTCGTGTTCCAGTCGTCCCAGTTGAAGTACATCTGCCCGAGGCTCTGCATCTGCGCGTCCGTGTAGCCGGCCATCGAAAACGCCGCGTCGTCGAGCGTCTGCGAGAACGACGTCACCGGGTCGTTCGGGCCGGTCCCCTGGACCAGGTGCACGGCCCGCGCCTTCGGGTTCCAGCGGCCGTCCACCCAGAGCCGCGGCGAGCGGAACTCGGCTCCGCGCAGGTGGTCGCACGCTTTCTTCATCGCCGCGGGCACCCCGGTCTTGAACCCCGCCGACGCGGAGGCCGCCGCGTCGAAGACCCGGAAGGCGCACGTCTGCCAGTCGGTCGGCGTCACCCACCCGAGGGACGAGATGCCCCCCGAGCCCAGCGGCGTCGTCGAGGTGATCGCCAGCGAGGGCCGCGCGACGACCCCCATCGTCCAGCCGTTCCACACCTTCATCAGCTCGGCCGTGAACGTCTTTCTTCCCGCGTCATAGGCGCCCGCCACCGGGTAGACACGGCCGGTGCTGACGGCCACCTTCAGCAGCAGCTTCTCGGGGTCGGCGACGGTCCCGGAGACCGGGAGCGTCACCGTGAACGACCCGTTCCCGATCGCCACGCCCGTCCCGCTCACGTTCGTCTTCACGACGGTGGAGACCAGCGTCTCGCCCGGCTTCGCCAGCGTGCTCCCGTCGCCGGACGTGAGGGTGACGGTGCCCCCGCTCGTGGTCGCGCCGGGAGGCAGCGTGACCGTCGTCCCGCCGGGGCCCGTGATCACGCCTGTTCCCGGCGTCGCCGTGGGAGTCGGCGTCGGCGTTCCCGGCAGCGCCGTCGCCGCCAGCCGCGTCGCCGGGACG
This sequence comes from Acidobacteriota bacterium, assembly GCA_029567505.1. GTDB lineage: Bacteria > Acidobacteriota > Thermoanaerobaculia > UBA5066 > UBA5066 > UBA5066. Next base: position 1,292 of record JAKPXO010000236.1, read on the forward strand.
AAGACCGGGTCCCCCGTCAGGTGGTTGTCGATCACCGTCGCGAACGCGAAGAACCTCGCCCCCGCCGTCACCGGACGGACGACGGCGTAGCCCTCGTCGATCGCCGAGCCCCACGCCCCGAAGACCGCGTTGATCTGCCCGAACCCGTAGGGGGCCAGCCGCGTCCGCTCGTCCTGGATCGTTCCCAGGAGCGTGCCGTCCGAGCGGTAGAGGTCGATCCGCAGCTCGATCGCCGTCCCCGTCGTGCTGACGTAGCCGATGTTCGACCGGAACCCGTTCAGCGTTCCCGAGTCCCGGTGCGAGAGCTGGATGATCCGTCCTTCCTGGCCCGCCCCGATCGCCTCGCTCTCCGCGAGGCCCGGCACGTACTGCCCGAACGACGCCCCCACCGGAAGGCCGACGGTGTTCGCCCCGATCAGGTTGTAGGTCCGGCTGTTGGCCAGGACGCTTCCCGACGTCGTCGCGATCCGAAGCGCCGCAGCCCCCGTGTACCCGAACACGCTCGACAGCACGTCCGCGTACCGCACCGACTGCTGCGGGCCGAGCGAGAAGCTCTTCACCGGCGCCCCGCTCCCGTTGTCCTGCCCCTGCCGCAGGAGGGTGACCGTGTAGCTCGCCGCCGTCGCCCCCGGGTTGTGCACCTCCAGGTCCGTTCGCCAGCTCGCCCCGTTGACCCCGCTGGCGTGCGCGCTCGCCGGAACGTAGATCGGCCCGCTCCCCGCCAGCGCGGCCTGCCGGGGGAGCGCTTCGGCCAGCGGCTCCGGCGGGCCCGCGCCCAGCTCGTCCTCCGCGCCGCTCCCGTCCGGCGCCGCGCCCTCGTACAGCAGCGGCGCCCCCATCCACGTCGCCGTCGTCACGCAGACGTTGTCGGCCCCGTTCGTCTCCGAGATCGTGTCGTCCGGGTCGATCGTCAGCCGCAGCTCGTGCGTCCCCGCCGCCACCGGGCCGGTGAACTCCCACGTCAGCACGATCCCGTACCCGGGCTCCAGCCCCGAGTCGTTCGCCCAGTTCGCGTACCCCGCCACCGCCCCGTCGATCGCCAGAGAAAGCCGCACCGGCCCCGTCAGTCGCACCGTCCCCGAGTTCGCCAGGAAGATCTGGACGAACGCGCTCGACCCGCTCACCGGCGCCGGCGAGCAGCACGCCGAGCTCGTGCAGCAGCCCGAGGCCGAGTGGACGACGATGCACGCCGGCCACGTCGCCGGCCTGTAGAAGTAGAGGTTCGGGTAACCGCCCGCGGGAGGCGTCGGAGTCGCCGTCGGAGTCCTCGTCGGCGTTGGCGCCGGCGCCGCGCCCGTCAGGACGGTCGCCGGGACGAAGACCGGGTCCCCCGAGTTGTGGTTGTCGATGACCGTCGCGAAGGCGAAAAGCTTCCCCCCCGGCGTCGTCGTCTTCACCACCGCGTACCCGTCCGCCACCGTCCCCCACTCGCCCAGCACCTCGTTCAGCTGCCGGAAGCCGAGTGCCGGCAGACGCGTCTCTGCTCCCTGCCTCCTTCCGAGGAAGGCTCCGTTGGCGCGGTACAGGTCCACCGTCACGTCGATCGGGCTCGCCGTCGCGTTCACGATCCCGAGGTTCGTCCGGAACCCGATCAGCGTCGCCGAGGGCTGCTGCGTCAGGTGGATCAGCCGCCCCTCCTGCCCGTAGGCGATCGCTTCCGATTCCTCGATGCCCGGCACGAACTGGCTGAACGAGGCTCCCTGCGGAAGCCCCCAGGGGTTCGCGCCGAGCAGGTTGTACGTCCGGCTCGTCACCACGAGCGAACCCGACGTCACGCCGATCCGCAGCGCCGCCGCCCCGTCGAAGGCGAACTCCGTCTTCAGGACGTCCGTGAACCTCCGCGACTGGCGCGCCGGGAGCGTGTACGACTTCGTCGCCGAGGAGGCGTTGTCCGCGTCCCGCACCAGGAGCTTGACCGCGAACGCCGCCGCCGTCGTCCCCGGGTTGTGCACCTCCAGGTCGGTCCGCCAGCTGGCCCCGTTTGCTCCGCTCGCGTGTGCTGCCGCCGGAACGAACACCGTCGCCGGGGCCGTCGCCGACAACGCACCGCCGGTCGCCGCCCCGCCCGGCTCCCCGAACAGACCCCCGAGCCCGCCCGGCAGCGACAGGGAGAGGACCGTGACTGCGGCGATCAGGAGAGGAAGGGGCTTGATACGACGCGAGGACCCGGGCCGGGTTTCGCTCATCTTCCGCTCCCCCCGGGACGAACGCCCGAAAGGTCCCGGGAAACGCCTCATTGTCAGCCCTCGGGGCGAGTTCACCTAGCCTTCTTCGTCGCCGCCCGGGCCGCGCGCGAGACGTTCGCGACGCGGGCGAGGGAGGCGCTCGTCGCGCGCGGGCGGCCCGACACCCCCGGCGCCCGCGGCGAGGTAATGTCCCCGCCATGTCGGACCTTTCGCCGGCCACCCCCATCGACGCCCGCTCGCGCGACATCGGCGGCTTCACCGTCCGCCGCCTCCTCCCGTGGCGGGCCCGGCGCATGGTCGGCCCGTTCGTCTACTTCGACCACATGGGCCCCGTGGCGCTCGAGGCCGGGCGCGGCGTCGACGTCCTCCCGCACCCGCACATCGGCCTCGCCACCGTGACCTACCTCTACGACGGGGCGCTCCTCCATCGCGACAGCCTCGGCAGCGAGCAGGTCATCCGCCCGGGCGACGTCAACTGGATGACCGCGGGGCGCGGCATCGTCCACTCCGAGCGGACGCCGCCCGCGGAGCGCGCCTCCGGGCCGCGCCTTCACGGCCTTCAGCTCTGGGTCGCGCTCCCGACGGCCGACGAGGAGATCCAGCCCTCCTTCCGCCACCACCCGGGCGCGACGCTCCCCGAGACGGAACGCGGCGGCGTGAGGCTGCGCGTGATGGCCGGCTCCGCGTACGGAGCCACCTCTCCCGTCGAGGTCCGCTCGCCGCTCTTCTACGTCGACGTCGCCATGCCGGCCGGCTCCGAGCTCCCTCTTCCGGACGAGCACGCCGAGAGGGCCGTCTACGTCGTCGAGGGCTCGCTCCGCGCCGCCGGCGCGACCGCCGGGCCCGGGCGGATGCTCGTCTTCGCGGAAGGCGCCGACGTCACCCTGAAGGCGGAGGCGGCGACGCGCGCCGTCCTCGTCGGCGGCGCTCCGCTCGACGGCCCGAGGCACATCGACTGGAACTTCGTCGGAAGCTCGAAGGAGCGGATCGAGAAGGCGAAGGCGGACTGGAGAGAAGGCCGCTTCCCGAACGTGCCGGGCGACGAGACGGAGCTCGTCCCGCTGCCGGGGTGACGAGGCCGCACAGGGGGACGTAGCCACCGAGACCGCTTCGGCCGCGGACCGGAGTTCACCGACGTCGAGGACGGGCGGGCCCGCGACGCCCTCAGAGCCAGTCCGTCAGGCCCGCGTCCGAGCCCGGCGTCGCGCCCGGTCCGTCGCCCGTGCCGCCCGGCGCGGGAGGCGGGGCCGCGTGCGCGCCATGGCGCTGGACGACGACCTCCGGGGCGCTGGCTGCGAGGCGGTGGAGGAGCGGCAGCTCGTCGCCCTCGACCGCGGAGAGGTAGACCCACGAGGTCGCGCGGGTGATGCCGACGAAGAGGAGGCGGAGGAGGGACGAGGCGCCCCGGGCGAGGACGTCGGAGGATGCGAGGCGGGGGAGGAGGACGGAGTCGAAGGTGAGGCCCTTGGCGCTGTGGTACGGCATCACCTTGACGAGGTCGGAGGCGAAGTCGAGCGGCGGGAAGGGGCCCGGGCGCGTGCCGGGGCGGTGCGGGACTTCGACGGGGATGCCGAGGCGGGAGAGGCCGCAGGCGAGGGAGGCGACGAGGCGGCGGCCCGGGAGGAGGACGGCGACGCGCTCGCCGCGGAGGAGCCGCGCGCGGGTGACGTCGGCGAGGCGGACGATCTCGTCCGCGTGGCCGCCGGCGAGGTAGAGGAGCGGCTTCTCGCGCTCCACCGGCCCGGCGAGCGCGTTCCGGAGGAAGGCCTGGCGCGCGTCGCCCTCGGGGAGGAGGCGGGAGGCGAGGCGCGAGACGCAGGGCGAGCAGCGCCAGGCGTCGAGGAGGGCGACGGAGCGCGAGGGGATGCCGAGGGCGGCGAGGATCTCCTCCTCGCGGGCTCCGCCGTCATAGATCCGCTGGCGCGGGTCGAGCGCGACGGTGAGGTGGCGGGAGACGGCGGCGAGGGTCTCGAAGGCGTGCGCGTCGAGGTCCTGCCCCTCGTCGACGAGGACGGCGTCGTAGAGCGGCGGGCGGTCGGGGTGGCGGCGGACGTCGCGGAGGACGCCGTCGCGGATGGCGTCGAAGCGGGGGCGGCCGCGCCGCTCGTCCCACGGCTTCTCGGCCGAGACGAACCGCTCGTAGTGCCCGGCGCACCAGTCGTCGAAGGTGCGGACGGCGCTCTCGGGGATGCCGAGCTCGGCGAGGGCGGAGCGGAGGAACGCGGTGAGGGCGTTCGTGTAGACGAGGACGAGGAGCCGGCCCTCGGGGATGCGGAGGGTGTCGGCGAGGCGGCGGGCGCGGTGGAGGAGGACGAGCGTCTTGCCCGAGCCGGGGCCGCCGGAGAGGACGCGGTGGGCGTCGGCCGGGAGCTCGACGGCCCGGAGCTGCTCGGGCGTCAGGTCGCGGAGCGGGACGAGCCAGCCGGCCATCTCCGATCCGCTCAGTTCGTCTGCGCGAAGGCGGCGAGGACGGGGAGGAGGCCGTCGACGAACGGCAGGCCGGGCTTCGCGGCGCGGCGCCGCTTCTCTTCGGCCTCGGCCGCGGCGAGGCGGGGCGCGTCGCCCGCGAGGCGGCAGGCGGCGAGGTACCAGGCGAGCGCGAAGTCGCCCTGCGTGGGGAGCGGGGCGAAGGAGGCGAAGGCCCGGGCGAGGTCGGCGTCGCGGGCGGGAACGTCGCCGAGGGAGTCGTGGACGAGGGCGCGGAGGACGAGGTACGCCGCGTCCGGTTCTCGGCGGATCGCCTCGGTCGCCGTGGAGAGCGCCTCCGCCAGGAGCCCCCGGCGCCTGCGGGCGAGGGCGAGGTTGAAGAGGGGCTCGCTGCCGGTCGGGTCGGCCTCGGCGCTCTCGAGGTAGAAGCGCTCCTCGCGCCCGTCGTCGCCCAGCTCGCCCGCGAGGAGGCCCATGCGGAAGAGAAGGTCGGCGTCGGGCCGGCCCTTCGCGCGGAGGAGGGCGCGGTAGACGGAGAGCGCCTTCTCGCGCTGGCCGAGGTCGGCGTAGAGGCGGGCCGCCTCCTCGGTGGCCGCGGCGGCCTTGCTCGCGGAGAGGGCGCCGGTGCGGAGGCTCTCCTCGATCTCGAGGAGGCGCTCGCGCTTCGGCTGGGAGTTGACGACGTTCGTGAGCGGGTTCTCGAGCCGCAGCTCGTGCCCGCCGGCGCCGGGACGCGCGGGGAGGTCGACGCGGAGGTGGAGGAGCTGGTTCGCGTCGACGCGGTAGCGGAGGCGCAGGGGCTCGCCCTGGCGGACGGGGGGAGGGAAGAGGCAGAGGGCGTTCATCACGGGGCCGCCGGCGCCGTCGCGCAGCTCGACGCGGAGCGGGAGAGCTTCGCGCTCGCGCGATTCGGGGACGGCGAGCTCGGTGCAGGCGGCGAAGTCGCCGGAGGCGGGGAAGGGGAGGGGCGTGCCGCGCGCGACGAGCTCGACGAGGCCCGAGGCCGTGCGGACGGAGAGGGCGCCGCCGGTGACGGGCGTCAGGAGACCGCGCCCCGAGGTGGCGAGCGAAAGGGCGTGGAGAGCGGCGCCGCGGGCCACGGACGACTGGACCGCCTCGGGCGTTTCCTCGCGGAGGACGCGGGCGGAGGGGAAGCGGCGCGCGACGGCGTCGACGACCTGGGGGATGAGGCTGCTCCCGCCGACGAGGAGCGCGCCGTCGATCTCCCCGGCGGAGAGGCCGCCGCGGGAGAGAGCGTCCTCGATGGGGGCGAAGATCGAGCAGGTGGTGCGGTACTCGTCTCCCTTCGCGTAGAGGAGCTCTTCGTCGAGGAACGGAAAGAGGACGCCGTCGAGCTGGCGGGTGGTGAGGCGGGGGCTCGTGAGGCGGAGGTCGCGGCCGTCGGGGAGGCGGCAGGGGTACGAGCCGGGGAGGGTCTTCGCGACCTCGTTCGGGTCGGCGGCCTCCCAGCGGCCGAGGCCGCGCAGGCGCCGGATCTCGGAGCAGAGGCCGACCTTGAGCGCCTCGGCGACGCCGAGGAGGGCCGGGACGACGACCCGGGCCTTCTCCTCGTAGTCGAGGTCGTGCCGGCCGAGGCCGTTCTCTTCGAGGAGGCGCGGGATGAGGAGCTGGTGGACGAGGGCCGCGTCGACGTCTCCGCCGCCGAGGCGGTGGTAGCGCGAGACGGCGAGCGTGGCGGCGCGGAGCGGCTCGCCCGGGGCGGCGAGGGTGACGCGGAAGACGGCGGTGTCGCAGGTGCCGCCGCCGAAGTCGAAGACGAGGAGGTGCTTCGTCTCGCCGGCGCGGCCGAGGGCGTCTAGGCCGTTGCGGTCGGCGTGGTCGAGGAAGGCGGCGATCGGCTCGTCGAGGAGGTCGCCCTCGGAGACGGGGAGGCCGGCGGCGCGGGCGGCGGCGAGCGTGTCGGCGCGCTGGGCGGCCTGGAACGACGCGGGGACCGTGACGACGACGCGGTCGGGGGGCGGCGCGCCTTTGCGCGCGGCGGCGGCGGCGAGGAAGCGGAGGACGTGGGCGCCGATCTCGGAGGCGTTCCGACACCCCTCGGGGGCGCGGTGGTACGTCTTCCGGACGCCGATGTCGTTCTTCGTGTCCCAGAAGAGGTCGCGGCTCGGCGAGAGGCCGAGCTCGCCGGCGCGGGCGCGAAGGCGCTTCGCCCCCTCGCCCACCCAGGTCTTCCCGCGGTGGATCGCGACGACGGACGGGACGAGGACGTGGACGTACTCGCCCTCGGGCGTCTCCTGCTTCACCTCGAGCGTCGTGAGCGTCCGGCCGCCGGGCCCGGCGACCGCTTCGGTGACGGTGGAGTTGGTGGTGCCGAGGTCGATTCCGAGGACCCTCACGTGGCGTGCCTCATCGGAAGTCCCTCCACCGGGAAGGATCGGGCCCGAGGGCGGACAGTTGGTGTCCGCGGGAGGAGAATTCGCTACTGCGCCGTCACTTTCGGCGCCTCGCGAGGCGCACCTCGAGGAAGGCGATGTCCTCGGCGTCTCCTGGTGCAGAGGGGTTCTCCGACCCCCCTGTACCCGACCGCTCCGGTGCCAGGCGTGAAATCGTGTATTGTGGAGACAATACACGACTTCACGCCTGGCACCCAGGTCGGGCACCTGGGTCGCGGAACCGAGGTCGCGCGGACTTGGCACCAAGACGGACTTCGTCCCGCTGCCTGGAAGACGAGGCCGCCTCCTCGGTCGGCTGGGGAGGAGCGCGGCTCCGCAGGGAGGCGAGGCTGGTCGTGTCGGGCCGGATGGTCGGCCGTGGACTCGGGGGTCAGGCTCCGGTGGGTCGCTCCGGCGTATATGTCAGACGTATACTCCTCCTGTGGCAACGCCCGATCTCCTCGACGGCTGCACCGGCTTCGACTGGGACGAAGCCAACGCCGAGAAGAACCGGGTCAGTCACCGCGTGACGTTCTGGGAGGCTGAGGAGGTCTTCTTCAACGAACCTCTCCTCCTTCGGCCCGACGAGGCTCATTCAAGGCTCGAGCGCCGTTTCATGGCTCTCGGCTCCACCGACGCCGGCCGTCTACTCTTCATCTCCTTCACCGTCCGGCGCCATCTCATCCGGGTCATCTCCGCCCGCGACATGACGCGAAGGGAGGCCAGAACCCATGCCCAAGTCAAAGCGTAAGCCGGTCCCTTCCTTCGCCTCCGAAGATCAGGAGCGGGCCTTCTGGGCCTCTCATGACTCCACCGACTTCGTCGACTGGACGAAGGCTGAGCCCAGGTCGTTTCCGAACCTCAAGCCCACGCTCCGCACCATTTCCCTTCGGCTTCCGGAGGCCATGATCGGTCAGCTCAAGGTGCTCGCGAACAAGCGCGACATCCCATACCAGTCGCTCCTGAAGCAGTTCCTGGCTGAGCGACTTCGGCAGGAGCTGTCAAAGGCAGCCGGAGCCTGACCCGGCGTGTAGCGGACTTCAGTGCGCTGCGCTCGCTCGCCCCTGACGCTGCGGATCAACCGCCCGAGGAACGCCTCACTCCTCTTCGTGTTCGCCGTGGCGCTTCGTTCGGCCCGGTCCTCGAGGCTCGCGGCGAAGGGCAGAGTCCTTCCCGCGATCGTCCTCCTCGCATCGCTGACCGCTGCCGGCTGCGGCACGCGTGTTCACGAGCACGTCCTGGAGGTGGTCGTCCGCGATCCCTCCGGACGGCTCGGCACGCCGCCCCACGAGGTCGGGGTCTTCGACTGGAGGATGGGGCGAAGCGCGGAGTGGGCGCGGAAGACCGCCGGGACGGCGGGTGTCCGGCCGTATCGGACGACCTTCTCGACGGTCGACACGGTTTCGATCGGAGTCGCGCGGCCGGAGAAGGTCGAGCTCGCCCTCTGGCTTCCTGGGCTCGAACGCGAGGGCTTCTACCCGCTTCGGGTGGAGCCGAAGGCGCGGCCCGCAGGGAACGCCACGCTCCACCCCGTCCGTTTCGATGAGTCGCCGGCGGACGGCACCGCACGATGGCTCGCCGTTCGATGGACGACGGCGCCGATGGAGAGGGGCTGGCGCCTCGAGCTCGACCTCGAAGTACCGGCCGACGCCGAGAGGGGGAAGGACGGCTGAGCGCGGTGTCGGAGCGACGAGCGCGCCGATTCCGCTTGACCCCTCCCGTCCGCGGCGATAGGCTCTTGGTTGCGGATGATCCGCAAATAGGAATGAAACGCAGAGCGGGGCCCGACCGGATCGAGCAGCGGCTCGAGCGCCTCCGGACGGCGGCGCGAGGGGCGGGGCTGAAGCTGACGCCCCAGCGGCTCGAGATCTTCCGGGAGATCGCGGGGACGGAGGAGCACCCCGACGTGGAGACCGTCTTCCGAGCCGTGCAGGAGCGGATGCCGACGGTCTCGCTCGACACGGTCTACCGGACGCTCTGGGCGCTCCACTACCTCGGCCTCGTCACGACGCTCGGGCCGCAGCAGAACGGCGTGCGGTTCGACGCGAACCTGGAGAAGCACCACCACTTCTCGTGCGTGAGCTGCGGGCTCGTGCGCGACTTCGAGAGCCCGAAGCTCGACGACCTCCCGCTGCCGGCCGACCTGAAGAGCCTCGGCAGCGTCCTGAACGCGCACGTCGAGGTGCGTGGCCTCTGCACACGGTGCGAGGCCGAGAAGAAGACCGACTCCTAGACCCTGACCCGAGCCCGGTCCCGAGCAACCCGCCTCACCTAAGGAGAACGACGATGAGCGAAAGCGGCAAGTGCCCCTTCACCGGTGCCTCCAGCCACCCCGTGGCCGGCCGGGGCACGACCAACCGCGACTGGTGGCCCGAGCAGCTGAACCTCGGGATCCTCCACCAGCACGACCCCGCGTCGAGCCCGATGGACCCCGGTTTCAAGTACGCCGAGGAGTTCGGCAAGCTCGACTACGACGCCCTGAAGAAGGACCTGTACGCCCTGATGACCGACTCGCAGGAGTGGTGGCCCGCCGACTGGGGCCACTACGGCGGCCTCTTCGTGAGGATGTCGTGGCACAGCGCCGGAACGTACCGGGTGTCGGACGGCCGCGGCGGCGGCGGCACGGGAAACCAGCGCTTCGCGCCGGTGGGGAGCTGGCCCGACAACGGGAACCTCGACAAGGCGCGCCGCCTCCTCTGGCCGATCAAACAGAAATACGGCAAGAAACTCTCCTGGGGCGACCTGATGATCCTCGCCGGCAACTGCGCCATGGAGTCGATGGGGTTCAAGACCTTCGGCTTTGCCGGCGGGCGCGTGGACGTCTGGGAGCCGGAAGAGGACGTCTACTGGGGCTCCGAAGAGGAATGGTTGGCCACCAGCGACAAACCCAAGAGCCGCTACTCCGGCGAGAGGGATCTGGAAAACCCCCTGGCGGCGGTGCAGATGGGCCTCATCTACGTGAACCCGGAAGGTCCGGACGGCCAGCCGATCCCCGCGGCTTCCGCAAAAGATGTCCGTCAGACCTTCGCCCGCATGGCCATGAATGATGAAGAGACCGTCGCCCTCGTTGCCGGGGGGCACACCTTCGGCAAATGCCATGGCGCGGGACCGGCGACCCACGTGGGGCCC